>JBBILO010000006.1:0-52545 GCA_037444855.1 Candidatus Roizmanbacteria bacterium | reverse complement strand
TAAAATTTTTAATTTGAGTAATTTGATAATTAAAGATTATTTTTTTAAATAAAGAATAATATCTATTAATTCTCTTGAAATATTTCTTATTTTTGATCTTTGAGTGGGGGTTAAATAAAGACAAAAACAATTAATAATTTTTTTTATTTTATAATTTGAGATTTTAGATTTATATATCATTAAAAAATAACATAGTGAATATATCTATTATTGTTGAGGGTCTTTAAAATTAAAAATTATTTTTTTTGGATTTACTTTTTAATTTAAAAGGTGATGTTTAAGGTATAATTGAATATTAGAGAAGATTTGTAGAGATTTTTTAGTGTGCTGGCAAAGTGATAACGCATCAGTGTTTTTCAAAACTATCTTACTAAATAAGTTGTGGCGCAGTGGCGAAGTGGAAACGCAGGTGTCTGCAAAACACCTATGCAGGGGTTCGATTCCCCTCTGCGCCTCATTTCCCACACCTTTTTGGAGAGATGCCGGAGTGGTTGAACGGGCCGGTCTTGAAAACCGGTATCCTCCGAATCGGAGGATCGTGGGTTCGAATCCCACTCTCTCCGCTTTGGTTACCGCGAAAACAATTTTCATATCATTTGCCGGCTTGGTTAGATACCCAGCATGAAGATAACAAAGAAAAGCAAAAAGAGATAATCGTGAGAGGTTTTATAGTTTTTCAATTATGAGAAGTTCTTCTTTGATTGAATAATTAAATTTTTAATTATTAACCATTTTTTTCTATTTATCATCTCGACAAAAACAAAGAAGAAAGTTTAACGATTTTATTGTCTTCTTTAACTTGTCAAATATCTAAATTTTGAAATAATCGCCGATTTATTGGTTTAGGGAGAAAATACCAACGGTTATTAAAAGGTTTAAAGATTAAACTCTCATCTCTTTTTTTTATCAAAAAAAGTTAAAAATGTTTCTTAGGCGAGGAATTTTGGAGCTGAAAGAGGAAGGGGGAGAGTTTCTTATTTTTTTAATGGCGATGTCGAACCCGCAAATGATTTTATTTTTAGAAGTAGCGACGGTCTGGAATCTAGCAAAAAAAGGAATAAAAAATCATTTCATTTTTACTTTGATGAATTCATCAATAAATTTGTTTCAAAAAATCGAACCAGCACCAATGGTCCTTGTATAATTATCAAGAAATCAGTTTTTAAGAGGGTGGGTGGCTTGGACAAGGAGATTGTTTGCAGTTGAAAGAGAATGATTATCAAAAAGTCTTTACAAATCAATCAAAGCAATTATTTACCAACTTTTTTGGACCCATTAAAAAGCCGATTTTTGAGTACCAAATGGGAAGAAAATATTATAAAAAAAAATCCTAAATTCGAAGCACGAAATTCGAAACAATAATCAAATTCTAAATCACAAATTTTAAACAAAAATATTAATAGTTAACAACCAATAACCAATTTTCAATCAATCTCTTCAATTTTTTTTAGGAATTAGTTTAAAATTTCTATTGTTTTATGTTTTAGGTTTCAAGTTTCACGCTCTACGTTCCAAGTTCTACTTTTTTGTTTAATCTTTAATTGTTATAATTAATTTATGGACAATGCTTTAAAGGTGATTTTAGAAAAATTAGACCAGATTGAAAAAAGAATTAAAAAATTAGAAGGAATTCAAGAAAAACCAACAGGGAAAGCTCATTTGATTGAAGGAGAACGAGAAAAAAAAGAAAAAGATCCTCTTTTTGATAAAGCATGGCAGATAATCCTGCAAACAGAAACTGATTTATCAGCAAGAGATTTAGCCCAAAAATTAAATATTGATATCAAAAGAGCAGAAATAATTATGGATCAACTTCAGGAAGCAGGGTTAGGAATGGTATATGAAAAAGAAGTATGAAAATTGTTTATCAAACTTCTGCCGGTGGAATTGTTTTTAAAAAAGAGGACAATCAATATCTATGGTTGATTGTTCAACATTCTCAACACAAAGGTTGGGTTTTTCCTAAGGGGTTGGTAGGCGATAAAAATTCTTCAGAGTCGATGGAGGAAGCTGCATTGCGAGAGGTTGAGGAAGAAGGAGGCGTCAAGGCAAAAATTATTGATTTACCGCCAATAAAGACTTTCTATCAATATCGATGGCAAGATGAGTTAATAAAAAAGACAGTTTATTATTATTTAATGAAGTATCAATCTGGAAATCCCGCCAATCATGATTGGGAGGTTTCTCAGGCTAAATTTTTTCTTCAAGAAGAGGTTCTTTCAATTTTAACTTATTCTTCAGATAAGGACGCCTTTCAAAAGATTTTAAAATTAATTAAAAATAAAAAGATTGATCTTGAATCAGATTAATAATTTCCTTTGTTCCTGGAAGACTATCCAAATTTGAAATCTCTTCTTTTGTGAACCAACCAAATTTAGAAGCTTCATTATTTAAAACGATTTTTTGAGAGTCATTTAAAAGATGGCAGAGAAAGACAAAAAACAAACCGTGAAAATTATCTTCTTCTCTTCTTATTTCAAATACTTTAGGGATAAATTTAATGATCTTGACTTCTACTCCCAATTCTTCTTTCAATTCTCTTTTAAGGGCTTTTTCCAAAGATTCTTTGAATTTTAACTCTCCTCCGGGAAATTGCCATTTATTCAACTCTTTTTTTGGTGATCTTCTTTTAGTCAAAAGATAGCAATCATTTTTTTTTATTACCCCAGTAACTACAAGAAAAATTTTTTTCTTCATAAAGATGATTGAATTTGATAATTATTGTTGGAAATTAAAATAAAGGCTTTGCTTGGGTAAATTGGAAGATGAAAGGTGATTTTTTCTTTTGGGATGAGGATTTTTCCAACATAACTGGGGATTTCATTATAATTTTTTTGATAGATAAAGACTCTTTTTTCATCACCAAAATAATAAACGGCAGGAAAATAATTTAATTCATCAATAACGTATAGATAATCCCTTTTTCGCGCGATAATTTTTATTTTTTTAATTGTTTCGTGAATATTTGATTTATTTCGGTATTTTATTTGAAGTTGGTTATAGTTTATTGTTTGAATAAAAATTAGTGGGATGATAATTATTTTTAAAAATAAGGGAAGTTTCTCGATTGTAAAAATAAGAAAAAGGATTAGGCCAACATTAGCAAAGATCAGATACCGAGGAAGAAATAGGGGTATCTTAAAAGAGAAAAGAGCGATTAAAAAAGAAGGAATGATTGACCAGAGTAAGAGAAATAAAACAAGATAAGTAATTTTTCTATTTTTGAAAAGACTAAAAATTACAAAAATAAGTAAAAAGAAAATAAGGAAAGTGGTTTGGCTCAAGTTAAAATCAAAGAGTTTAAAACCTTCTTCATAGCCAAAATAAATTAAGGAAAGAAAATGAGGTAATTCCCTTAGTTTTAGAGGTAAAATCCAAAATGAATTTTTTAATGGTTGGTTGATAATAAAAACATAAATTAACCATGGAGAGAAAATCAATAACGGTTTTAATGTTTGCCAAAATTTGTGATATTTGCTTTTCTTCTCTTTTCTTGAAAAAAAGATAGAAAGAAAAATTTGAGAAATAACAGGAAAAATCATAAAATAGTGAGTAAAAAGTCCCAGAGTTGTGGCATAGAAATGAAGGGATTTTTTGTTAGTGTAGAAAGCGTAAAAAGATAAAGAAGTCAAAAAAGCAAATAAAGTATACATTCTCGCTTCAAAAGCATAATAATTAAGAAGAGGATTGATAAGAAAAAACAATAAATAAAAAAAACTTTTTTTTAACGAAAGTCTAAAGACTTCATTTAAAAACAAGAAATTAACATAAACAGTTGCCCAAAAGAAAATGAGTGAAAGTAGTCGAAGGGCAATTTCTGAAGAGCCAAAAAATTTCATCCAAAAATGTAATAAAAAATAATACAAAGGGGGATTAAAATCTCTAGCAGTTAAAAAAATAATTTCTAAAAGATTTTTTTTTGCTAATAAATAGGAAAAAGCTTCATCACGCCAGAGAGATTGGGTAAAAAAAATAAGCGGTGTTTTTTTGACAAGATAATCTATCATATAATTGTCATACCTTTTCGGTTACCTGATATTTAATTTTTTTCCCTAAGAGCATTTTTGTTTGGGCATCAAGCGCTGGTAGAGAGGAGAAAAAGAAAGAGATAATCGGCAAAAGATACCATTGAATAAACAGAAAAGGTAGACTGATAAGATTTGTTTTTTGCTTAAGAATCGATCTAATTTTTAAATCAAGAAAGACATACAAAATAAGAAAGATTGAAGCACAAGTTAATATCACTCCTGCCATTCGAGGCAAGAAAAAACCAAGAACTGTTTGTTTAAAAACCGGATTAATTAGCGGAGGAATATTGGCGCTTAAGGTAAGAATGAAGAAAGTGGTTGGCCATAAGAAATGAGTTTCTGCAATATAAAGAATTTTTCTTAACTTAGGCAAAAAAGCAACATTGTTTTTTTTAAAGAGATTATTTAATGCATACCCAACATCAGTTGCACCCCAAGCCCAGCGTTTTTCTTGCTGATATCGATTGATTAAAGTTTTTAATAATTTTCCTGAGTAAACGGCATCACCATTAACGATGGTGTAAAGAGGAAGAGTTTTTATCTTTGGTCCAAACTTAAAAAAGGCTTGAAGATAAATATGCCAATCTTCAGGAATAATATTCGTATCCCAAAAATTAACTTGATCAAGAAGCCATAAATTAGTTGAGTAGGTAGAGATATGAATTAGATTCTCTTTTTCTTCTAAAAAAGCGAGCCGAAGAATCGACGAGAGAGTGGTTTGGATTCTAACGATTAGAGGTAGCTGCCAAAAATTATTATAAAGTAATACTGGCGCCCAATAAAAATGATAAAGACGACTCTTATCGGTTAAGAATCGATATTCAAGATACGAAAAGTAATTTTGAGGTAGATGGCTATCGGCATCACAGATAGTAATTAAGGTATTTTTAATATCAAGATGATTGTTAATTGCATATTTTTTGACGATTTTGGCTGCATAAGTTTGATTACTGGCTTTACCTGGCTCTTCCCCCTTTTTCAATGGATGATAAGTAATGATAATATTTTTAAATTGAGCTGCAAAATTTCTTGCTAAAACTTTTGCCTTTTCAGGAGCTTCCTTTTCTCTTTTTTCAAAGGCTAGGACTAAGTAAATATTTTTTGATGGGAGCTCACTTCGAGTAATGGCTTTAATCGTTGATTCTAATTTTTCAATTTTTTCTTTATAATTGGGGATAATTACGAAATGGGTAATCTTTGGTTTTTTTGAACGGCGATTTATTTTTTTTAAAAATTTAATTTTTTGAAAGCGAATAATTTTTTTATAAGCAATAACGGCTAACAATGAAGTTCTCATTGACTTAAAAAGAAAATAAAGGTCAAATCCCAAAATGAAATAAGCGACAATAGCTGGATGAAAGGGTGAAAGCCAGATGGGGAATGTGATAGTGATCCATGATAAAAGAGGAATGATTTTTTCACCATTTTTTTTAATTAATGCTTCCATTTATGAGTTATTATAACAAATGTCTTATTGCCAGGCGTCGCAAATAATACGAAAAGGACAGAAATCGCACCACGGACCAACCTTTGGATCAAATTGGTTTTGATTAATTTTTTCAATATTTTCAATAATTTTTATTTTAACTTTCTCAATCTCATCATCAGTTTTTTTAAAAGAAATTTTTTTATTCTTTTGGAGGTAGTGATAAGAAACAGTAATTTTTTCTAAGCTTGGTTTAATTTCTTGATCGTTTAAAAGGGCAAGAGTATAAATTGTTAGCTGGAGATCATTTTTTAGTTTTTTTTCATCCGGTATTTCTCCTGTTTTATAATCAATAATTTCTATTTCATTCTTTTCGTTAATATCAATTCGATCAATTTTTCCAACGATTAAATAGCGGTTATCTAATCTAAAGCGAAATGATTTTTCTAAAGCGATAATTTTCAAATCTGGATGATGAAACTTTTTGTAATAATTAATTAAAATTTTTTCACCTTCTTCCTTGACTCTTTTTTCATGTTCAAAAGAATGGTAGCCGATTGGAATCCAGTTTTTATGGAGTAGTTCAATTAATACTTTCTCATCGACTTTTTTATCTGAGAGGAATTTTTTATAAAATTTTTGAAGAGTAGTATGAATCGTATTACCAAAAGAAAGGGAAGCAGAAGCTTCGGTCGGAATTTTAAGAAGATATTGATATTTGTATTGTAAAGGACAAGTGAGATAAGTATTAATCGCTGAATAAAAGAATCTATTTTCAATTAATTTTTCCTTGATGGATTCTTCTTCTTGAGGTTTAAAGTCAAAAATTGAGAGTTGATTTTTTTCTTTTTTTTTCACTTGAAGCAATGTGGACACTTTTTTTTCTCCCAAAGTTTCAATGACAAATGGAGAGATTTTTGTTTGTCTTTTTCCGTCTCCGTAAAACTTACTGGCAGTTAAAAAAACTAAGTCTTTTGCCCGGGTTAAACCAACATAGAAAAGGCGTCTTTCTTCTTGAAGTTGATGATCTCCAGGAGGTAAGATTTCTTTAATTAGCGCTTCAGGAAGAGGAATAATTTCCTTTTTTTCTCTTGTTGGGAACCGATTGTTAACCAAATTGACTAAGAATACCACTGGGAACTCTAAACCTTTAGCTCCATGAACGGTTAAAATATTGACGGCATTATAATTAACCAAATCGGTGATTGGAGCCAATGGTGATTCTTTTAATTCTAAAGTCATCTCTAAAAATTCAACCGTATTGACAATCGAGTTGTTTTCCTGAGTTGATTCATAGTTTTTGAGCCAGTCAAAAAATTTTGAAATGTTGATCGTAATTTCTTGTTCCTTTTCGCTTTTTGGATTAATCAGCTTATTTAAATAATTTGATTTTTCTAAAAAAATATAAAGAATTTGACCAGCAGTTTTTTTTGCTGATAATTTTAAAAGAAAATTTAAAAGTTTAAAAATTTGGTAAAGTTTTTCTTTTGTCTTTTTTTTTAACAAGGGGAGATATTTTTCATAAATTGAATAATTTTCTTGTCTTAATTCTGAATAGAAAAACGAAAGATAGATTTCAATTGCTTGAAAAAGCGGCTTATTGATTTTTTTGGCAAAATTATTTAAAAAAACAAGGTCGGTTTGGTCAAGGTTAAAGATGTCCATGATTAATAAGCGGTATAAAGAAACTGAATCAAAAGGATCAGCGATGAATTTGAGGAAAGCAATTAAATCTTTAATCTCTGGTTGTTTAAATAGAATGTTGGGTCCTAAATATTGATAAGGAATACCTTCCCTTAAAAAAGCATTAACAAAAGAGTCAGCGTGGTTATTAGCGCGAACTAAAAGAGCAATATCAACATATCGATAGTTTTTTTTAACTAACTCTTTGATTTTTTTTACCACATAATCGGTTTCTTCAGTAATATTATCACCATAAAAGAAATTAACCGCGTGAGGGATATTTTCTTTACTAGCTGATAATTTTTTTGATATTTTTAATTGCGATTCAAGGGTATAGGGATCGTTATTTTTTATTAATTGATATGCATAATCAAGGATTGTTTGGTTAGAGCGATAATTTTTAGTTAATGTCACTACTTTTGCTTGAGGGTAATCTTTCATGAAATTGAGAATATTAGAAATTGAAGCGCCGCGGAATTTGTAAATACTTTGGTTATCGTCACCGGTGACTGTTAAATAGGGATTGTTTGTTGGTCGCGCTAGGAGTTTTATCAACTCATATTGAGAAAAATTCGTATCTTGAAATTCGTCAATTAGAACATATCGGTATTGATTTTGAAGTTGTTTTAAATTATTTTGTTTTGATCGTAGTAGTTTAAGAAGATAATAAATTAAATCAGAAAAGTCGAGTAATTGATTCTCAAGTTTTAATTTTTGATAAAGAAAATATGCTTGAGTGAGTTCTAAATACCGTTTTCCTTCCTCTTCATCTTCAAATTTTTTTTCTTTAACAAATTTAAGATATTCTTCTTCAGAAATATTTTCATCTCGTAATCGAGAAAAATGATCTAAAAGTGCGGCAAGAAATTTGTTAGGGTTACCCATGGGTTGATAGTAAGTGAGATTAAAGCGATGAAGATTTTTTCTTAAAAAAATAATTGATTCGGCTTCGGTCATTAATTTATAATCTAATGGTAAACCAATATCTATCCCTTTTTCTCTAAGAAGATCGTTAGCAAAGCCGTGGAAAGTTGAGATATTAAGATTATAAATACCATAAGGAAGAGTTTGATCAATTCGTTCTTGCATTTCAAAAGCAGCTTTTTCAGTAAAGGTTAAAACAAGAATTTCTTCTGGTTTGGCCAATTTGTTTTTTAAAAGATTTTTAACTTTTTCTACAATAACCGTAGTTTTTCCAGTGCCGGCTCCAGCAATGATTAGAAGGGGTCCTTTATTGTAGAAAATAGCTTCTTTTTGTTCTTTATTTAGTTGAATATGATTTTGATTCATTGTTTTTTTATTTTAGCAGAAAGAAGAGTTTGTTAGAATTTATGGTTCAGATTTGTTGTTGTAAGCCACCCAGACGCTGGTACTGGTAATTAATGAGGAAACTAAGATAAATAAAAAGGGAATTAGATAAATTGACCATTGGGTTGTTAATTTTAAGGGAGAGAGAACGAAAAAAAATAAATATTCAATCGATAGAATGAAAGTGACTGAATGAAGTGAAAGTTGAAAAATTTTTTTATAATGAAAATGTCTTTTATGTTTTATTTTAAAGTAAAGATAAACTAAAAAAGACGAAATTAAAAGATAAGTTATCGTGATTAAAAAAGACATTAATCCCAGGGTAAAAAAGAAAAGGATAAAAACAAAAATATAAATTACCAGTAAATTTTCTTTCAATTTATCCAAAAAGATGATAACGTTTTTTATGGTGTTTTTATCAAGATAAAAATCTTTAATTAGAATAAGAGGAATTTTAGAAATGTCTTTATTGTTTAGAGATTTAATTATTAAATACTGACTTGTTACAATAAGATAGGAGGGTGTTTTAGCGATGAAGTTATCATCAGCGGTTTCGTTAATGGTAAAAACAAGAATGGGATTCTCTTTAAACTTTGTCCAAAAGAAGTAAGGTCGGTTTAACGTTGTTACTAAATTACCACCCTTTTTAATCAAGATCAATTCTTCTGGAAAGTTTTGAAAGCTATTGCGGACGTTGATTAAAATAGAATGGACTTTTTTATAGGAAAAAAGATTTAAGAAATAAAGAAGTAAAAAAAAATTGAGAAAGATAAACAAAGAGAGAAAATATTTTAAAGAAAATAAAAAAGGAGTTTTGGTAATTTTTTTATAATAAGCACTATTTGGAAGAAAACTTTCCTTAAAGATATAAAAAAAAGCCTTGACTTTTTTCATCTAATGAATTATCATAATAGAATTAAAAGATAAAGTCAATAATTTTTTTGACTTACTTAAAATCTTTTTTTTATAAATTACCAATTTTTTAAAAACTATGACAGAAGGAGTTTTTCAACGGACTAAACCTCATTTAAATATTGGAACAATTGGTCATGTTGATCATGGAAAAACCACATTGACATCAGCTATTCACTACGTTTTATCTAAAAAGGGTATGGCTAAGTTTTTAAAATATGAAGAGATTGATAAAGCCCCAGAAGAAAGATCAAGAGGAGTGACGATCAATCTTCATCATAGTGAATATGAAACTGAAAAAAGACATTATGCTCATATTGACGCGCCAGGACATGCGGATTACATAAAAAATATGATTACGGGTGCGGCTCAGATGGATGGAGCAATTTTGGTAGTTTCAGCTCCAGATGGTCCAATGCCCCAAACACGAGAGCATATTCTTCTGGCTAAGCAAGTAAACGTACCCGCTATTGTCGTTTTTTTAAACAAAGTTGATATGGTTTCAGATAAAGAGATTGTTGATCTAGTTGAGATGGAAGTCCGAGATTTATTAACAAAATATGGATATCCAGGGGATAAAACACCCATTATTCGGGGTTCAGCATTAAAAACTCTTCAAGATGATCCAGAAGCAATAAAATCGATTGAGGAATTAATAAAGACGGTTGACGAATATATTCCTGAGCCGGTAAGAGAAAAGGAGAAACCATTCTTAATGCCCATAGAAGATATTTTTACTATCCAAGGTCGGGGTACCGTAGTTACTGGAAGAGTAGAAAGAGGAGTTTTAAAGTTGAACGAGGAGGTTGAGATTGTTGGCATCGGAGAGACAAAAAAAACCGTTGTTACTGGAATCGAGATGTTTAGAAAAACTCTTGATGAGGCCCAGGCTGGTGACAATGTCGGCATTCTCTTAAGAGGAGTTGAGAAAGATCAAGTTCAAAGAGGTCAAGTTTTAGCGAAACCAGGTTCAATCACACCTCATACTGAGTTTGAAGCCCAAATCTATGTCTTAACTAAAGAAGAAGGAGGTAGGCATACCCCATTTTTCAATGGTTACCGACCGCAATTTTATATTCGAACAACTGATGTTACAGGTGAGGTGAATTTGCCTCAGGGCGTAGAGATGGTAATGCCTGGTGATAATCTTAAAGTGACGGTAAAACTTATTTATCCGGTAGCGCTAGAGGAGGGATCAAGATTTGCTATTCGAGAAGGAGGACATACTGTTGCCGCGGGAACTGTGACAAAAATAATTAAATAATTGAGTAATTGAGGGCGATTAGTGAAAGGTATTAATTGCGCACCTTTTAAACTATGCCAAAAGGGAAGATTAGAATTAAATTAAAGTCATACGATCATCGCTTGATTGATGAAACTTGTCAGAAGATTGTTGATGTCGCTGTCAAAACAGGTGCTTCCCTTATTGGTCCTATTCCTTTGCCAAGAGATAAAAAGGTTTTTGTTGTGAATCGATCACCTTTTACCGATAAAGACGCTCGAGACCATTTTGGTTTGTTAATTCATAAAAGATTGATTGATATTATTGATCCAACCAATCAAACTATAGATTCCTTGATGCATCTTGAACTACCCGCAGGGGTGGATATTGAAATAAAAATGTAAAGTATTTGACTGGTAAATTTTTTTTAGTATAATTATTGAAATGAATTTTAATCAGCAAAATTTTTTTTAAAAATTATTCAGATTGGAAACACGCCCCAATCTGGGGCTTTTTTGTTTTTATATGAAAGGTTTTATTTTAGGGAAAAAAATTACTCAAATTCAAGGGTTTACTGAAGGGGAAAAAAGGATTCCAATAACAGTCATTGATAGTAATGAGTGTTATCTTGTTGATGTTAAAATACCTTCTATTAGTGGTTATTTTGCCGTTAAACTTGGGATTGGTTGGAAAAAAACTATTAAAAAACCAGTCCAAGGAGAACTTGAAAAAGCGGGGATCAAAACCCCGCTTGCTTTTTTAAAAGAGATAAGACTAGAAGATTATCAAGATAAGATAAAAGTAATTGAGGAAAATAACAAAAAAGGCATTATCGTTAATGAAAAGAAAATATTTATCGGAGAAAAAGTTGATCCCAGTATTTTTTTTCAAAAAGGTGAAAAAGTTGATGTTTCTGGAATTTCAAAAGGAAAGGGATTTCAAGGAGTAGTCGGCCGACACAATTTCGCTGGTGGTCCACGGACTCATGGTCAGTCAGACAGAGAAAGAGCTCCAGGATCAATTGGTCAAACGACGACTCCTGGAAGAGTTTATAAAGGAAAACGAATGGCCGGTCATGCTGGTATGAGAAGGGTAACAATTAGGAATCTCTCAATCTTTAAAATAGAAGGAAACAAAATTTATTTAAAAGGTTTGGTTCCTGGAAAAACCGGTCAATGGTTAGAGATAAAAAGTTCGTTATCTTAAAAGTTAGTATGGAAAAAATTAAAGGAAATAAATTAAAATCAACATTGTTAAAAAGAGAGACGAAAAATTCATCAGTACTAGTTTTTCCAGTTTATGACTCACAAGGAAAGGTAATTCAAGAAGTTAAAATTTCCAAAAAAAATATTCCACAAATAAATAATTTGAAACTGCTTAGTCATTATCTCCGAGTTTATTTAACCAATCAACATCAAGGAACAAAGTCAGTAAAAACAAGAGCTGAGGTTTCTGGATCAACGAGAAAAATTTATCGTCAGAAGGGAACAGGAAGAGCAAGACATGGTGATATTAAAGCACCTATTTTTGTTGGAGGCGGGATTGCCCATGGTCCAAAACCAATAAAAAAAAGGCTAAAAATTAATAAAAAACAAATAAAATTAGCTTTTATCTATAGTTTTGTTTATAAACTAAATCAAGGTAAATCTCTTAATTTAATCGATGATTCTTTTTTAAAGACTGAACTAAAGACAAAAAAAATCAATGATGTTTTAGAAAAAGTGTTTCAAATTAACAAGGAAAAAGATAAAAATATTTTTTTAGTTATTCCAAACAAAATAAAAGCTAACTTCATCAAAGCAACAAGGAATCTTCCTTTCTTAACCACAGTGAGGTTAGACGAAATCAATCCGTACTTTATTTTAAAAGCGAAGAAACTTATCTTTACTTATTCGGCTTTCGATCAGTTTTATCAATCATTATTTAGAGATGAAAATCAATAATTTTTCAATTAAACCATTAATGACAGAGAAGGCGATTAATTTAGCTAAGAATAAAATTTATGCTTTTATTGTTGATCGTCGCTTGAGAAAAAGTCAAGTTAAAATGATCATTGAAAAGCTTTTTCCGGTAAAGGTAGAGGAAGTTCGAATTAGTTTACAAAAAGGAAATAGAAAAAAAATAGGTCGCTTTAGAAAAGAAATCGTTTTACCAGCAAAAAAAATCGCTTATGTTAAGTTAAAACAAGGAACAATTGATCTTTTTCCAACTAGTTAAAAACAAATATGAGCAAAAAATTGAAAGTTATTCTAAAAAAACATTCAGGGAGAAATAATCAAGGAAAAATTACTGTTCGTCATCAAGGAGGACGACAAAAGCGATATTATCGAATAGTAGACTTTACACGGGAGAAGCGTAATATAAAAGGCAAAGTAGTTAATATTGAATACGATCCTAATCGGACGACACAAATTGCTCTTGTGAAATATGAAGATGAAGAAGAAAGATATATTTTGTTGCCAGAAGGTTTAAAAATTGGTGATGAGGTTATTGCCGGAGAGGATGTAGAAGTTAAGATTGGCAACGCCCTACCACTAAAAAATATCCCTATCGGCGTCAATGTTCATAATATTGAATTATTTCCAGGAAAGGGAGGGCAAATAGTTCGTTCAGCCGGAGCGTTTGCCACTGTTATTGGTAAAGACGATGTATACGCTCATCTTAAACTTCCCTCAGGAGAGAAACGTAAAGTTCTTCTAAATTGTTATGCTACTATTGGGCAATTAAGTAACGTGGATCATAAAGAGGAAATTATTGGTAAGGCTGGTAGAAAAAGATTAATGGGCATAAGACCGACGGTTAGAGGGACAGCGCAGAATCCTCGCAGCCATCCTCATGGTGGTGGTGAGGGACGAGTGGGCGAGGGAATGCATCCAAAAACCCCTTGGGGTAGACCCGCTCGAGGAAAAAAAACGAGAAAAAAAAATAAATATAGTGATAAGTTGATTATTGAGAAAAGAAAGTAAATATGGAATCAAACACCGTGATAAAAAATGTAAGAATTTCACCAAAAAAATTAAGATTTCTTTTGCCTGAGTTAAAAAAGTTAACTCCCCAAAAGGCATTAGATTATCTTTTTTATACTCCAAAAAAAGGAGCTAAAATTTTATATTCCGCTATAAAAACAGCTATCAATAATGCCAAAATTGCTTTAAAAACCGATGATAATTTGTTAAAATTTAAAGTTTTAGCGATTGAAGAAGGGATAAAACTTAAACGGTATCGACCAGGTGGTCGAGGGACTGTAAGACCATATAAAAGAAGATTTTCTCATATAAAGATTGTTTTAGAAAAAAAAGAAGATGGGGGTAATTTAGAACAGAAAAAAGATGACTTAAAAAAAAGTGATCGACGGACACGAAAACCATTATCAGTCAATAACATTCGAAAAAAATAATATGGGTCAAAAAATTCATCCCATCGGTGCAAGGCTAGGAATTATCTATAATTGGCAATCTCGGTGGTTTTTTTCAGATAAAAAGCGTTATCGTTCATCATTACTTTCTGATATTCGATTAAGAGATTTATTAATGAAAAAATTAAGTTATGCTGCGGTTACGGCGGTAGAGATAGAAAGGGCGATAAACAAAATTGGCGTCATTATTTATTCTGTTAAACCAGGGTTGATTATTGGTCAGGGAGGAAAGAAATTAGAAAGCGTCAAAAAAATAATCGAAAGCGTTTTTTATGAAGATGATAAATATGAAGATGGGAAGAAAGAGAAAGAAATTAAATTAGACTTAAGAATTGAACCAGTAAAAAAACCCTATCTTAATGCTTATTATGTTGCTACTAATATTGCCGAAAAATTAATAAGAAATTTTCCTCATCGAGCAGTGGTTCATAATGCAATGGATCGAGTAATGGAGTCAGGAGCGAAAGGAGTTAAGGTACAGTTAGGAGGAAGAATCGCAGGTGCAGAAATTGCCCGCCGAGAGAAATACTTCCAAGGAAAAGTACCTACCTCGACTTTAAGAGAACAAATAGATTACGCTGGTGTCCCAGCTTTAACTAAATCAGGGTACGTTGGTGTAAAAGTTTGGATTAGTAAAAAATAAAATGCTAGCGCCAAAGAGACAAAAGTTTAGGAAGCAATTTCGTGGTAATTGGCGAAAAATTGCTACTAAAGGAAATGAGCTTAATTTTGGACGATATGGGTTGATTAGCATTGATAGTGGTTGGGTTAAGGATCGACAGATAGAAGCATCAAGGTTAATTTTAGCACGAGCAACAAGAAAAAATGGCAAATACTGGATAAGAATTTTTCCTGATAAGTCATATACCCAAAAACCTGAAGGTGTAACCATGGGAGCTGGAAAAGGAGAAGTTGTCAGTTATGTTTGCCCTGTTTCTCCTGGAAGAGTTTTGTTTGAGTTAGATGGGGTCGAGCGAAATGACGCGATAAAGATTTTTAAAAATATTAGTAGTAAACTTTCTGTCAGAACGACTTTTATCGAGAAAAACTTATGAAAAAAGTGATTCAGTTAATAAAAAAAATGAAAATTGATGAATTGGAGAAAGAAATTAATAAACAAAGAGATTTAATTATTCGTCTTATACTAGAAATGAAAGTAAAAGCACCTAAAGATACGAATCAGTTAGCGAAGGCGAGAAAAAAATTGGCTCAGATGTTGACTGTTTTAAATGAGAAAAAACTTGAACAAAAAATTATTAATGAGTTAAAAACAAAATAATCTCTTATGATAAAAAAATTAATTGGTGAAGTTGTTTCCACTAAAATGGAAAAAACAGTTGTAGTAAAGGTCGAAAGACGTTTTTCGCATTCAAAATATAGAAAAGTGATTAAGAGACACAAAAAATTTAAAGCTCACAATAAGAACTTTGATCTAAAAGTTGGCGATAAAGTATTAATTGAAGAATCAAGACCGATTTCAAAAGAAAAAAAATTTATTGTAGTTAAAAAATTAAGTTAAGAATTTTTATGCTACAACTAAGATCGATATTAAATATTGCTGATAATACTGGCGGTAAAACTTGTTATTTAATTGGCATTCCTGGTCAAGGTAATAAAAAAAAAGCCGGCATTGGAGATGTTGTTAATGTTGTTATTAAGGAAGCGATTCCTGAGGGAATGGTAAAAAAAGGAGAAAAATATCAGGCAGTAATCGTTCGAACTAAAAAAGAGAAAAGAAGGAGTGATGGTAGTTATATTCGCTTTGACGATAATGCTTGTGTGATTTTAGCTAGCAAAGGGAGTAAAGAACCAAAAGGGACGAGAGTTTTTGGCCCAATTGCCAAAGAAGTCAAAGATTTAGGTTTTTCAAAAATTGCTAGTTTAGCTGAAGAAATTTATTAATTTTTTTTCCTATGAAAATCAAAAAAGGTGATTTAGTGAGAGTGATTTACGGTAAGGATAAAGGAAAAGAGGGAAAGGTGGAAAAAGTTTATCCTACAAAAAATCTAGTCTTAATTCAAGGAATCAATCTTTATAAAAAACATATTAAAAAAAGTGAAAAAATACCCCAAGGTGCGATTGTTTCTATCCCAAGACCTTTAGATGCATCAAAAGTGATGGTGATTTGTAAAAGTTGTCAAAAACCATCCAGAGTTGGTTATCAAATTAAAAAGGATAATAAGATAAGAATTTGTAAAAAATGCGGTAGTCAATTATAGATTTTTAGATGAATATGAACATCAGAGAATTTTATTTTAAACAAGTAAGACCAAATTTACAAAAAAAATTAGGGTTGAGTAATCCTATGGCTGTGCCTAGGGTTAAGAAGATTGTCATTAATGTTGGCGCTGGTGAGGCCGTGATGAATAGAAATGTTTTAAAAAACATCACAGAGCAGATAACTGTAATTACCGGTCAAAAACCAATTATTACTAAAGCAAGAAAAGCAGTTTCTGCTTTTAAAATAAGAAAAGGTTTTCCAATTGGGGTAAAAGTAACTTTGCGAGGCAAAAAAATGTATGATTTTCTTGAAAAGATAATTAAAATCATTTTACCAAGAATTAGAGATTTTCATGGAATTGATACAAAATCAATTGATAGGAGTGGTAATTTAAATCTTGGGTTTCGTGAGCAAACGATTTTTCCTGAAATTGAATTTGATAAAATTGATAAAATTAGAGGTTTACAAGTGACGATTGTGACTAATTGTCGAAATTGGGAGAAGGGACTGCTTTTATTTAAAGAATTAGGAGTTCCATTTAAGAATTAATTATGGCAAAAAAATCAGATGAAGTTAAAGCTTTAAAAAAAGTTAAATTTGCCGCTAGAAAACGCAATCGCTGTCCCTTTTGTGGTCGAAGTCGGGGTTATATAAGATTTTTCGGGATATGCCGAATTTGTTTTCGAGCCAGAGCTTTAAAAGGAGAAATTCCTGGGGTAAGAAAAATATCTTGGTAAGTTGTTTAAAATAATATGTCAAGGTCGATAAAAAAAGGTCCATATATTGATAAAAAACTTTTGAAAAAAGTGCTCAAACAAAAAAAAACTAATGATCGCATGCCAATAAAAACTTGGGCGAGAGATAGTCAAATTCCGCCTGAGTTTGTTGGCCATCGAATTGCTGTTCACAACGGTAGAAAATTTGTTGAAATTTATATTACCGAGGCTATGGTGGGTCATCGTTTGGGAGAGTTTGCTCCCACCAGAACTTTTAGAAGTCATGGGAAGGTGACTAAAAAGATTGTTTCACCAACATAATTTGTTTTAATTACTATGAATAGTCTATTTATTGACTTAATAATTAGAATAAAAAATGGTTATTTAGCGAGAAAAGAAATAATTAATGCGCAATTTTCAAAAATGAATATGGCAATATTGAAAAAATTAAAAGAATTTGATTTTGTGAAAGATTTTAGAGTGAAACAAGAAGGAAATAAGAGAATTATTGAGATTAATTTAAACTATAGTCATGAAAAGAATTTCTTTACTGACGTAAAGATTTATTCAAAACCTGGGAGAAGGTGGTATGTTTCCTATAAAGAATTGAAGACCACCATCAGAGGAATGGGGATATCAATCTTATCAACTTCAAAGGGGATTTTGACTGATAAAGAATCGAAAAAACTAAGGATTGGTGGCGAGTTATTATTTTCAATTTGGTAATTTATGTCAAAAATTGGTCAACAACCAATTCTCATTGAGCAAGGAGTTTCAGTCAGTCTTGAGGGTAACACAGTCAAGCTAAAAGGAAATTTTGGGAAAAAAGAAGTTTCTATGCCGGAGGGTTTAGGAGTAGTTTTAAAAGATAATTATTTAATGATTGAAAGAAAAAAAGAAGAAAAAAAAATAAAGGCTCTGCATGGATTATATCGACAACTAATCGCTAATTTGATTAAAGGAGTTATTAAACCATGGGAAAAGCGTTTGGAGGTTGTTGGTACTGGCTACAACGTAAAATTACAAGGAGAGAATTTAATTTTCAAATTAGGCTTTTCTCACCCTGTAATTTATAAGAAACGGGAAGGGATAAAATTTGAAGTCGTTGGTAATAATCAGATTATTGTTTCGGGCATCGACAAACAATTAGTAGGAGAGGTTGCTAATCAAATAAGAAATTTAAAAAAACCCGATTCTTATAAAGGTAAAGGGGTTCGTTATGTGGGAGAAAAGATTAAGTTGAAACCTGGAAAGAAAGCTAAAGGTGGATTAGCCGGAGGAGTCAAATAATTAAAAAAGGAAAATATATGAGAAAAATATTTACTTTTGATAAAAAATTGAGAAGAAAAAGAAGGGTTAGTTTACAAATAAAAGGCACAAACTTGCGACCAAGAATTTCAGTTTTCAGATCAAATAAACATATTTATGTCCAAGCAATCGATGATGATAATCAAGAGACGCTTGCCTCTTTTTCTAGTTTGGTTCTTAGAAAAAATATAAAGAAAAAACTGACAAAAACTCAAGAAGCAGAATTAGTGGGCGCCGAATTAGCAAAAATATTAAAAGAAAAAAAAATTAATCAGGGTGTTTTTGATCGAGGGAATTATCAATTTCACGGTCGAGTCAAAGTCTTATGTGAAGCTTTGAGAAAAGGAGGAATTAGAATATGAGCACTAAAATAAATGAGGAAAATTTGAACGAAAAAGTTTTATTAATCAGAAGAGTTTCAAAAAAAATACCGGGTGGAAACTATATCTCATTCTCCGCTTTAGTGGTGGTTGGTGACAGAAATGGTCGTGTTGGTATTGGATTGGGAAGAGCATTAGAAGTACCACCGGCGATTAAAAAAGCCGCTAATTATGCTAAAAAACATATGATTAAGGTACCAATTTATAAAAAAACGCTTCCACATGAAATTAAAGGAAAATATAAATCAGCAAAAATTTATCTAAAACCTGCCCCTGAAGGAACAGGTTTAAAAGTAGGAAGCGTTGTCCGAATAATTTTAGAATTAGCCGGTGTTGAAAATGCTTCAGGTAAAATTCTTGGTTCAAGAAATCAGATCGTTAATAGTTATGCGACTATTAATTTGTTAAAAAAATTAAAACCAAGAAAAAATGAGTAACCTTCTTGCTAGTCTTCCAAGATTAGTAAAAAAAAGAAAAAAAAGAGTTGGGCGAGGATTAGGATCAGGACGAGGGGCGAAGTCTGGTCGAGGGACTACTCGTCATCAAAAGGCAAGGGAATCAATCCCTTTAGGTTTCGAAGGTGGGCAGGGAAGGATTGTTAAACGTTTCCCTCTTCTTCGAGGTAAAGGAAAGAATAAACCACAAAAAAAGAGAGTTTTTTTTATAAACCTTTCGAGGTTAAATAAGTTCTCTGAGGGTGAAGTGGTTGATATTAATAATTTGATTAAAAAAGAGATTGTTCCTGCTAAGACAAAAGAGAATGAAATCAAAATTTTAGCTAATGGCAGAATAAATAAGAGATTAATTATCCGTCTTCCAATATCAAAAAACGCTCAACAGGAAATTGAAAAGTTAGGTGGAAAAGTTGAGAAATGAAAGAAGTTAAGGAAAAAATTAATCTTATATTGACTGATAAAACTTTAAGAAGAAAAGTTTACTTTACTTTTTTTATTTTTTTTATTTTTCGGCTTTTTGCTTTTATGCCGATGCCAGTTATTGATGTGGTAAAGTTAAGATTATTATTTAGTCAGAGTCAGTTTTTATCACTTCTTAATATTTTTTCTGGTGGAACATTGATTAATTTTTCAGTAATGGCTTTAGGTTTAAATCCATATATTAATGCTTCGATTATTTTACAGTTAATGACTGTAATTTTTTCACCATTGGAGCAATTGAGTAAAGAAGGAGAATATGGACGATTTAAGATTAATCAATATACTCGATTGTTAACTTTACCGTTAGCAATTATTCAAGCAATTGGCATATATGTTCTTCTTAATAATCAAAAAATAGTTACTCAACTTTCAGTGATTGAGTTTATCTCATTTATCACTACGATTGTCGCCGGAACTTTTATTTTAATTTGGTTTGGTGAGTTGATTACTGAATATGGTTTAGGAAATGGAATCTCCTTATTAATTTTTGCAGGGATTGTCGCTCGATTACCGGTTTTATTTTTGCAAACTTCAAGTATTATTAACGCAGAGAATTTTTTTAGCCTAGTTATATTTTTAATTTTAGCTCTTTTTGTTATAGGAGGTGTAGTTTTCATCAATGAGGCAGTGAGAAAAATCCCAGTTTATTATGCCAAAAGAATTCATGGAAACAGAATGTATCAAGCTCAAACTAACTATTTACCTCTTAAACTAAATCAAGCTGGTGTGATTCCAATTATTTTTGCTGTCTCTTTTGTTCTTTTTCCCCAATTAATTGGTAATTTTTTACAATATTCAAGAATGATATGGTTATCATCCATTTCAAGATTTCTTATTTATCTTTTTAATCCAGGTGGTTTGTTTTATAATATAATCTATTTTTTATTAGTTGTCGGCTTTACTTTTTTTTATACAGTGATTATTTTTAACCCCCAAAAAATTGCTAAGGAAATTCAAAAGCATGGAGGGTTTATTCCTGGAATTAGACCGGGATTTGCTACAAAGGAATATTTAGAAAAGATTTTATATCGGATTACGACCGTTGGGGCAGTTTTTTTGGGGTTTATTGCTATTCTTCCTGTAATTATTTCAAAAATCACTCACTTGGAGGAGTTAGTGATTGGAGGTACAGGTGTATTAATCATCGTTTCGGTTATATTAGAGACATTTAAGATGATTGAGGGTCAATTAGCGATGAAAAGTTATGATAAGTTTTTGAAATAATTATGGCAAAGAAAGGATCACGAATTATAATTGGTTTGGTTTGTTCGCAATGCAAAAGTCAAAACTATGTTACTAGCAAAAATAAAGTTAGTCAACGGTCACCATTAAAAATTAAAAAGTATTGCCCCTTTTGTTGCAAAAGGATTGAACATCAAGAGTCAAAAAAACTGGATTAATCATGAAATTAGTTATTTTAGGTATTCAAGGTTCAGGGAAATCAACTCAAGGAAATCTTTTATCACGGCAATTAAATTTACCATATCTTTCTACTGGACATATTTTTCGACAGATTTCAAAAGAAAAAACACGCTTGGGAAGATATATTAAAGAAACAATTAATGCTGGTTTGCTCGTTCCTGATGAAAAAACAGTAAAAATTGTCAATGAATATTTGTCTCGACCTGAGTATAAAAATGGGTATATTCTTGATGGTTTTCCAAGGACACTGAGACAAGCGAAGCTCTTTAAAAATAATGTTGACAAAGTCATATATCTTGATGTTCCAGAGAAAGAAGCTTTATGGAGATTAGCATATCGAAATGATGATGCTAGAGAAGATGAGACGTTAAAGGCAATGAAAAAAAGAATTAATTTATTTTATAAACATACATTGCCGGTTATTGATTATTACCGAAAAAAAAAGAAGCTAATCGAAATTGATGGAACAAAATTGATCGAAGAGGTGAATTTGGAAATTTTAAAAAATTTAGGAAAACAGATCAAACAAGATAAAATTATTGCTTGGAAACAGGAAAAGCAAATTATTATCGCTCTGGTTGGTTTACCAGGAGCAGGGAAGACTGAAGCAGCAATATATTTTAAGAAAAAGGGTTTGCCGGTGATTTCTTTTGGAAAAATAATTAATGATTATATTGAGCAACATAATCTTACTCACAGTATAGACAATCATAAAAAGATTGCTCTAGAACTTAGAAAAAAATACGGAGAAGAAGCTCTAGCAATATTAAATGAAAACAAGATTAAGAAGACATTGGAAAAAAATAAATTTGTGGTTATCGATGGCTTAAGATCTTTTAAGGAATATCTTTACCTTAAAGAGAAATTTTCCAGAGCAAAAATAAAGATAGTGACTATTTATGCCGATAAAGACATTCGGTACGCAAGAATCAATAAAAGACAAGAACGTTCTCAATTAGTAGGGGAGGAGAGAGATTTGCACGAACTTTTAAATCTTAATATGGCTCCAACAATCGCCTTTTGTGATTATCTTATTAAAAACAATTTTTCAAGGGAGGAGTTTTTTGATAAGTTAGAAGAAGTTTATCGGATTATTTATTTTTCTTAAGATGATTAGTAATAAAACAACGGAGGAAATAATGATCATGATTGAGGCAGGAAGAAAACTAAGAAAAGTAGTTAATGAATTAAAAAAACTATTAAAAGCAGGAATTACCACAAATGAAATTAACCAAAAAGCTGAAAAGCTAATTTTAAAAGAAGGTGGATATCCTTCGTTTAAGAGAGTAAAAAATTATCATTGGGTGATTTGCACCCCAATAAATGAACAAATAGTTCACACCCCGCCTTCTTCAAGAAAACTAGTGAAAGGTGATGTATTAACAATCGATATCGGTTTAGAATTTCAGGGTTACCACGTTGATTACGCTGAAAGCTTTCTTATTGAAAAACAAGATCAGCAAATTGAGCATTTTTTAGAAGTTGGCCGACTAGCTTTAAAGAAGGCGATTGATAAAGCAATTGTGGGAAATTACTTAGGTCATATTTCTCAAGCGATAGAAGAAGAAGTAAAGAAGAATAATTATTTTGTTAACCGTTATTTAGTTGGTCATGGAATCGGGAAAAAACTTCATGAAGAACCGTTAGTCCCAGGTTTTTTAGATAAACCAATTACCCAAACTCTTAGATTAAGTGAAGGTCTGGCTTTAGCAATTGAGGTGATTTATGCCATGGGCAGCGATCAGATTGCTTACGAAAAAGATAACCATTGGTCAATTATTACAAAAGATAAAAGCTTATCAGCATGTTTTGAAACAACAGTTATTATTACTAAAAGAAGTCCGTTAATATTAGTTTAAATATGATATAATTTTAGCTTATGAGAGGAAGTAAAGAAAAGCTTATATATGTTGAAGGAGAGATTATCGAAAATTTACCGAATACTATGTTTAAAGTGAAGATCAATAATTCTGAGAAAGTAATTTTATGTTATCTCTCAGGAAAAATGAGAAGGAATTTTATCAAAATATTGCCTGGGGATAAAGTTAAAGTGGAGCTTTCCCCATATGATCAGGAAAGAGGCAGGATAATTTACCGTTTATAATTTAAAAACAAAAAATACTGTTAACTATGCACGTTAGATCGTCAATAAAAAAAATTTGTCCAAAATGTAAACAGGTTAAAAGAAAAGGGAAACTTTATATTATTTGTTCTAATCCGAAGCACAAGCAAAGGCAAGGTTAAAAATATGGTTAGAATCGTTGGTGTGACATTACCAGATAACAAAAAATTAGAGTACAGTTTAACATTGATTTATGGTATTGGTTTTTCGTTAGCAAAAAAAATCCTGAATGAAGCGCAGGTTGACCCAAAGAAAAAAACAAAAGACTTGACGGAAGAGGAGTTAAAAAGAATTACGTCGATCATTGAGAAAAATTATCTTGTCGAAGGAGGGTTAAGAGAAAAAATTAATGCAGATATTCAAAATTTGAAAACACTGGGAACATATAGGGGGTTAAGACATCTGAGAAATTTGCCGGCTCGCGGTCAAAGAACACGATCAAACGCTAGAACGAAAAGAGGAAAGAGAAAAACTGTCGGAGCTCTAAAGAAAGAGGTTTGGGCAAAAATAGAGCAGAGCAAAGGAGTTAAAAGTCAAGAAAATAAAAATAAATAATTAATATATGAATAATAAAAAAGGAAACAAAATGGAAAAAAATTTAAGAAAAGGAAGAATATATTTAGTGGCAACTTTTAACAACACGATTATTACTATAACCGATGAAAAAGGACAACCAGCGTTAGTGGGCTCAACAGGAATGTATGGATTCTCGGGAACAAGAAAATCGACTCCTTATGCAGCTATGGTCGTTGTTGAGATGACTTTGAAAAAAGCAATTAAAGATTTTCAGCTTCAGATAGTTGATGTTTATGTTAAAGGAATTGGTCCAGGACGGGAGTCCGCTTTGAAAGTCATTAAAAGTTTAAATCTTAATATTGGACGAATTATTGACATCACCCCAATTCCTCATAATGGGGTAAGACCACCAAAAGTTCGACGTGTTTAACTATGAGATACTTAGAACCTAAAGTAAAAATATCAAGAAAACTAGGTATTGATTTAGGTTGGAAAACCGTAGGTTCGAAAGCACATATGCGATTGTTAAAAAAATTAAATATTCCTCCCGGCCAACATGGTTTGAAAAGAAAAAAGATTACTGAATATGGTCTTCAATTAAAGGAAAAACAAAAATTAAGATTTTTGTTTAATATCAATAATAGACAATTAAAGAAATATTTTGAGGAAGCATCGAGGAAGAAAGGGAATACCGCTTTATATTTAACCCGTCTTCTTCAGAGGAGGTTAGATAATGTTGTTTATCGATTGGGGTTTGCACCAACTATCGCTTTTGCCAGACAGTTGGTCAGCCATCGGCATATTAAAGTTAATGATCAAGTTTGTTCGATTCCATCGTATCAAGTAAAAATTAATGATGTTATTAGTTTTTCTAACGAGAAAATATTAAAAAATCCTGTTATTTCTAAATTATTAGAAAATAGAGAAGTAATTATACCTCAGTGGCTAGAAAGGGTAGGTAATCAAGGAAAGGTAGTCTTTGAACCAGATTCGAAGGAAATAGAGAATTTAATTAATTTAAGGCTTGTGATTGAATTTTTTTCCAGGTAATTTAAATCAATTTAAAAGTTAGTATTTTTTAATATGATTGAACCTAATTTTATCACTAAAGAAGAAAAGCTTACTGATGATTATGCACGGTTTATTTTTGAACCATTACCAATAAGTTTCGGTCACAGTTTGGGGAATATTTTACGAAGAACGCTCTTATCCTCAATTAAAGGAGCGGCGATTACGGATGTCAAATTTTCCCAGGCAAATCATATTTTTACGACCATTAAAGGAGTCAAAGAGTCAATTTTAGAGATTATTTTAAATTTAAAACAGCTTCGTTTTAAAACCGTGGGAGACGGTCCATATAAAATTTATTTTGAAAGTAAAAAAAGCGGAAAAATTTTCGGAAAAGATATTCAAGGCGAGGTTGAAGTTGTTAATAAAGATCTTTATCTTTTTGAAATCACTGGTGATCAAGTTGATTTTCAATTTGAAGCAATAGTTAGGTTAGGATACGGCTTTTCTGATGCGGAACTGAGAGAAGAGAAAGAAGGTCAATATCTTGCTGTTGATGCTTTCTTCTCACCAATCAAGAAGGTAAACTTTCGGGTTGAGCCAACAAGGATTGGAAAAAGAGATAATTATGAAAGGTTAATTTTAGAAATATGGAGTGATGGGAGTAAAAATCCTAAAGAAGCTTTACTTGAAGTTTGTCAAGGATTGAGTAAATATTTTACTCACTTTTTCTCATTAAAATCTGAACAAGAAGAAAAAAATAAAGTGATCCAACAAGATGAAAGCGAGCAAAAGAAATTAAAAGATCTGGAAAATATAATTATTGATGAGCTAAATTTTCCTTCAAGGGTAATTAATGCTTTACTCAAAGAAAATATTGAAACGGTGGCTGATTTGATTAAAGCCGGAAGAAGAAAAATTGAATTAACTAAAGGTGTTGGCGCTAAATCGTTAAAGTTAATTGACGCTGAGTTAAAAAAGATCGGTGTTGAATTAAAATAATTTTTTTTAATATGAAACATCTGATAAAGAAAAATAAATTTAGTCAAGGAAAAGACGCTAATCGAATGTTAGTCAGAAAGTTAATAATAAATTTTGTAAAAAGGGGAAAAATAAAGACAACCCTTAAAAAAGGAAAAGCTTTAAAAGCTGAGCTGGATCGATTGGTTAATCTAGCCAAACAAAATAAAAGAGAGCTGATTTTAAAATATACTAACAATAAAAAAATCACCGACTTTCTCATCGATAAAGTTGTTCCTGTTTTTTCAGAGAGAAAAACAGGATTTACTACCATAAAGAAAATAGGGAAAAGATTATCTGATGGGGCGGAAATGTTGGTTTTATCTTGGGCAAAACCGGTCATTATTAGTAGTCAAGAGAAAAATGAAAAAAAACAAACTCAAACCAACAAAACAAACAAATCAGTCAAAGAAAAGTGAGGAGAGGAAATGGTATCTTATTGATTTAGAAGGAAAAATACTTGGTCGAGTGGTATCGTTAGTTACTAAATATTTAATTGGCAAAGAAAAACCAACTCATAGTTTTCATATTGATGATGGTAATTACGTCATCGCAATCAATGCCAAAAAAATAAAAGTTTCCGGTAAAAAAAATGTTAAAAAAATTTATACATTTTATTCGGGCTACCCGTCTGGATTAAAAAAGCTAAATTTTAATCAATTATTAAACAAAAATCCTAAAGAAATAATCAGACATGCCGTTTCTGGAATGTTACCTAAAAATAAACATAGAAAAGAAAGATTAAAAAGGCTTTTTATTTTTGAAGACGAGAAAAATCCATTTACTGATAAAAACTTAATAAAAATTTAAACTTTAATTATGAAAAAGGAAAAAAGGGAAATAAAATATTATGAAGCGGTTGGTAGAAGGAAAGAGGCAACCGCTCGTGTGAGATTTTATATTGTCACTAATGAAAAAGGGAAAGTTAATTTAAAAGATTTAGAAATTGGAAAGGGAGAAATTTATATTAATTCTCAACCTTTTGAAAAAATTTTTCCTCATAAAGATCAACAATTAAGAATTTTGTATCCATTATCAATCACCAACCAAAAAGAGAGATTTGCGATTTCAATTTTAGTCAAGGGAGGAGGAAAAGAAAGTCAACTTGGCGCGATAGTTCATGGAATCTCAAGGGCTTTAGTTTTAGTTGATGGAAGTTTTAGAGAAATCTTAAGGAAAAATGGATTACTAACGAGAGACCCCAGGGAAAAAGAAAGAAGAAAGGTTGGTACTGGAGGTAAGGCGCGGCGAAAAAAACAATCACCGAAGAGATAAAAATTATTATTGTATGAGACTTTCTTTAATTATTGTCTCTTACAACACTAAAACTATTTTAAAAAAAAATCTTTTACTGTTAAAATCGAATTTCAAAAAATACCCCCTTGATTATGAAATAATTGTTATCGATAATTACTCTAGCGATGGAACAAAATTAATGTTAGAAGAGATAAAGAAGGAGTGGCCTAATCTAAAAACGATTTTTTTATCCCAAAATATTGGTTTTGGAAGAGCAAATAATCTAGGGATTAATAACTCGATAGGTAAATATCTTCTTTTTTTAAATTCTGATGTCTTTATTTATGATCTTAATTTTAATGACTTAATTAATTTTATGGAGTTAAAAAAAGATATCGGAGCTTTAACGGTAAAAATTTTATTAGATAAAGAGATGATTGATATGGCTTCTCATAGAGGGATGCCAACAATTTGGAGTTCATTTTGTTATTTTTCTGGGCTAGAAAAAATTTTTAAACAAATTCCTCTCTTGAATAGGCTTTTTGGAAGGTATCATTTAGTGTTTTTACCTCTATCTGAAATTCACGGAGTGGAAGTAATTTCGGGAGCTTTTTTTTTGACAAGAGCAAGGTTAATAAAAGAAATAGGTGGATTTGATGAAGATTATTTTGCTTATGGTGAAGATGTTGAGTTATGCTACCAAATAATAAAAAGAAATATGAAAATAATATATTATCCTTTATGGGAGGTTTTTCATCTAAAGTCGGTTTCTGGATTAAGAATCAAAAAAAATTATCGAATTAAAATAGAAACCAAAAAACATTTTTATGAAGCAATGAAAATCTTTTACCAAAAACATTATTCAAAAAAATACCCGTTTTTTATTAATAGGATTATAAACAGCAGTATTGATTTAGTATCACAAATTAGAAAAGTATGATAAAAATTGGAATTGATGCAAGATTAATTTTTCAGACCGGAATCGGCACTTATGTAAGAAATTTAATTTTTTATTTACAAGAAATAAGCGAAAGAGAGATGTATTTTTATATTTATTTATTAAAAAAAGACTATCATCAAGTCCAGATTAAAAATAAAAATTTCATTAAAATTGCTACTAACTTTCATTGGCATAGTTTTTCCGAGCAACTTTTTTTTGCCCGAAAGCTATTTGTTGATCAATTAGATCTAATGCACTTTACTTATTTTAGCCATCCAGTCTTTTATAAAAAACCTTTTATAGCCACTATTCATGATTTAACACCGCTTAAACAGAAAACGGGTCAAGTAACCACCCAACCACTTTTTTTTTATTGGATCAAACATCAAGGATATAAACTTGTCCTGAAAAATTTGATTTTTAACTCTAAAAAAATTATTACACCAACAAAAACTGTTAAAGCTGAAATTGTTAACATTTTTGGAGAAAGGTTGAAAAATAAAATTTGCCCTATTTATGAGGGAGTAAATTACGAGTTTTTTACTAATTGCGAAAACAAAAAATTGAGAAAAATTTTTTCTTATCCATTTTTCATATATGTTGGAAATTTTTATCCCCATAAAAATTTAGAAAGATTGATAGAGGCTTTTAAGCAGTTGAAAAATATAGATCGAAAATTAATATTAATTGGCCCTGATGATTATTTTAAGAGAATATTGGTTAAAAAAATTAATGAACAAAGGTTAGATAAGAAGATTATTTTTTATAAACCAAATTCAGTAAGTGATTTAATCTTTTTTTACAAAAATGCCAAGGCATTAATTAATCCATCAACATCAGAAGGATTCGGCTTACCATTAATTGAAGCCAGTTATTTTAATTGTCCAGTAATCGCTTCCGATATTCCAGTTTTTAAAGAATTATTGGGCGATCAATACTTTTCTTTTAACCCTTATAGTTCCTTGTCGATAAAACAAACGATTGCTAATTTTTTACTTCAAAAAAAGAGATTTAATTATACAAAAATTCACCAAAAGTTTAGCTTTAAAAAAATGACCGAGAAAACTTATTCTCTTTACCGTCAAATTATTGATTCTCTGCACAAGTGATAAGGAGTATGAAATTAGCAATTGTTTATGATTGGGTTGATAAATGGGGAGGGATTGAAAGAGTACTATTAAATTTACTTGAAATCTTGCCTCAGGCGGATTTTTACACTTCTTACTTTAATAAAGAAAAAGCACAATGGGCAAGAAATTTTAAAATTAAAACAACCTTTATTCAAAAAATACCGAAATTGATAAAAAATAATCGTTTTTTATCTTTAATATTCTATCCAATAGTTTTTGAGACTTTAGATTTTAAAAACTATGATTTAGTGATATCAGTCAGCTCTTCTTTTGCCAAAGGAGTCATTACTCAACCACAAACGAGACATATTGTTTATCTTTTAACGCCAACGCGGTTTTTGTGGGTCATGCCGGAAATTTATGGGTTAAGTCGACTAAAAAGATCATTGATTGCTCCCTATTTTAGCTATCTTAAACATTGGGATTTTATTGCAGCTCAAAGAGCTGATGAGATATATTCGATATCAAAAACGGTTGCAAAAAGATGTGCTCGATATTACAAAAGAGATTCTCAGGTTATTTATCCCCCATTTGATGAGGATTATTGGGAAGGAAAAAGAAAAGAATTAGAAAAAAATTACGTGACAATCAAGAAAAAGTTTAGCGATGTTGGAAATAATTATTTTCTTATCGTCTCTCGGTTAGAGCCATATAAAAAAGTTGATTTAGCAATTAGAGTTTTTAACCGATTAAATCATAAATTAGTGATTGTTGGTGATGGTACAGAAAAAAATTATTTAAAGAGAATAGCTCAGAGAAATATTTATTTTTTTAGAAATCTTTCAGATACAGAATTAGTTTATCTTTATCTTAAAGCTCAAGCAACGATAATCCCTCAAGAAGAGGATTTTGGTTATGTTGCTCTTGAATCCCAATATTTTAATTGCCCGGTAATTGGATATAAAATAGGAGGTAATAGCGAAACCATTAGTGATGGTGTTAGTGGGGTTTTGTTCGATAAACAAACAGATGAGAGTCTTTTATTTGCGATTGAAAGGTTTTATAAATTAAAGTACAATTTAAAAAATAAACTATTTGTTGATAAAAGTAACGTTTTACAAAAATTTAAAAGGGAAAAATTTATTAATTTTTTTAAAAGGTTATTATGAAAGCAATAATTTTTGCTGGCGGGGCGGGAACAAGATTATGGCCTCTTTCTCGAAGAAAATCACCAAAGCAATTTGAAAAAATTATTGGTGATAAATCCACTTTACAATTATCAGTAGAAAGACTCTATCCTGATTTTAAACCAAATGATATTTATATTTCGACCAATATTGCTTACAAAAAAATAATTGAAGAGCAATTACCGACAATTCCCAAAGAAAATATTATTTATGAGCCCGAGAAAAAAGATGTTGGGCCGGCTATCGCTTTGGTTATTGGAATCCTTTCGCGTTTATCTCCACATGAACCGATTGTTATTTTATGGAGCGATCATTTGATTAAAAGGAATGATTTATTTAAAAAAATTTTAAAGACCGCCATTAAATTTTTAGAAAAAGATAAAAATAAAATTATCTTTATTAGCAATAAGCCTCGTTTTCCAAGTGTTAATTTGGGATATGTAAAGTATGGAAAAAAATTAAACACAATTGACAATCTTAATTTTTATCAATTTGAAGGATTTAAATATAAACCAGATGAAGAGACAGCTAAAAAATTTTTTGTCAGTGGAGCTTATGGTTGGAATTTAGGATATTTTATTACCACACCTAGTTTTATCTATCAAGCATTCAAGGATTTTGCTCCTGATATTTATAACAATACTGAAAAAATTTTGAAATTTTACGGGAGCGAAAGTTACGAAAGAATTCTCAAAAAACAGTATGGAAAAGTAAAAAACATTAATTTTGACAATGCAATTTTAGAAAATTTGGACAAAAAAGATGCCTTGGTTATCGTTGAAGATATTGGTTGGAGTGATATTGGGGCGTGGGAGTCGTTAAAAGAAGCTTTAGAAAATCATCCTTATGAGAATGTAACTCGGGGCAAAGTTTACTTGGAAAAAGTAAGGGATAGCTTAATTTATAATTACGAAGATAATAAATTAATTGTTGGAATTGATTTAGATGGTTTAATCTTAGTTAATACTAAAGATGCTTTGTTAATTGCCAAAAAAACTTCGGTTGCTAAAATAAAAAAATTAGTTGAAAATTTTGAGGGAACAGAACACGAAAAATTAATTTAAATATTAAATGAAGGCTGGGATTAATAAGGAAAATCCTTATTTATTTTTTAAAAGGTTGATTGATATCTTTGGTTCAATTTTTTTGTTAATTTTATTTTTACCAATAATTATTCTTGTAGCAATTGCTATTAAACTTGATTCTAAAGGGCCAATCTTAGCTGATGTACCAGAAAGACTAGGAAAGGATAAAAAAAAATTCAAGATGTATAAATTTAGATCAATGATTGTTAATGCTCATTATCTTTTAAGAACTGATCCAAAGATGAAATTTTTATACGAAGAATATAAAAAAGGAAGTTATAAATTACGAAATGACCCTCGTGTTACCCGAGTTGGACGATTTATTAGAAAACACTCACTTGACGAAATTCCTCAATTGATTAATGTGTTAAAAGGGGAGATGAGCTTAGTTGGGCCAAGAGCTTATTATGTAGACGAATATTACGAACAAATGAGCAAATATCCACATTGTAAGAAATATTTTAAAAAAGTTTTCGCAGTCAAGCCGGGAATTACTGGTTTATGGCAGGTTTCTGGTCGATCTGATGTTGATTTCGAAAAAAGAATTAAAATGGATGTTTATTATGCCGATAATCTTTCTTTTTTTTTAGATTTGAAGATAATCTTAAAAACACCCTGGGTAATGATTACGGGAAAAGGAGCTGTTTAAAGAATTTTTTGTATAATTATTTTTATTATTATTTTTTTAGACACAAATGAAAAAACAAAAAAATTTTCTTTTGAAATTGATGTTTTTGTTAACTATTTTTTTCTTAAGTTTTTTATTTATTATTCAGCCTTTTTTATCAATAAAAAAAGAATTTAATAATCTAAAAGTTTCTATTAATATATTAAAAGAAACTTTTAAAAAAAATGATATTGATTTATTAGAAAAGGATTTTAAAAGCTTTAAGAAAGATTATCAAACATTTCAAAAACAAGCCCAAAGGATTTATTGGTTGTCTTTTATACCCTATGTTGCCGATTTTAAAAATGGAGTTGAGGCCGCTAGTTATTATCTAAAGGCAGGAGAAATTGTCCTTGAGTCTGTGAAACCGCATGCTGATTTAATTGGTTTTAAAAAAAACACCAATTCTTTTGTTGAAAAATCGGCTGAAGAAAGATTAAAAACAGCGATTTTAACTCTTGACAAGATGCTTTATCGAATTGATGAAATTTCAAAAAATTTAGCTCAGGGGGAAATTTTAATCAATAAGATTGATCCCAATCGTTATCCGGCAAAAATTAGCAATCTTTTGTTAAAAGAAAAAATAGAGAATACTAAAAATGAGATTCTTTCTTTAACAAAATTATTCGTTGACGCTCAACCATTATTAAAAAATCTTCCTGAAATTTTCGGCGTTAATAGGGAAAAAACTTATTTAATTCTTTTTCAAAATGATAAAGAATTAAGGGCTACAGGGGGTTTTTTAACTTCTTATGCCGTATTTAAAATAAAAGATGCCAAAATAACTATCGAAAAATCAGAGGATATCTATGATTTGGATAAAAGCATTGCTAATCACCCAACCGCTCCAAAAGAAATTATTAATTATCACCTTGGTGTAAATCGATTTTATATTCGAGATAGCAACCTTTCACCAGATTTTCCAACGAGTATAAAATTGTTTAATAGTTTGTATAACCAAAGCACGAAGAAAGTTGATTATGATGGGATAATTGCCATTGATACAAAGATACTGATTGATTTATTAGAGATTTTTGGGGAAACAAGTGTAGATGAAATTGTTTTTTCACCGAAAATTGATCCTCGTTGTGATTGCCCTTCAGCGATTTACACTCTTTTTGATATTATTGATAGACCAACTCCCTACTTAAGAGAGAACAGAAAGGGAATTTTGGGGAAATTAATGTACGCTCTTTTTTATAAAGCGATTGGTTTTTCACCTTCAAAATATTGGGGAAAATTATTAAATCGAATGATAAAAAATCTAGAAGAAAAACACATTTTAGTTTATTTTCCAGATAAAAATCTGCAGAAATCTATCGAAGCCCTCAATTATGGGGGAACGATTAGTAATGTGAAAGACGATTATTTACATATCAACAATGTTAACTTCGCTGGAGCAAAGTCTAATATGTTTGTCACTGAAGAAATAGAATCAAGAACGAAGTTTGAAGGCAAAAAGATAAAAAGAGAGCTCGTGATTACCTATAAAAATCCTTACCCTCATTCTGATTGTAATTTAGAAAGAGGTAATCTTTGTCTGAATGCCACTTTGAGAAATTGGCTACGCATTTATGTTCCCCAAGGAGCGAAATTAATAACCTTTAAAGGATCAGAAAAGTCAGTTAAAGTTTATAATGATTTGAATAAAACGGTTTTTGAGGGTTTTTTACGAGTTACTCCTTTGGGAATGGCGAGGGTAATTGTTGAATACCAATTACCAGAAAGAATCAGTTTAGAAAATTATCGTTTGCTTATTCAAAAACAATCTGGCACAAAAGACCAAAAATTAACTGTAATCATTAATGGTCAAAAGATATATCGAGGAATTTTAGAGAAAGATCAATGGTTTGAGGATTAAGGGGATTATGGAGATAATTAAAACGGAGGCATTAGTTTTAAAAAATCAATCATATTTAGACCGTGATTATCTGACCAATTTTTTTACCAAAAAATTAGGCAAGATAAAAGTTTTTTGTAAAGGAGTTAAAAAAATAACTAGTCGAAGATTAGCATATTTGGATACAGGAAATTTTGTTGAGATTATTTTAAGAAGAAAGAATGATTTATTCTATTTAGAAAAAATAGAATTAAAATCAGGTTTGATTGCTATTAAAAATAATAAACGAAAAATACCTTTTCTCTTTACGTTCTTATTTTTTTTGGATCGTTTGCTCCCTGAGATGCAGCCAGAAAGAAGAATTTATCTTTTAGCCAAAAAATATATTTCTCACTTAGTGTTTGCCCAAGACAATTTTAATTCCTTGAGAAGAATTTCAATATGTTTTTATAATGACCTTCTCCAGCATCTAGGCTTTACGGATAGAGAATTAGATTTCAGAGAAATTAAAAAAACGATCGAAGAAATTATTGATGAAAAAATACCTCTCTTTATTTATAATTAATATCTAATCAGAAATTATGAAAAAAATAGTCGCTTTACTCAAAAGAAGGGGTTTTATTTTTCAAGCTGGCGAGATTTATGGCGGAATTAGTGGCTTTTGGGATTATGGACCATTAGGGGTTGAACTTAAAAATAATATTAAAAAACTTTGGTGGAAGACAATGGTTTATCAAAGACAAGATGTTATTGGTATTGATGGTGCAATTATTACCCATCCAAAAGTTTGGGAAATATCGGGGCATACCGCTGCTTTTGTTGATCCATTGGTTGAATGTCGTCAATGCCACGTTCGATTCCGTGCCGACAAAATTGAGAGAGATATTTGTCCTAACTGTGAAGAAAAAGGTAGCTTTACTGAACCAAAAAAATTTAATCTTTTGGTTGAGGCATTGATCGGAACTGTTGAACCAAAAGAAAAAGTGTATTTACGAGGGGAAATTACTCAAAGCGTTTTTGTTAATTTTAACCATGTTGTTCAAAAATCAAGAATGAAAATTCCTTTTGGAATTGCTCAAATAGGTAAAGCATTTCGCAATGAGATTACTCCCGGAAATTTTACCTACCGAAGTCGAGAATTTGAACAGATGGAATTAGAATATTTTATAAAAAATGATGAAAAAGAGGGTAATCGATGGTTCAATTATTGGATGGAAAAAAGGTGGAAGTGGTATGTGAATTTGGGAATAAACGAAAAAAAATTAAGACTTTATGAACATAAACCAAATGAACGGGCCCATTATGCCAAAGCGGCATTTGATATTCAATACGAGGCTCCTTTTGGTTGGTCAGAGTTGGAGGGTATTCACCATCGAGGAGATTGGGATCTTTCTAGACATAATTTGAGTTATAAAGATTTATCAACCGGGGAAGAATATATTCCTTGGGTGATTGAAACTTCGGGGGGAGTGGATCGTGCTTTGTTATTTTTTTTAATTGATGGTTATTACGAGGATGGGAAAAGAATAATTTTAAGATTAAATAAGAATTTGTCTCCAATTAAGATCGCTGTTTTCCCGCTTTTAGCCAATAAAAAGGAATTAGTAAATGTAGCAAAAAAAATTTATTTGACTTTAAAAGATAATTTTTATCAAGTTGCCTGGGACGATCGAGGAAATATTGGAAAAAGATATTATTCGCAAGATGAAATTGGTACTCCATTCTGTGTCACCGTTGATTATCAAACTTTGAAAGACTCGACGGTTACCGTAAGAGATAGAGATACTACTCGCCAAGAGAGAGTTAAGTTTTCAAAGTTATTAGATTATTTTAAGGACCAATTATCTTTAATTTTTAAAAAAAATTCATTATATTAATTATTGAAGAAAATAACTTTTAAAATCTATGAATAACAAAAGAATAATTTTTTTTCTCTTTTTTGTTATTTTAATAACCGCGAGTTTTTTCTTCGCTCTAAAAAATAAGAAAAATAAAACTGATAAAAAAAATTTAATCATTCCCACTGAAAATTTAATCCCGACAATAAGTTCTAAGGTTAAGGTTAATTTAAGTTATATAAATCACAAAAAAGAAGTTTTATTATCTATTAGCAATATTCCACCAAAAACAAGTACTATTGAATATCTAATAACTTACGAAACAGAAGAAGGTGGTTTGCAGGGAGTGAATGGAATAATAGAGGTACAGGGTAGCTCTTTTGAAAAGAAAGTAACCTTAGGTACTTGTTCCTCCGGGACTTGTGTCTATCATCGGGTGAAAGGAAAGATAAAACTTGAATTAACTTTTAAAGGGGGTTACGGTCAAACATATTTTAATCGTTATTATTAATTGTTAATTTTTGTAAGGAGGTGACAAAATGCCAAATACAAAATCGGCGAAAAAAAAATTAAGAAAAGATATTAAAAGGACTGAATGGAACAAGCAGTATAAAAATAAAGTTGAGTTTATGATGAAAAAACTTAAAAAAGAAAAGGATTCGGCAAAGATTGATGAGTTAGTAAAAAAACTTTATTCGATTATCGATAAAGCCGCAAAGAAAAATGTTTTTCATAAAAACAAAGCAAGTCGATTAAAATCAAATATCTCAAAGCTAGTTAAATCCAAAAAATGAAAAAAAAAATAAATTTAATCTACAGGTCAAAAAGCGAATTTAAAGAAAAATTCTTACACTTTGTCTATTATTATCTTAGGTATATTTTGGTAATAGTTCAAATTACTGTAATTTTTGTTTTTTTTAATAAAATAAGAACTGATCAGGAAATAATTGATTTAGATGAATCTATAAACCAGAAAAATGAGATTATTACAGTTTCAAAACCACTCATTGAGCAATTCCTTTATTATCGGCAAAAAATGGAAGCAATTGAGAAAATTGATAAGAATCAAAAACTTTTAGAAGTTCAACTAGAATACTTATTAAGTAGTATTCCCAAAGAGATTGTATTAACAGGGTTAATTTATAATAAAGGCAGTTTTACTGTTACCGGATATTCTATCGACCCAGAAAACATTCGTATTTTTTATGAAAAATTAAAAAGGGAGAATCGATTTAACGGGATTAGTCTTTCTAATTTAAAAAAAAATATCGGTAATTACAATTTTTTGATTATTTTAGATGACTGGCAAAATGAGTCCTCAGTTTGAACCGAAGAATATTTTCCAAATTTTTTTGAAAAAAGATTATGTCTATCTGATTTTGTTTTTTTTCATGAGTACCTTTTTTGTTTACTTTATAATTTATCCTAATTTAAAACAACTAATTTTAGCTGGAATAAAACTTGATGAATTAAAGGAGATTAACAAACAATCAGATTTAGCGATTAATAAAATTATTACTATCCAAGCCAATATTGAAAAGCTAAGGAATGATTTTGATTTTTTTGATAGACTAATCTTTAAAAAGCCAGCAATAAATAAATTTTTATCTGACGTTGAATCAAGCTTATTGGCAAATAATTTAAAGTTGAGCAAATTGTATATCAATGATATTGATTTAATAAGCAAAAATAATCAAGAAGTTCCAATTTTGATTACTTTAAAAGGAGAAGTTACTGGAAGCTTTAAAGATTTTTATCGATTCATAAAGGAAGTTCACCAACAAACCCGGTTAAAAGAGTTTGAGTTATTTGAAATTGAAAGAGAAAATGAATCAACAGACGCCTCGAGTTTAAAAATTAAATTTGAATTAAAAACTAATTATTTATGATTAATATTGACAGAAAGGAAATACTAATTCTTTCAATCACACTATTTATTACCGTTTTTAGTTGGGTTATTTTTGAATTGGTTAATCTAAAAACGCATTCTAATATTGATAAAAAATATGAAAATATTTTAAGAATAAAAACTGAAATTAATTATCAAATAATTGAAAGATTAAAAAAGGAAAAACAATGATTTACGATAAATTCTATAAAAAAAAAGATCTCAGAATTCCTATTTGGTTTTTTCTTTTATGTTTGATTAGTGTAATAATTTTTCTCAATTTTTTTCTCAATAGCAGTTATTTAACAATTTCTTCCAGAGCAACAACGTATCCCCTAAGGCAAATAAAGGTTACTAATATTACTCACAATCAAGCAACTATTTTCTGGGAGACAAGTGAAAAAGAAAAAAGCCATCTTCTTTTAGGTGAAAAAAAAAATCAATTAAACAAAATTTATTTTGATGATCGGGAAGTTCCTTCAGAAAGAAAGCCTAGAAATTTTCATATTGTTTTACTAAGGGGTCTTGAGCCGGAAAAGGAATATTATTTTAAGATAATTACAGAAAAAGGCGTTTTCGGTGATTTAGAAGGACTTCCATTTTTTTTTAAGACACGTGGAAATAAGGAAAAAATTTTTCTTTCGCCGCCTATTTATGGAAGAGTTGTTGATTCAAAAAATCAAGGAGTAATTAATGCTGTTGTTTTTCTATATCACATTAATGATTTATTAGCGATAACCTACACCAAAGAAAAAGGAGATTGGTTAGTGATTTTAAAAAGAGCTAATCAGTCGTTCAATCACAATGAGAAGCTTAAGATTGAAGTTTATTCAGAAGATAAGAAAAAAAGCGTTATCGAAGGAAAAATCGATTATTTATCTCCGGTAAAGGAAACGATCATTATTGGAAAAAATTATCGCTTTTTAACAGAAGGAGAAGTTCTTTCTTCTCGAGCAAATCGTTTAATCTTTAAAAATGGATTTGAAATTTTTTACCCAAAAGATAAAGCGATCATTTCTGGATTTAAGCCTTTAATTAAGGGAAGCGGGATACCAGAAACAGATATTAATATCACCATTAAAGGAAAAGCAATTTATTCTTTTAAGACTAAAGTCGATGAAAAGGGGAATTGGAGTATTGATTTGCCGGTTAATTTAGAGCCTGGTCAGTATCAGTTAGAGGTCATAGGTCAAGAGCTCAGTACAAAGTTAGCAAAAATCCGAGAATTTACTATTGCCAAATCTGGCGAGCAGGTTTTGGGCGAGGCGACACCTTCGGCGACATTAATTTCGCCAACAATAAGTCCAACTAGGGAAGCGACTACGGCTACTCCAACAAAATTTTTTACCCAAACTCCAGTTCCCACTATTTATCGTAGTGGTAATAATTTCTCTTATGCTTATCTTTTTTTATCTTTGATATTTTTTCTACTTGGAGGTTATTTAATTATTGCAAGATAAAAAAAAATTTTATTTAATTAATATAAGTTGTCTATGATTGATTTCTTATTGTCAGTAAATAAAATAAGCTTTTTATTTTTTTTGATGACATTAGTGGCTTTAATTTATGAGTATTATTTATTCAAAAGGGAAAAGTCAAAGAATAAATTACCACAAATTCCTCAATTTGAGGAAAAGTATGCCAATAAGGAAAAAATTCATCCTTCAATAATAATGATTCAAGGTAAAAAGAATGTTCAAATTAAGACACCAAAAAGGACTGGAATTATTATTGCTTTAATAATCACTTCTTTTATTGCAATTGCTCTAGTGGTTAATTTTTTTGTTGAATTTTCTAATCTGAAAAAAAAGGGCGATAATTCAAATTTAACTAAGCAACCAATTATCAAGACAATCGAATCCCCAGGAATTATTATTTATAATAAAAATTTTGAACTCCTAAATGAGGAGAGATTAAAAGAAACTTCTCAAGGAGCAGAAATTATTATTGGGATTAAAACGGTCTCCGATCCAACAATTGATAAAGCCAGAATTAGAATTAATAAAGATTATTGGTCTTTAGAGGACGAAGTTAATCAGTTTGATGAAAAACGACAAGTATATTATCGTTTTTATAAAATTGCCACCAATGAAACTCAGTTAAAAATTGAAGGTCAATTACATTCAACTGTTGAAGGCTGGCTGGGTGAATAATATGAAAAAAAATAATTTTTTGCATCTCTTTTTTTTAGTCATTATTTTTACCTCGATGGCAGGAATCATTTTTCTTGGCCGTCAACTTGGCATCAGTAACAACAATTACCAACCGACAACAAACAGTATTAAGACAAAAGCAGCCAATAAAACTTATTCCAAACTGCTAACTCTTAATCAGATTTCCCCAACCCCCACAGTGTCAAATATTAACGAAGAAGACAATCAACCAACGCCTGTGGTAATCCTTCAAACTGAAGAAGAAAACCAGATTCCGACATCAACAAAGGAATTTATATTAGAAGAAAATCAATTAACACCAACACCAACTGAGATTATTTTAGCCAAGAATTTATCCCCAACGGAAAATGAAAAAATCACCTCCTCAAATGCACCTAAAGAATTACTTCCAGAAAGTGGCAATTATCAAAAGTTCCTTTTCTTGTTTTTGTTTTCGTTAGTCATTGTTTTTCTATCTTTTGTTTTATAAAAGAAGAAAAAAATGCTAATTTTAAATTCTTGTAGTAGAATAATAATGGAATTTAGTAATTTACGAATAGATGAAAAGTCCTTTTCATGATAAAAACAATCAGTCTTTAACATGGAATGAATTAGCGAAAAAAGTGTTTATTAGAATAAAAACGATTTTTTTCTTCATTTAATTGGTTTGATACCGTTTCATCGTTTCCGTCGTTTTTTTTATCGCCTATCAGGAATTAAAATTGGAAAAGGATCAACAATTCACATGGGCGTTAGGTTTTACAATCCAAGAAACATTGAGATTGGCGAAGACACAATTATTGGAGAAGGAGTAGTTTTAGATGGAAGGTCAAAATTGATTATTGGCAATCATGTTGATATTGCTTCGGAGGTGATGATTTATAATTCAGAGCACGACATCAATGATGAAAATTTTAGGGCGGTGGTTCAGCCGGTAATAATTGAGGACTATGTTTTTATTGGTCCAAGAGTGATTATTCTACCTGGAGTGACAATTGGAAAAGGAGCAGTTATTGGTGCTGGAGCGGTGGTAACAAAAGATGTAGCGCCTTTTAGCCTAGTTGGTGGGGTACCAGCAAAAATCATTGGGGAGCGTCGTTTGAAAAAACCAAAATATAGATTGGGACGGGCTAGTTGGTTTCGTTAAATTTTAATCAGCGATGCCAACTAAAAATACAGCAGGCCAAGGTTGATAGGTGGAAAAAAATGTTTTATTAAAAATAACTTTATTATTCTTAATTACCTGATAAACGAAACTGGTTTTGGTACCGAAGGAGGGCCATTCTATTTGTTTTAAAACGCCTTTCTTTAGGCTTTGATCTTCTTGATATTTTGAGGCAGGAGGTGGGGTCATTTCCCAAATTTTATAGTTTGTGATCAAACTTTTTCTTCCGTCTTTTTTTCCATACAATAAAATAGTTAACGAATTTTTTATTTCATCGAAGTTTATTTGGATTAGTATATAATTTTCAGTATTATTTTTGAATTTAAAATCGACATAAGGGGCAAAAACAGTTGCATCAAAGCCTGGTTTTTCGTCATTTTCATAATAATGAACTCTATATGCGTGCGCTACTCTTTCTATGATCGGTAGACCGGCGTTAAGCGTGGCTCTAAATAAGGTTGTTGAAACTTGACAAACGCCACCACCGTCGCCGAGTATAGTTTTCCCGTCTTTAATGATATAAGATTTCATGTAGCCAGCTGACATAGAGATATCGCCGAGGATTTGATTAAAAGAAAAAACTTGATTTGGAGGGATTAGGACGCCATTAATTTTTGAGGCTGCCAGTTTAATATTATGGATCCGTTCTAAACTTGATCCCGTAAAGTTTGATTGCCCTTGGCCAATTAATTCTTCAATACCAAAATTATTGGTTTTGCTCAGGGTAATCTCAGGGTAAATTTTTTTGATACGAAGATGAATAATTTTCTTCTGAGAATTAGTGGTAATTTCTTTATCTAAAGCTGTCAGTAAATCATCGATAATAATTTTTTGACCGATAGCTTCTTCTCTAAAGGCAATTACTCGGTTATTTTCGAATTTAAAGAGGGCATTTCGAGCTGGTTGGTTGTATGTTTCCTCTAGTTTGTTAATCAATTGAGTCACTATTGATTTCTGATAAGAAATTTTGATGTTTAGTTGTATCGGTTTTTGTAAAATAAAAATATTAAAGAGAGTAGAAAACCTTTGTTGCCATTTTTTTTCTCGTCCCAAATTCATTGCTCGCTCAATAGCTGTTTCTTTAGGAAGCACAATTTTTAATTCTTGGCCAGAGAACGTCGCCACCGGATGATTTTCAACCAAAATTTCAATTTTTTTCTTTGCTAACTGAAGATTTTTTTGATCAATAATTTGCTCTAGCTGTTTTTTTCCTTTTTCACCAATATCTATTTCATTTAAAAAAATTAGTGGTAAGGTTTTGTTTTTGTATCTTAAATCGATTGTTTTTAATTGAAGATAACCCCAATATGAGGGAATAAAGAAAATGAAAATAATCGCCATTAAAAAAAGTAATTTTTTTGTTATCATTTTTTTATATGGATAATAACGAATTAGAAGAAAAAAATCAATTTAAAATTGATCACTCCGAATCTAAAAAAGAAAATAGCGGGACTTCTTTGGAGTTTACTAGTAATGCCCAAGCTGATAATTTGCAGCCAGAAGAATTGCCTCCAGATTTAGCTGAGATTCCTCTTCAAACCCAAGATTCATTACCAATTACCACTGATACCTCGACCAATTATTCAATTTTTTTTATCGGAGGGGTGGTTATTTTTGTTATCTTTTTTTTTCTTATTTTCTTTTTTTTATTTGGAAAAAAGTCAAGCAATAAAGAAGTATTGTTAACCTATTGGGGATTGTGGGATGGAGAGGAAGTGATGAAGCCTTTAATCGAGGAATATCAGAGAAAAAATAAAAATATAAAAATTATTTATGAAAAAAAATCGATTCAAGATTATCGTGAAAAATTAATTGCAAGAATAAATGATGGTCGTGGTCCAGACATTTTTCGCTTTCACAATACTTGGCTGCCAGAAATTAAACAAATAGTTGCTCCAGTACCTGACATGATAATATCAGCTTTAGATTTTGAAAAAAATTTTTATCCTATTTTTACTAATGATTTAAAAGTCGGTAAATTTTATTATGGAATACCTTTATACATTGATGGATTGGTATTAATTTACAATAAAAATTTATTTAACAAAGCGGGAATTCAAATTGTTCCAAGCAACTGGGACGAGCTTTTAGATGTCGCTTCTCAATTAACTGTTAAGGATCAAGAGGGAAGAATTATTACCTCAGGAATTGCTTTGGGGACAGCCAATAATATTGAGCATTTTTCGGATATTTTAGGTTTATTTCTTCTTCAAAATGGGGCCGAACTAAAAAAGTTAGATAGTCCAGAAGCAATTGATGCTTTAAAAGCGTACAGAAAATTTGCGGAACCTCCAAATAATTTTTGGGATGAAACAATGCCAAATTCAATTACCGCTTTTATTCAAGAAAAAGTGGCAATGATTCTGGCACCAACTTGGGAAATATTAGTTATTAAAGCTGCCAATCCAGAGATAGATTTAAGAACTGCTCCAGTTCCAGCTGTTCCTGGATCGAAGTTAATTTCAATTGCTAATTATTGGGCAGAAGGGGTATCGATTAAAAGTAAAAATCAATTAGAAGCATGGAAATTTTTAAAATATTTGGCTGAAAAAGAAAACTTATCTAAACTATACGCCAATCAAGCACGAGTTCGTTTATTTGGCTGCCCTTATCCACGAATCGATATGGCTGATTTATTAATTAAGAACGATTTTTTATCAGGAATCATTAACGAAGCCAAAGACTTAAAATCTCTTCCTTTAATTTCAAGGACATTTGACAATGGTTTAAATGATGAAATAATTAAATATTTAGAAAATGCCATTAACTCAACTGCTGAAGGAGTTTCTTATGAGGAAGCGATGAGAGTGGCTAATCAAGGCGTTAATCAAGTTTTATCAAAATTTGAGTTATAAATTATGAACTGGTTTAATATTTTTAATAAAAAAAAGGATAGTCTAAATGAAGAAATTATTTTAGGAATCGTTTTACGAGAGGAAAAAGGAGAGGTGATGTTAATAAAAAAAAGCCAAGATAAATTTCAATTAATTGATAAACAATCTCTTTTTTATTCAAATGCCTTTGAAAATTTACCAGAAGATATTGATCAAGTTTTATCCTATTTTGAAAAAAAGGGTTATCACAAAATAAATGAAGTAGTCTATTTCTTAAGTGGCTTCTTTTTCAACGAAAGGGGAGAATTGAAAGATTTATTTTTCAATAAATTAAAAGAGATTAATGAAAAATTAGAGTTTGAATCTATGGGTTATATTGAAATCGCCCAGGTATTTATTTATCAAAAGGAAAAAGAAAATGGATTGCCTCTATCGGCAATATTTATTGAAATTGAAAAAACTCAGTTTCGTTTTATTTTAAAAAAAGCTGGAAAAAAACTTTTTGAAAGGGTCCAATCAAAAACTGATAATTTTCTTGTTGATGTTTGTGAAATTATTTATGACATTAAAGAATATTATCCATTACCTATTAGAATAATTATTTTTGATGGAGATAATTTAGCAAAAGAAAAAGAGTCTCTTTCTAATTACTTATATAAGGAGGAATGTTTTATTCACATTCCAAGAATTGAAATACTTACTTTAGATATAATTGAAAAATATCTTATTGACTGCCTACAGAGTGAATTAATAGCAAAGTTTTTTCGAAAAAAAGTCGTTCAAGAGGAAAAAAAGAGTGAGATTTTTGGTTTTTTAATTGATCAAGATATCAAAGAAATTAAAAGAGACTTACTTTCGCAAAAAAATTATCAAAATAAAGAAAATAGCTTGCTACAAACTAAAAATAATTTAATAAAAGAATTTTTGAGTCAAGCGAATAAGAGGATCATATTATTTGTCAAAAAGTCATTGGGATTGGTTTTCTTTTTTCAAAATAGTCGAAAAAGATTTTTATTTTTTTTTCTGTTGTTAATTTTAGGATTTTTAATTTTGATTAATGAGTTTTTCTTTCACAGGATTGTAATTAGAGTGATTTTACCAAAAGAAAACTTGAAGAAAGAAATTACCATTAATGAAACCGAAGGAAAACTAATGAGCGATCAGATCGAAAAATTAATCGAAAAAAAGATAGTCAACACCGGGAAAAAAGAAATTGGAGAGAAAGCTCAAGGTGAAGTGGAAATTTACAATTATACATTTGAAAGAAAAACTTTATCTCCTGGTACTGTTTTGACTGTAAGAGGAGTTGATTATTTCCTCAAAGATCAGGTGATGATTGCTTCAGCGAGTTATATCGGCAATCAGATAGGCAATCCTATTCAACCTGGAAAAAACAAAGGTTTGGTTATCGCCAGTATTATCGGTGAAGAGGGAAATCAACCAGAAGCAACAGTGTTCCTCTTAAAAAATTTTTCTCAAAATGAACTCTTTGCTAAAAGCAGCCAATCAATTAGTGGCGGTTATAAAAAAGAAGTAACAATTTTTTCTCAATCAGATAAAGAAAAATTGCGTGAACAGGTTATTGAAGAAGGTAAGAAGAATTTTGAAGAAAAGGAGAAGACAAATTTCATTTTAATACGCCCTTTAACTGAGGTTAAGTTGATCGATGAAAATTATTCAAAAGAAGTTGGGGATGAAGCCAAAGAAACAATTTTGAGGGCAAAAATTAATATTACGAGGTATTTTCTTGATAGAAACCAAATAAAAGAAATTTTTGTCAAAGAAGTACAAAAAGATATTCCTAGCAATTATCACGTGGAGGAAAAATCAATTACCTCTTCTTTTAGGAAAGTTGAAGAGGATGACGGATTAAAAACCTTTTATTTTTTTATCGAAGCAAGAATGATGAAAAAAATTGATAAAGAAAAATTAAAAAAGGAAATCATTTTTATAAAAAAGGATCGTCTCAAAGAGGTGTTGTTGAAAAATCAAGTTACCAATTATCAAATTATTAAAGAGGAGAATTTAATACCTATTTTTTATAATTATTTTCCTAGTTTCTCAAAAAATATCGAGGTTATAATTGATTAACAGTAGAGACTATGGCTTTATATTGTTTTATTAAAGAAAAAAAAACGCTACCTAGGATTTTTATCAAAAAAACATCTTATGCTTTCTTAATTATTGGTTCTGGTTTATTATTCTGGGCATTATATCCGATATTTGCATTTGAATTATATAATCAATTAATTTTTTCTAAAAATTTTAAATCGGCATTAGTTGATAATCGTTTCAATAATGTTTTAAGTAGTCAGACTATAAAGACAAATAATCTAAGAGATTTCACTCAGGTGGAATTGTGGTTTCCCAATAAAGGGGGAAATCAAATTTTAAAAAATTTGCCTGTAAGTAATTATCAGTTATCAATACCAAAACTTAATATTGATAGAGCAGAAGTTATTGTTGGAGGGGAAGATTTAAATCAAGGATTGGTTCATTACTTACCTCGTTCTCAACCTGGAGAAATTGGAAATATTACTATTCTTGGTCATTCAACTTTGCCGCAACTTTATAATCCAAAGGACTATAAAACTATTTTTACTTATTTATCAACTCTAGAAAAAGGTGATTCGGCGATTATTCATTATAATGGAGTTAATTATCAATATGAAGTTTATGAAATGTTTGTGGTTAAGCCTGAGGAAATTTGGGTCTTGGATGATACTAACGATGAATCTATTCTAACCCTGATTACTTGTGTGCCTCCAGGAACCTATTGGAAAAGATTGATTGTAAGAGGCAAATTAAAACAACTACCTCAGTAAAATTGATTGACTTATCCTATAATATTTGCTAAAATTAGCCGATGATTTTTTTCAATTTATTATATAATTTTTTTTATTTTTTTATCTTCATTGGTGACGGCGTCAAGATAATTTTCTTTTGGGTTTTTTTGCTTTTAAAGCTGATTTTAAAGATTTTTTTATATTTCGTAAAAAAAATTCTTCTTTTTACAAAAAAATTTTTTAAGCGATTAAAAATCATTAAAAATCACTTATGTTCATTGTTGACAATAAGGATTAAATATTTTCTTTTTGGATCGATTTTAACCCTTTTAATAATTTTTATCTATCAGGGTCTTCTTTTCATAAAAAATCTTCCTTCACCAAAGAATATCGGAAAAGTTAATTTTCCCTTATCGACCCATATTTATGATCGAAAAGGAAGAATATTATATGCCATTTATCGCGATCAAAATCGTACACCAATAAAATTGTCTCAACTGCCAAAATATGTTATTGAAGCAACCATTGCCATTGAGGATAAAGATTTCTATAATCACCATGGAGTTTCTCTGTTTGGAGGGATTATTCGAGCCGTAAAAGAAACTTTATTAAAGAAAAAACTTCAAGGTGGATCAACGATTACTCAACAGTTGGTGAAAAGCGCTCTGTTAACACCAGAAAAAACAATCACTAGAAAAATTAAAGAAGTTTTACTAGCATTATGGACTGAGAGAATTTACTCAAAAGACCAGATCCTTGAGATGTATTTAAATCAGGTTCCATATGGTGGTTCTACTTATGGCATAGAAGAGGCGGCTAAAAGATATTTTGGCAAGCCAGCCAGTCAATTAACCTTATCTGAGGCGGCGACATTGGCTGGTTTACCTCAAGCGCCATCTTCTTATTCTCCGTATTTTAATCTCAATGCGACTATTAATAGAAGAAATGAGGTTTTAGAAGCGATGTATAAAAATGGGTTTATTTCAAAAGAAGAATTGATTAAGGCAAAAAATGAAAAAATAAATATTATCCCATCAAAAATTGGTATTAAAGCACCTCATTTTGTTTTTTATTTAAAAGATTATTTAGAAAAAGTCTATGGAACAAATGTTGTTGAAGAGGGTGGTTTGAGAGTAGTTTCTTCATTAGATCTAAATATTCAACAAGAAATAGAAAAAATCCTTCGAGAAGAAATCGAAAAAATTAAATATTTAAATGTTTCCAATGGAGCCGTTTTAGTTATTAGACCAAAAACAGGAGAGATTTTATCTATGGTTGGTTCGGTCGATTATTTTGCCAAGCCTTTTGGTGCTTATAATGTAGTAACCGCTTTAAGACAACCTGGATCAGCAATTAAACCAATTATGTATTCTTTGGCCTTAAAAAAAGGTTACACGGCAGCAACGATTGTTGATGATTCGCCAACTGCTTTTCGAATATCCAACACCGAGATTTATCAGCCAGTTAATTATGATAATCGTTTTCATGGAAAAATTCCTCTTCGATATGCGCTAGCTAATTCTTATAATGTTCCTGCTGTTAAGGTTTTATCAACTATTGGTGTTGATAATTTTGTTGAATGGGGTAGAAAAATGGGAATTACGTCTTGGATCGACCCATCATTTTACGGACTTTCTTTAACCTTAGGCGGAGGAGAGATAAGAATGATTGATTTGGCGCAAGCATATAGCATTTTAGCTAATTTAGGTTATCGTGTTCCTATAAAGGGAGTTTTGGAAATTAAGGATTATTTTGGTAATATCAATTATACTTATGAATATCAGAGTGAAAAAATTCTAGATGAAGGGATAGCATATATTATTTCTGATATACTTTCAGATAATTTTGCTCGTCAATGGGCTTTTGGCTCTCATTCTTTTTTAGAAATTCCCGGATATAAAGTGGCGGTAAAAACAGGAACCACTGATAATAAAAAGGATAACTGGACCATTGGTTATACTCCAGAATTTCTTGTTGCTGTTTGGGTAGGGAATAATGATGGAACACCAATGAATCCGTATTTGACTTCAGGAATTACCGGGGCAGCGCCGATTTGGAATCGGGTAATGACGTATCTTTTAAGAAACTATGGTACCGGTGCCTGGTATGAAAAGCCTGAAAATGTTGTCGTTAAAAAATGTTATTTTGGGCGAGACGAATTCTTTTTAGTCGACAATCAAGAGGCCGGCGGTTGTTACTTTAGTTTAACGCCATCTCCAACAAATCAGTGACCTATTTTTAAAAGAAGGTTAATCGTTTTTTTAACGCCGATAGATTTAATTAAATCAATAATTTTTGGACCGTAAGGTTTATTAATTAATGAGAGATAAATAAGAGAAAAAGCTTTCTTTTTATCGATAGAATAGAGATTCGCGTTATTGATAATTATTGAGGAAACTTCTTTTTCTAATTTATCCGATGAAATTCTTTTTAATTCTTTGGCTAACCGGCTTAAAAATTCTTTCTCTTGATTCGTTAGTTGATAGTTTGTTAAATCTTTCTTTTGATTTTGATAATACTTTTCAAGAAAAATTTTTCCATATTTAATCCTTTCCTCCAAAATATTCTTTTCTTCTTGATTTAATTTATCTTTTTTAAGATTTTCAAAAAAACTAATTAAATTAGCTTTCTTTTCTAAAATAAGATTAATGATTGTCCGAAAACGTGGTAGATAAATTCTTTTTTTTGGAAGAGGATTAATATATGAAAGTTCGAATATCCTGGCGAAATCTAAAATGATTTCTCCTTGTTTTCCTGGGGGAACTTTATCTTCTAATTTATTAAAGTAAGCATTAAAACATTGATCAAATTTGTCAAAAAGATTAGGAATCGTTTCCCCATAAGGATTAAAATCAATATGTTGATTAATTGGTTGTCTGACCATTAAAAATCGAAGAAGTGATGGCGGAAGAATTTCTGCGATTTCTTTAGCTGAGGAGCCAATCCCTTTTGATGAAGACATTTTTCGACCGCCAACCGTAAACCACTCATAAGGAATTGGATAGGGTGTTGGATATTTTAAAATCTTTTGAACGATCGCAGAGGCGACATCATGAGATCCACCTTTTGACATATGATCTTTTCCTGCGCCTTCGATTGTTACCCCAATTATCTTCCATTTAGCCGCCCAGTCGACTTTCCAAGGTAATTTACCATTACCATTGAAGGGCGAGATTTTTCCTTCATAGTTACAACCTTTTGCCCATTTGACTTGATTCGGAAGACAGCGATAATAAACATAGTGTCCATCCCAGCGATAAACTTGAGTGGTACCAATTTTTTGACATTTTTCGCAACGGACGTTAAAAGGATACCAATAATCAGGTTTGGTGGTTTTTGTAATCTGATAATAAATTTTTCTAATTTCCTTGACCGAATCAAGAATAATTTTGATTATCTCATTCATTTTACCTGACTTATAAAGTTCAGAGGCCCAGATGATTTTGGGACGACAACCAATCTGATTAAAAATTTCAATAAATTCTTGAGCATAGTATTGAGCGTAATTTTTATAGCCAGCTACAGGCGAGGGAATTTGATAAAGTTGTCTTCCGGCATATTTTTCCCATTGATTGTAATTTAAATAGCTAGGAATATCATCCATTGGATCGTGATCATCAAAAACATAGGTATATTCAACTTCTATTTTGTTTTCAAGAAGGACTTTGTAGATTAGATCATGAATAACGACGCCGCGAAGAGCACCAACATGAATCCTTCCCGAAGGGGTCTTCATATCATCAACCCATTCCAAAGGAAGATTTCTTTCTTTAATTTTTTTTGCTTCACGATCAACCCAGATCATGATTTTATTTTATTTTATCTCAACGATTTTATATTTTATTTTACCAGCGGGAGCACTAATTTCAACCCAATCGCCTTCTTTTTTGTTAATCAGTGCTTGTCCAATTGGAGAGGTGTGAGAAAGTTTTTTTTCCATGGGATTGGCTTCGAAGTCGCCCACGATCTGGAACGATTCCTTTTTACCGTTGATCTCCACTATCACCGAAGAGCCAATTTGAACTATTTTCTTTCCATTTTTGTCAACCTCAATAATTTGAGCGTCATGAAGGATTTCTTTGATCTCAGTAATTCTCCTTTCGATAAATTCTAAGTCTTCTTTAGCCGCGGTATACTCGCTGTTTTCTGATAGATCACCCATCGCCCGGGCTTTTTGCAATCGATCAATGGCTTTTTTTCTTTTAACATTTTCTAACTCTTCGAGTTCTTTTTTAAGGTTTTCGTAACCATTTTTTGTTAATTGGACTGATTTCATAAAAAAATAATGCCCCTTTTTTGGGCAAATTATTGATATAATCTATTATAAAAGATCTTTTAAAAAAATCAAGTTTTTAAAAAACGCTCCCATCGTCTAGTGGTCGAGGACATTAGCTTCTCAGGCTAAGAACAGGGGTTCGAATCCCCTTGGGAGCACTTGTTTAAAGATATTTTTCGATTTCAGACTTCATATCATTATAACTATACGCTCCTTGAAACATTTTTGTATTGATAAGGAAATGTGGCGTTCCTTGAAATCCAAGATTTGGTGATATCTGCTGATCCCTTGTTAGGTTTTTTTCATATTTTTTACTATTAAGACATTCAACTAAAAAGTTTTGATCAATAACATCACTTAAAAATTGAGCTATTAACGAAGCTTTACTTCGGTCATTAGCAACTTGTTCATTGATAATTTTATATCCTTCGTTAGTCATCAACTTATCATGCACTTCCCAAAATTTTTCTTTTTCATAAGCACAGTATAAGGCTTCGGTAGCGATTTGACCATTGCCATGACCGTTACTATATAAAAAAGCAAAAGAAGCTTTTCCTGAATCAATTAATTTTTTGATCTCAGGTAATGGAGGTAAATAACTTCCTCCATCACTGACATATTGAAATCGGTTGCTTTCTTTGGCTAATTCAGGATTTTTTCCTCCTGCGATATGACAAAATGGGCAAGAAGGATCAGAGACTTCGACGATTAATAATTTGTTATTTTTATTACCAAAGTGAATAAATCCATCCGCGAATAATTTTTTCACATCATCTATTTTTACTTCTTTTGGAGGTACTTGTTGAGGTTCGATTTTTGCTTGAATTCCTTTGACATTTTGATTAATATTTTCTATTTTGTAATATAAAAATAAAGAGAAAGCGATTAAAACTGCAAAAAGCCCATAAAAAATTAGATTTTTTCGATGAATTTGTTGATTGATTAATAAAGCAATATTTTCGTTTTTTTCTTTTGATTTAATTTTCATAAGATGATTAATGAGAATAATTAAAATTTATAATTTCTCTATCTTACAATTATCCCATTTTTAATTTTTTTGTCAACTGGAATTAGATGAGGTTTGCCTTCTTCATCGGCAACAAGGATCATGCCATTTGAATAGCGTCCTAGCATTTTTTTTGGTTCTAAATTGGCTACAAAAATAAACTTTTTTCCTTGAAGTTCTTCTGGTTTAATATATTCAGCTAATCCAGCTAAAATTTCAACCACACCATAATCATCTCCTAGATCAACTTTCATGGCAATTAAATTTCTTGATTGTTCAATATTTTTTGCTTCAAGAACTTCACCGATTCTTAAGTCTAATTTTTGAAAATCCAAAAATGAGACGATTGATTTTTTCATATTATTTAGCATAAATTCGGTAGAGTTGGGCACCAATTTTTTCAAACTTATAAATATTGATCTGACCAATTTCTTTGGTATTTTTGACATGAGGCCCGCCACAAAATTCTTTCGAATACTCACCGATAAAATAAACTTTTACCAAATCAGGATATTTTTCGCGAAAAAATGCTTTAGCGCCAATCCTTAAGGCTTCTTCTTTAGGTAAAATTTTGAAGCTAACCGGTAAAGACTGTTTAATTTTTTGATTAACTATTTCTTCAACCTTCTTGATCATCTCTTTACTTGGTTTAATCGGCGAGAAAAAATCAAATCTTAATCTTTCTTGAGTAATATGAGATCCCTCTTGACGAATCTGATTACCCAAAACATCAAAAAGGGCTTGATGAACGAGGTGGGTCGCTGTGTGATATTTAATCGTTTGTTCGCCATGGTCAGCTAGCCCTCCTTTAAACATTCCGGCGGAGGCAGTTCGAGAAAGTTGGCGATGTTTTTCAAATTCTTGGTTAAATTCATTTTCATCAAATTTGATTCCCTTTTCTCGAAGAACTTCTTGAGAGAGTTCTTTTGGAA
>JBBILO010000005.1:0-66694 GCA_037444855.1 Candidatus Roizmanbacteria bacterium | reverse complement strand
TGCTTATTACTATACCTACAATTTACCCATTACGATCTCTAATTGTTCAAACAATTTCGGCCCATTTCAATATCCGGAAAAATTAATCCCATTAGCCATTACCAATATTCTAGAAGGAAAAAAAGTTCCCATTTACGGAGATGGTAATTATGTTCGTGATTGGTTGTATGTCGAAGACCATTGTCGAGCGATTGATTTAATAATTCACCAAGGAAAAATTGGTGAAACCTATTTAATCGGTGGATTGACAAAAGGTATTACTAATATCGAGCTCGTCAAATTAATTCTTAAAATAATGGAGAGGGATGAAGAAAAATATATTGAGTTTGTTGAGAATCGACCGGGTCATGATCGACGTTATAGTATCGATTGGTCAAAAATTAAAAAAGAGCTGGGATGGAAACCGCAATATTCGTTCCTACAAGCTCTTCAATTAACCATTGATTGGTATAAAAATAATTATGAGTGGTGGCAAAAGTTAAAAAAATAGATATGAAAATTACCGTCATCGGCCATAGTTATGTCGGCCTAGTAACTGCCTGCGTCTTTGCGGACTTTGGTAATGAAGTGGATGTTATTGGTCATACCAAAGAAAAAATTGAAAAATTGAAAAATGGCGACCCAATTATTTTTGAACCTGGTTTAGCTGAGTTGTTGAAAAAAAATCTTTCGGCAAAAAGAATTAAATTTTATCTTGATGATTATCAATTAGTAAAAGAATCAGATGTTGTTCTCATCACCGTCGGTACTCCTCCAAAAGAAAACGGAGAACCCAATCTTTCTTCAGTAATTGAAGTTGCCAAAAAAATATCTGAGAATTTATCAACAAAAGATAATCACTTTACAGTTGTTGCATGTAAAAGCACCGTTCCTGTTGGAACAAATAGATTAATTGAAAAAATTATTAAAACGAACAATAAAAAAAACAATTTTGCGGTTGCTTCCTGCCCAGAATTTCTAAGAGAAGGAACCGCTATTTATGACACCTTAAACGCCGATCGAATTGTCATTGGAAGTGATTCAAAAAAAGCAATTGAAATTTTATTAAAACTTCATCAACCACTGAATGGAGAACGAGTTGTTACTAATTTAGCTACGGCTGAATTAATTAAATATGTCTCTAATGCCATATTAGGTACTAAAATCTCCTTTGCCAATTTAATCGCTTTTTACTCGGAAAAAGTCGGCGCTGATGTTGAGGCCGTTCTTGATGCAGTTGGCTTAGATAAAAGAATTGGCCGAATATTTATGAATCCAGGATTGGGTTACGGCGGTTCTTGTCTTCCCAAAGATATTAGTGCTTTAATTGATATGGGTAAAAAATTAAACATCAACACTAATTTATTGCAAGCGGTTGAAGAGATTAATTTTTTGACAAAGAAAAATTTTTTGGATAAAATCTTAAAGAATAGTCCTGGAAAAAAAATTGCCATCTGGGGATTGTCTTTTAAACCAAACACCGATGATATCCGATTTGCCCCTTCTATTTTTCTTATCGAAAATTTACTAGAGAATAAATATCAAATCACTGTTTATGATCCGGTAGCGATGAATAATATTAAAAAAGTTTTTAGGGATAAAATTTCCTATAAAACAGACCCTTATTTAACGGTTAAAAATAAAGACGCGTTAATTATCGCTACCGAGTGGAATGACTTTAAACAAATTGATTTATTAAAAATTAAAAGTTTACTCCGCCAACCATACATTTTTGATGGCCGCAATCTTTATCACCCCTCGTTAATGAAAAAAATTGGTTTTAAGTACTTTTCGGTTGGCCGACCGTCAATTCTATGAAAATCCTTGTCGCTGGAGGAGCTGGCTTTATCGGTTCGCATCTCTGTGAAAGATTGCTAAAAGAAAATCATAAGGTTGTCTGTCTCGACAATCTTCTCACCGGCTCTTTTAATAATATTAGACAGCTACAAAATAATTCAAACTTTCTTTTTATCAAAGCTGATATAACTAAAAAATTACCACCCCTTCCTAATATAGAAATAATTTTTCATTTGGCCTCCCCTGCCTCTCCAAACGAAAATAGTCCTATTAGTTATCACAGTTTAGCTGAGGAAACAATTAAAGCCAATATCGATGGTACTTGGAAACTTTTAGAATTGGCAAAAAAAGAAAAAGCTCGTTTTTTATTTGCTTCAACCTCAGAAATTTATGGTAATCCTCTTATTCATCCCCAACAAGAGGATTATTCTGGTAATGTTAATCCTTTAGGAAAAAGGGCGGTATATGATGAATCAAAAAGAATGGGTGAGACTTTAACTTGTTATTATCATCGAAAAAAAGGCGTTAATGTTAGAATTGCTAGGATTTTTAATACTTACGGCCCAAGAATGAGAATTGACGATCAAAGAATGGTGATTAATTTTATTATTAATGCTTTAAAAAATAAACCGATTCATGTCTATGGAAATGGGAAACAAACTCGGTCGCTTTGCTATATTTCTGATATGATCGATGGTTTAATTAAATTGATGTTTGCTCCAAAAACAAACGGGGAAGTATTCAATCTTGGTAATCCTGTAGAAAAATCGGTTATTGATTATGCCCGGTTAATTAAAAAATTTACTCAATCCAAAAGCAAAATTATTATCACTCATCAATTAATAGAAGATGATCCAGAAAGAAGATGTCCTGACATTACTAAAGCAAAAGAAATTCTTAATTGGTGGCCAAAAATATCTTTAGAAAAGGGGCTGCAATTATCGATTAATTATTATAAAAAAATCTTATGAGAAAATTGTTGATTATCACCCCTACATATAATGAAGAGAATAATATTGAAAAATTAATTCAACAAATTTTTTCGCTCCAAAATCAAATTAATCATTGGGAAATTAATCTTTTAGTGGTTGATAGTCACTCTCAAGACAATACCACTCAGCAAGTAAAAAAATGGCAAAAAAAATATCCTCGTCTTTATTTGTTAGAAACGGAAAAAAAAGGATTAGGTAAAGCTTACGTTGAGGGGTATCAATGGGCTTTTTCTAAAGTTAATCCTTATTTGATTATCCAAATGGACGCTGACCTTTCTCATCAACCAAAATATATTCTTGAGTTTATTAAAAAAATTGAAAGTGGGGCAGACTTAGTAATCGGCTCTCGCTATATTCCCGGCGGATCAATCCCTAAAAATTGGGCTTGGTATCGAAAACTTTTCTCTTACTTAGGCAATTTAATTATTCGGCTTGGTTTTGCTAATTTTAGGATTACTGATTGGACGAGTGGGTATCGGGCTATTCGCGCTTGGGTAATTAAAGAAATTGTTTCGGAAACAAAAAAATACAGTGGTTATGTTTTTCAAATAGCCACTATTGATCAGGCTTTAAAAAGACAAACCCGTGCATCAGAAATCCCAATTCAGTTTCTTGATCGGGAGTTTGGAACGTCAAAAATCAAATTTGGGGAATATATTCTAAACATCTTTAGTTATCTAATCACTCAATCATCTTTTATTAAATTTGTTATTGTTGGTAGTATTGGATTTTTAATTGATTTTAGTATCTCTTTTTTATTCTTTGAAAAAATGCATTTCAAACTTTGGCTGGCAACGGTAATTAGTGCAGAAATTGCTATTGTCTCTAACTTTCTTATTAATAATTTTTGGAGTTTTGCCCATAAAAAATTAAACCATCAATCAATTTCATTTATTTTTCATTTTCTAAAATTTAATTTTATATCACTTGGTGCTCTTATTATTCAAGCCGCCGGCTTGGAAATTTTAGGAACACTTTTTGGTAGAGATTGGTGGTTAATTTATAAGATCTTAATTATTGGCTTGATCGTAATTCCTTACAGTTTTATTTTTTACAATAAAATTATTTGGAAGAAAAACTAACTACTCTTCCTTTTTCTCCACATAAAGAGAAGATACCCAACCTTCTTTTCCTTCTTCATAAGAAATTTTGAACCAACCTTGATCTTCGTCAAGAATTTCAAATTTATCACCTGGTTTTACTCTCGCTGCCTCAGAAGAATAAATTGTTGGTTTCTCACGAACCCTCAAAAAACCGAGTTCATTTTCTTTGACAATCAAATATTTCTTCATTGGCCTTGCGCTTTCTGTCGCCTGATTGCTTTTTTCTTCTTCTATTTTTCGATAAAAATCAGAGGTTTGATCAATTGCTAGCTTAAAATTAAGAATAACGCGATATCGTTCATCGATATTAATTCTTTGAATTCTTTTGAAAAAACCTGGTCGAAATACCGAAATTTCATATACTCCAACTGGCACTTCGTCTAAAATAAGAGGGGCAATTCCTTTTTCTTCATTATCTAAATAAACAATCGCTCCTTGGGGTTCAGTCATCACTTCAATCTGACCTTTATTTTTTGGATATTTTTCCTTTATTGGCTTCATGGTAATAACTTCACCAGCGCTAATAATCTCTGAGCTGCCAAGTTCAAGATTAACATAAGTTTTAATGTTTTTATGAATCTGAATTTTCCCTTGCCAAGAGGCAGAATCAGTTGCTTCAGGTATCAGTTTAATGATATATTCACCTTCTTTAACTTTATCTTCAAAAGGAGTTTTTCCAATATTTAAACTATTTAAGAAAATACTCGCTGTCGGCGTTGACTCAACCTTTAAAACACCATAATTTTCTGAATTATTAATAACAAAAGCTTTTATTCCTAAAAAAATTAAAAAACTAAGTAATAAAACAAAAAAAAGAATAATTTTTTCTTTCATAGAATTTATGAATGTTGTATTAATTTTACTCAAAATTTATTTTATTTTACAAGCGATTTAAATTATAATTTACTCAATGAAAGAAACGATCAAAAAAGAATTGGAAAAAATTATTTCGGAAAAATTCAATCTTCAAATAACAGTCTATGTTTTTCCCTCACCCAATGAAAATTTTGGCGATTACACAACTAATGTCGCTTTTTTATTGGCTAAAAAAGTTAAAAAAAGCCCAAAAGAATTTTTCCAGATTATTTTTAAGAACTTTTCTAATAAACAAATTAAAAAAATAGATTTTGTTAATGGTTTTATCAATTTCTGGTTAAAAGAAAAAGTTCTTGTCGATAAATTAATTAAGGTAAAAAATAATCAATTCACCCCAAATTTTTTATTTTTTGGCCCAAAGAAAAAAATCGTCATCGAATATGCCCAACCTAATACTCACAAACTTTTTCATATCGGTCACTTAAGAAACATCATCTATGGTGAATCTTTGGCTAGAATTTTTGAATTTCTCGGTAATAATGTTGTTCGAACTAATTATCAAGGAGATGTTGGTTTACACATTGCCAAAACTTTATATGCAATTTTAAACAATCTTCCTCTTTTTGACAAAATAAAAAAAAATGCCTCTCTGAATGAAAAAATAGCCTTTACTGGTCAGATGTACACCCAAGGAAATCGAGATTACGAAGATGAAGAAAAAAAGAAAGAAATTATCAAAATCAATCAAATGATATATGAAAAAAAAAATAAAATACTTCCCTTATGGGAAGAAACGAGAAAATGGAGTTTAGATTATTTCGAAAAAATTTATCGACGGGTTGACACTCGATTTGATCGTTTATATTTTGAAAGTGAAATGGCAGAAAGAGGATTAGAACTTTGTTATCAAGCATTAAAAAATAAAATTCTAAAAAAAAGTCAGGGAGCAATTGTTTTTGATGGTCAACCGTACCAACTTCACACCCGCGTGTTTGTTAATTCTCTTGGTTATCCCACTTATGAAGGAAAGGAGTTAGCTTTAGCCGAGAAAGAATTCTCAGACTTTGGTAAAATTGATCGTTGTTTTCATCTCACCACCCCCGAACAAAAAAGCTTTTTTGAAGTTACTTCCAAAGTTGAGGAGTTGTTAAATAATAAAATGGCCGACAAACAAGTTCATCTGACTTATGAATGGGTTAATCTAAAAACCGGTAGAATGTCCTCCCGAGAAGGAAATATTGTCGAAGCAAATTGGTTAATTGATAAAATTAAGGAAAAAATTTCATTGAGCTATAAAACTGATAAAGAGACAGCGGAGAATATTGCAATCGCTTCGATTAAATACTCTTTTTTAAAAAACTCTCCTCATTCACCGATTGATTTTGATATCGATGAGTCAATCAATCTTGAAGGAAATTCTGGTCCATATTTACTTTACAGTTATGTTCGTTGTCAATCGATTATTAAAAAAATTAATCAAGAAAAAATTCTCCAAAATTTTTCGATTAACTGGTCCAAATTAAAACAGGAAGAGATTAACCTTATGCGTCACTTGTTTCTTTTTGAAGAAATTGTCTATCAATCAGGAGAAAAATTTGCCCCTAACCTAATTACAGAATACCTTTATCAACTAGCCAAAAAATTTAATCTTTTTTATCAAAAACATCAAGTAATCAAAGCCGAAACGAATCAAGGATTAAGAATATTAATTACTGAAACAACCGCTAAGATTATTAAAAAAGGTCTTTTTTTGTTGGGTATTAAAGTTGTTGAAAAAATGTAATATGACATTATATATTTGTGCGCACTGTGGCTATGGTTCGGCGACTCTTCTTGGCCGCTGTCCCCATTGTCAAAACTGGAATAGTTTTGTTGGGAAAAAAGAAGAAAAAGTCTCACCTTCAAAAAAAATAAAAATTATTAAAATGAGTGAAATCAATGCCAAACCTTTAAAAAAAATTAAAACTTTTTTTGCCGATTTAAATAAAGTTTTAGGTGATGGGGTTGTCGAAAATGAAGTTATTTTATTAACAGGGGAACCAGGAATCGGAAAGTCAACTTTAGTTCTTCAGGCTTTTTCTAATTTAAAAACTTTTTATCTCTGTGGAGAAGAAAATTCACTTTCCATCTTTGAAAGAATTAAAAGATTAAAAATTAATCCTCAAAATTTTCTTCTTACCGAAGATCTCGGAATCGAAATGGTTTTATCAGAGATAAAAAAAATCAAAGATCAGGTCGATATCATTATCGTTGATTCTATTCAAACAATTTACTCAGAAAAAATTGATGCCGCCCCAGGCAGTCTGTTGCAATTAAAAGAAACCCTTAAGCAGATTATTAATTTCGCAAAAAAGGAAAACAAACCTTTTATTGTTATTGGTCATATTACCAAAGAAGGAGAAGTTGCCGGACCAAAAACCTTAGAACATTTAGTTGATTGTGTTCTTGCTTTTGAGGGCGAAAAAGATTCTTTATACCGATTAATCCGTGCCAAAAAAAACCGATTCGGTCCAACCGATGAAATCACTCTTTTTGAAATGAAACAATCTGGCTTAGTTGAAGTAAAAAATTCAATATTTTTTCAAGAAGATAATGATAACTTAATTGGTAAGGCAAACGTTGGCATTCTCGAAGGAAAAAAGCCTTTATTTTTTGAAATACAAACTTTAGTCGCACCAACAATTCTTTCTATCCCTCGAAGAGTTGTCAAAGGGCTTGATTACAATAAAGTCCTTCTTTTGTTAGCGGTTCTTAAAAAATATCTCCATCTTCCTTTAGATAAATATGATGTTTATGTTAATGTTGTTGGCGGAATTTCCATTAAATCTCCCGCCGCGGATTTAGGGCTTGTTGTTTCTTTAATTTCCTCCTTTAAAAATTTGCCTTTGCCAAAAAATGCCATATTTCTAGGCGAGATTACTCTTCTGGGAGAAATTAGAAGTGTCCCTTTTGAGGAAAAAATTATCAAAGAGGGTAAAAGTCTTGGGTTTAAAAATATTTTTTATTCAAAAAATTTAAACAATATTTATCAAGTGAAAAAAATTTTTAATCAATAGTCATTGACGATGATATATCTGTTCATAAGTAGCTTTTTTTCCATTGGGACCGATGACTTCGATTATCAATTTGTTATCACCTTTTATTAAAGGTAATTCATATGAAAAAAAACCGTTTTTATCAGGATAAACTTCGTTGCCTAAAATAAAAATTTGTGACTCAGGTTTAGTTTGTCCTATAATTTTTACTTTATCTGTGCCAATAAAATTCTTTGTTTTCGGTGAGATAATTTTTATCTTTGGTGGTAGAAAATAGTTTAAAAGTTGATAAGCAAAATATGAAATAAAAAAAATTCCAAGAAGAAATAATCCTATTTTAAACCAACGATTCTTATCAGCGATAACTAAATCCTCATCAAGTTTCTCTTTGAAATTAATTTCCTCTTTTTTATCATATTCTCGCCGAAATATCGCTAAGATTTTTTTCTGGTCCAAATTTAAATACTGGGCATAATTTTTGATAATCCCTTCAAGATAAATTCTTGAAGTAAAATCCCATTCATCTCTTTCTATTTTTACTAAATATTTTTTTCTAATTTTTAAATCTTTTTCTAATTCTTCAAGAGTTAATTTTCTTTTTTGACGTTCATAAAAAAAGATTTTTCCGATAGAACTCATGGAGTTTTTAATCATTAACTTTTCCGGTATACTCACCAATTTCAGGATTAACAGAAATTTTATCTCCAGTTTTTATAAATAAAGGTACCATGACTTTGGCTCCAGTCTCTAAAATCGCCTCTTTTTTCGCTCCAGAAACCGTATCACCTTTCACAGCTTCTTCAGTTTTAACAATCTTTAAAACAACACTCATTGGTGGTCGAATATTTAATAATTTATCATTAAAAATCAAACCATAAATCTTTGAATTTTCTTTCAAAAAATCGGCGATCTCTCCTACTGTTTTTTTTGATAAAGAATACTGCTCATAGCTTTTTTCGTCCATAAAATACAATGTTTCATTATCTTTGTATAAAAACATTAATTCTCTCGTCTCGATTGGAATAATTTCCACCTCCTCATTTGACTTAAAGGTGACATCAATCACTTTATTGTTGACAACATTTTTAACTTTCGTTTTCATCAAAGCTGATCCTTTACCAGGAGAATAAAATTCCGCCTTTTGAATCTGCCAAATTTGATTCTGATAAGAAATAAATTCGCCCTTTTTTAAATTACCGGCATTATTTTTCATAATTTAATTTCAATTAGCTTTAATTCATTTATCGAGAATACTCCGCTAAAAATCATTGCTAAACGATCGAGACCAATCGCAATTCCCGCACACGGAGGTAAACCATATTTTAATGCCTCAATAAAGTCTTTGTCAATTGGATGATTGACTTTTTTTAGTTTTTTTCTTTTTTCTTGCTCTTCTTTAAATCTCCTTTCTTGCTCTTGGTAATCGGTCAACTCGGTATAACAATCGCCTAATTCAATCCCATGAATATAAAATTCAAATCTTTGAGCGGTTTTTCCATCAAGGTTTAATTGTGCTAAGGCGGCAAACTCTTTTGGATAATCATAAATTAATGTTGGATAACCATTTCTTCCTAAATGTGGTTCTATTTCTTGAGTATAAATTTGAGACCAAACGTCTACATAAGTAAAACCTTTTACCCAATAACCTTTTTCTTGCGCCTTCTTAAGGAATAATTGATGATTAAACAATTCTTTTTCTGATATCCCAGCATATTTTTCAAAAGCTTGAGTAACACTAATTTTCTCCCATCGATTGAAATGAATATTGTTGAATTTACTTTTGCGCTTTAAGCTTTGAGCTTTAATTTTTTCATCAATGTATTGAAGCATCTGCAAAACATCATCAGCTAACTGGAAATAATTAACACGTATTTTATAGATCTCAAGCATGGTAAACTCATAGCTATGAAGTGGTGAATTGGGTTCACTATTCCGGAAAGATTTACCAAGATAATAACAATCGCCGATACCGTAAGCTAAAAGTCTTTTTAAAAAAAGCTCAGGTGAAGGAATAAGATATAACCTTTCTTTTTTATCAAAGTATCTAAACTCAGTTTCAAAAACTTCTAAATATGATTCTGGAATTAAAGCCGGAGATAATACTGGCAAATCAATTTTTAAATAACCTTTTTTTTCTAAAAAATTTTCAACTGTTTTGACGATAAATAAACCAATTTTATAATTTTCTAAATTTTCTCTTCTTATCTGAATTTTCATTTTTCAATTACAATTCTTTTTTTAATTCCTCTAATAATTTTTTAGCTTTTGGAGAAATCTTCTCAGGAACTTTAATTTTAAAAATAACGTATTGATCGCCTCTTCTTGAAGAATGAAGATAAGGAATTCCTTTTCCTTGCAAACGTATAGTTGCTCCTGAATGTATTCCTGGTCTGACTCTTAACTTTAATTTACCATCAATTGTCTCTACCTCAGTCTCTCCCCCCAATACCGCCAGAGGAAAAGGAATTTCCTTTTCTAAATAAATATCTTGTCCTTGTCTTTTAAATAATGGATGGGGCCTGACATTAACAATTAAATCAAAGTCAGAAAATCGAATCCTTGAACTATCATCAACACCGGCAGGAATTTTTATTTTTTTCCTTTTTCCTTTAATAACCACTTCTTTTTCTACCCCTCTAACAGCTTCTTCAAAATCAATCATTGTTTGGTAAACTTCACGTCTTTGCCTGGAACGACGAGAAAAAGGTGATTGAAAACCAAAAAATTGCTCGAATATCTCAAATGGATCGGAAAAACCTTCAAAATCAAAATTAAAATCAAAATTTGAAAAATCACCACCAAAATTCGTATAAACCCGGTATGGTCCTTGCTGATAATAATTTCCCGCTGAGCCGGCCACACCTCCTTTTTCAAAAGCTGCCTCTCCGTATTGATCGTAAATGGCTCTTTTTTTTGGATCAGATAAAACTTCAAAAGCTTTGTTAATTTCCTTAAATCTCTCTCCCGCTTCTTTCGATTTGTTACGATCAGGATGCCATTTCAATGCTTGTTTCCGATAAGCAGCTTTAATTTCCTCAAGTGTCGCATTTTTCGATACCCCTAAAATTTCATAGTAATCCATAATAAAAAAAATAATTACCAATAAGCAAGTATTCAAAACACTTTCCAATTATCCTACATAATATTAAAATTAGCTCTTGGAATTATTTGTTTCTTGGAATTTGGTTCTTGGAATTTAATTAACCACTTCTCCTTCCTCGACATCTTCTTTTTTATCCTTTTTCTGTTCTTCTGCTTTAGCATCTGTGCTTTGGGTTTTGGTATTATCTTGATACATCGTTTGACCAATCTTCGTCAACTCATCAGATAATTCTTTGGTCTTTTCTTCTATCTCTTCTTTGTTTCCTTTTTCGATTATTTTTTTCAACGCTTTAATTTTTTGTTCAATTGATTCTTTAAGCGATTTTTCTACCTTGTCACCGGCTTCATTAAGCGATTTTTCCGCGACATAAATTAAATTATCCGCTTTATTCTTTGCCTCAATTCTCTCTTTTTCTCTTTTATCCTCTTCTGCATGCTTTTCTGCTTCTTCTTTCATTTTTTCTATCTCTTCTTTAGTTAAACCGGTTGATCCGGTAATCTTTATCGCCTGCGATTTACCGGTAGCTTTATCTTTGGCGGTCACTGTCAATATGCCATTAGCATCGATGTCAAAAGTCACCTCAATTTGGGGCACTCCTCTCGGCGCTGGCGGAATTCCGTCTAAAATGAATCGACCTAAGGATTTGTTATCTTTTGCCAATGGCCTTTCTCCTTGCAGAATATGAATCTCTACCTGTGTTTGATTATCAGCGGCGGTGGAAAAAATCTCTGATTTAGAGGTTGGCACAGTCGTATTCCTTGGGATCAACGGAGTCATTACTCCTCCCAAAGTCTCCACCCCTAAGGTCAAAGGAGTAACATCAAGTAGAACAACATCTTTTGCCTCTCCGGTAATAATACCTGCTTGAATGGCTGCTCCCACCGCCACCACTTCATCTGGATTAACTGACCGATTCGGATCCTTGCCAAAAAAATTTTTTACTTCTTCAATAATCTTTGGCATTCGAGTCATTCCCCCAACTAAAATTACTTCATCAATATCTTTCACTGAAACCTTAGCATCTCGCAAACAATCCTTAACTGGTTTAAAAGTCTTCTCTATCAAATGACTGACTAATGATTCTAATTTCGCTCGAGTCAACTTCATCACTAAATGAATTGGCTGACCGTCTTTTACAGTGATAAATGGTAAATTAACCTCCGTCTCAAGAGAAGAAGATAATTCAATTTTTGCTTTTTCTGCCGCATCTCTTAATCTCTGAAGAGCTTGCGAATCTTTTCTTAAATCAATCCCATAATCTTTTTTAAATTCATCAGCTAAATAATTCAAAACTACCTGATCAAAATCGTCTCCACCTAAATGAGTATCTCCATTGGTTGCTTTAACCTGAAAAACGCCCTCTCCTAACTCAAGGATAGTAATATCAAAAGTTCCACCACCCAAATCATAGACGGCGATCGTGTGGACGTGCTTTTTATCTAAACCATAGGCAAGAGCGGCCGCCGTTGGTTCATTGAGAATTCTTACGACTGTCAGCCCGGCAATTTCACCTGCCTGTTTGGTTGCCTGTCTTTGGGAATCGTCAAAATAAGCCGGAACCGTGATCACTGCCTTTTCAACTTTCCCTCCTAAATATGCTTCGGCATCAGCTTTTATTTTTTGTAAAATCATTGCTGAAATCTCTTGTGGGGTAAAAGTTTTTCCCTCCACCTCAACCACCGCCATTCCATTTCTCCCTTCTTTTATCTTATAAGGCAGCCATTTAATATCATACTGGACCGAGGAATCATTATATCTCCTTCCCATCAATCTTTTTATTGAAAAAATTGTGTTTTTAGGATTGATAATAATTTGCCGTTTGGCAACATCGCCAACGATTCGTTTGATTGGATCAATGACTGATGGAATGACATTTCTTCCTTCAGCTGAATGAATAACCTTTGGTTTTCCACCCTCCATAACTGCTACACAAGAATTAGTGGTTCCTAAATCAATACCAATGATTTTATTCATAGTTTTTCAATAAATTAACTAATAACAAACTAATTCTTCCTCTCTTCTTTTTGAATCTTTCTACTTACTTTAACTTGAGCGACTCTTAAAACTTTATTGTGATAATAATAACCTTTTCTAACCACTTCAACAATAATATTGTCCTCTTTTCCTTCAATAGTTTCAATCGCTTCAGCCAAGTTGGGATCAAACTTTTTTCTTATCAGATCGATTTCCTCAACTCCTTCTTCGCTCAAAATCTGTAAAAACTTCTTATGAATTAATTTTAACCCTTCATCTTTAAGAAAAATTAACGCTCTTTCAATCTCATCTAAAACCGAGATAAATTTTAACAAGAGATTTTTATTCACTGATTTTTCTAACTCTTTTTTTTCCTGATTAATTCTCTTCTCTAAATTTTGATAGTCAGCTAAAGCTCTTAAGTACATATTCTTCCAGTGGCCAACTTCTTGTTTTAATTGTTCGATGATGTGCCTTAAATTATTATTCTCAGCAACACTCTTTTTTGTATCGCTCTTTTTTTTATCCATCCTTGATATAAAACTTATATCTCACATTCCCTGTTCAGTTAAAATCTGACTGAGTAAATGAGAAAAATATTTTATCTGAGGAATAATCACTTCATAAGGCATTCTTTTAGAGCCAAGAACACCAATAATCCCTCTAACTTCTTTTCCTTGAAACTCACTAAAAACACTAGCGCATTCTTCAAAAGTTGGGTCGCGAAAATCTTCTTCCCCTAAAAGGTAATAAACTTCCTCGGCTCTTTTTTCAATCTCATTAATCATCTTCTCCCAAAAACTCGTCTCATCCAATAAGGAAAAAAGATGTCGAGATAACTCATAATCAGTAAATTCATCTTGGGAGAGTAAATTGGCAACTCCTGAATAAAAAAGATCCCCCTGATTAGAAAAAGCCACCGAGAGTAAAGCGGTTCTTTTAGATAAAACTTTGGTCGCTTGAATCAATAACCGGTGAAACTTACTTCTTTGATCCCAAATACTATTTTTGTAGGCGACTTCATCAAGCGTTGACAACTCTCTCTCTTTCATTAAATTTTGAATATAGAATCGAAAAGCTTTTGCTGAAGGAATTCTTCCAGAAGAAAAATACTCTTTCTTAAGATAACCTTTTTTGGCCAACTCAACCATTTCATTCCTAATAGTAGCGGGTGAAACACCCAATTTATATTTTTTTTCTAAGATTGAGGAACTAATTGGTTCACCGTTTTCCGTATACTCTTTAATAATGGCATTAAGGATGTCAATTTGTCTTTGAGTTAGATCTTCCATATATTAGCAATCATAAACTATCTCTGCTAATTTGTCAAGAGCAAAATTTGATAAAATTGATCTATGATTTTAGGTGCCCACCAATCAATTGCCGGCGGTTATTGTGAAGCATTAAGAAGAATTAAAAATATTGGGGGTAATTGTCTGCAAATATTTTCATCATCGCCTCGGGGTTGGAACTTGGCTGATCCTAGTAACCAAGAGATAAAAACTTTTTTAAAACTTAAATCAGAATTGAATATTGATCCTGTGTATTTCCACGCTTCATATCTGATTAACCTTGCCGATGAGGGAAAAATTGGTTATCTCTCTAAAAAATCTCTTATCAACGAAATGATCATTGCTACAAAATTAAATATTAAAGGAACTATTATCCATTTAGGTTCTTATAAAAATCAACAAGGAAAAAATCAATATGAAAAAATGATAAAAAACATTAAAGAAATTCTCAATAAAACACCTCAAGAATCTCTTTTTATTATCGAAAACTCTGGAACAAGAAAAATTGGTCAAAATCTAGAAGAAATTGCCCGAATAATCAAAGATATTAATAGCCAACGAGTCCGTTTATGTCTTGATACTTGTCATTTATTTTCCAATGGGTACAAATTTGAAAATAAAGAAGAACTCGATAATTTTCTCAATTATCTAAAAAAACTTTTTTTACTTGAACAATTAGAAGTCTGGCATTTAAATGATAGCCGTGACCTATTCAACTCTGGCAAAGATCGGCACGAAAACATCGGTCAAGGAACCATTGGCATTAATGAATTTAGAACCCTGCTCAACCATCCGTTAACCAAAAATCAACCTTTTATTATTGAAACACCTGGTTTTGGTAATCAAGGACCAGATAAAAGAAATTTAGATATTTTAAAATCATTGATTAATAAGGATTAATAAGAACTAAATTCAAGCATTTTTTAAGTTATAATTATCTCATGTTAAGCCTACCCCAATACATTCTTGATATTATCAATAAATTTAACAATAATGGTTTTGAAATTTACATTGTTGGTGGAGCGGTTCGCGATCTTCTTTTGAATAAAGAAGTGAAAAATTGGGACATAACGACCTCAGCAATTCCTGAAAATATTTTAAAAATACTCCCACATTCTTTCTTAAATAACCAATACGGTACTGTTTCTTATCCCTTAAAAATAGATCATCAAACAATCACTTTAGAAATTACACCCTTTCGAAAAGAAAGTCAATATAAAGATTTTCGCCATCCAAAAAAAATTGAATGGGCAAAAACCATCAAAGAAGATCTAGCAAGACGTGACTTTACTATTAACGCAATCGCATATGATGGAAAAAATATTATCGACCCTTTTAGCGGCCAAGGTGATTTAAAAAATAAAATTATAAAAGCTGTCGGCGATCCTAACAAACGTTTTCAAGAAGATGCTTTAAGGTTAGTCAGGGCAATTCGCTTCACTTCACAACTGGGATTTTTGATTGAAGAAAAAACTCTCGAAGCGATAAAAAAAAACGCTCACCTGATTAAAAAAATTTCTTGGGAACGAATTAGAGATGAATTTCTAAAAATTTTATCCAGCGATCACCCAGCCGAAGGGGTACTTTTTTTAAGAAATACTGGGTTGTTAAAATATGTTCTTCCTGAACTCGATATTTGTTTTTCCATACCTCAGAAAAGCCCAAAAAGACATCATATTTATGATGTGGGAACCCATTCAGTTTTATCACTAAAATTTTGTCCATCAAAAGATACCATTACCCGCTTTGCCACTTTAATCCACGATATTGGCAAAGCCCCAACATTTAAAAAAGATGAAAAAACAGGATTAATTACTTTTTATAATCATGAAGTTGTCGGTGAAAAACTAGCTAAAAAAATTGCTGAAAGATTTCGACTTTCTAATAAAGAAAAAGAAAAATTGATTGCTCTAGTGAGAAATCATCAATTTGCTGTGTCTGAAATCCAAACTGATAAAGCTATTCGCCGATTTATTAGAAAAGTCGGCAAAGATTATCTTCAAGATATTCTTGATTTAAGAGTCGGCGACCGACTTGGTTCAGGAGTAAAAGCAACGTCTTGGCGATTTGAGCTTTTTAAAAAAAGGCTAAAGGAAGTTCAAAAAAAACCTTTTTCAATTACTGATTTAAAAATTGATGGCTATGATGTTATGAATATTCTTAACCTGAAGCCAGGACCAAAAGTTGGTCAAGTGTTAAAAAAAATTTTTAAACGAGTGGTTGATAATAAATTGAAAAATCAAAGAGAAGTTCTTTTAGAAGCGATTAAAAAATTTAAACAAGAGTAATTAATCTTTTTTCGTTTTTAATGAAGCTTTCTTCTCCATGACCTGGATAAATCATTGTCTCTTCTGGTAATTGAAAAATTGTTTTTAAAGAATTAAATAATTTATCCTTATTACTATAAGCAAAATCATAGCGACCATAGCTTCCTTTAAACAAGGTATCACCAGTAAAAATTATCTTGTTCTCTTTAAAGTAAAAACAGAGACTACCAGGAGTATGACCGGGGGTTTTTAAAATATGAAACATGAAACTTGAAAGGTAAAACTTGTTTTTTGATAAATAAATAATATTTTTTGGTTTAATAAAATGTGGATCATAACCTAAAAAATATTGGGCGCTTTCATTCAATCGGTTGATTAAAAACTCATCATCTTTAGCAACAAAAAAAGGAATATCAAATGAGAGTTGAATTTCACCCGCCGCTCCGATATGATCGAAATGTCCATGAGTAACTAAAATAGCTTGAGGGATTAATTTTTCTTTTTGAATTTTTTCTAAAATGAAATCTGCTTCATCTCCAGGATCGATAATAAGACAATTATTTTTTTTATCAATAACTAAATAACAATTCGCTTGGAGTTCGCCAAGAGAAAATTGATTAACTTTCAGCATTTTGCTTTCTCTTTTCTAAAAATACTAAGATTGGAGTGGCGACAAAAGGCGATGAATAGGTGCCAACGATCGTTCCCACTAAAAGAGATAAGGAAAAAAATTTGATCGTTGATCCCCCTAAAATCACTAAGGCAAAAAGCATAAAAATAATTGTCAATGAATTATTAAGTGAACGAACCATAGTTTCAGTTAAAGCTTTATTCGCATAATATTCTATATCTTCTTTGCCTTCTTCTCGATAATATTCTCTAATTTTATCAAGAATCACAATCGTATCGTGAACTGAAAAAGACATTGTCGTTAAAACACTAGTGACAAACATCGTATCAAATTCAGCAAGAAAAAAATGGGAAAAAAGAGAATAGATCCCAAAAAGAACCATCACATCATGAATCATGGCAACCACAGCTGCCACAGAATAGTTAAAGCTACCAAAGGAAAAAAAAATAAACATCAAAATTCCTATTATTGAAAAAAAAGTAGCAGTGATTGTTTTTTTAATCATTTCTTGACTCACGATTGAACCAAAAGTCTCACTTTTATTGATGATAATTTTTTGTTTTAATTCCTTTTCAAGATTCTTTTTTATTGAATCAATTATTCCTTGCTCTAAAAACTCCGTTTGAATATTAACAAAATTACCGTTGACCTTTATATCCCTAACAAGAATTTTTTCTTTTTCTAATGTCTCTTTTATCTTTGTCTCTTTGGCAATTTTTTCTAGTATCAACTCAATTTCCGTTCCTCCAGTAAACTCAATTGAATATCGATAACCCCATTTAATGATCGACAACAAACCAACACCGATAACTATTAAAGAAATTAAAAAATATAACCAGCGAAATTTCAAAAAATCAATCATTTAATCGATAAAAGACTTTTATTAATCTTTTAGTAATAACAACACCAGTAAAAAGACTGGTAATCACCCCAATTCCCAAGGTTAGAGCAAACCCACGAACCATCCCAAATTGAGGTAAAAAATCCCAGTTTAAGGGGTTTAATAAAATAAATGCCACCGTAATTATCGTTAAGTTAGCGTCTTTGATCGCTGAAAGAGCTTTACCGAAACCGATATTTAGAGCAATTTGAATATCCTTTCCTTTTCTTAATTCTTCCTTTATTCTTTCAAAAATAAGAATATTGGAATCGACAGCCATACCAATCGATAAGATAAAGCCAGTAATTCCTGATAAGGTAAGGACAATCGATAAAAGGCGAAAAATCGTTAAAGAGAGTAATCCATAGATTAATAGAGCAATCGTCGCAACAAAACCTAATTTGCCGTAATAACTGATCATAAAAATACCGACCATCGCTAATCCAATTAATCCAGCAATAAAACTTTTATTAATTTCTTCTTTCCCTAAAGTCGGTCCGATCGTTTTTTGCTCTATTAATTTTATAGGTACTGGTAAAGCTCCTGAATTAATCGCGTTAGCCAAATTTTTTGCTTCGTCTAGGCTAAAATTACCGGTTATAACCGCATTACCATCAATAATTTCTTGCTGAACTATCGGGGCCGAAATAATTATGTTATCTAAAAAAATAGGTAATGGTCGATTGATGTTTCTTTTTGTTAGCTCAGAAAAAATTACTTTTCCTTCTTCAGAGAAATTTAAAGCAACTTCTGTTTTACCCGTTTGTGGATTAAAAACAACTTTAGCTTTTTTTACCTCAGCTCCTGTTAGATCAGTTTTTTCAGTCATTGAATAAAGATCGGCAGTTGTTGTAGCGATTTTCCCTTTTTCTATTTCCCCAAATTGAAGTTGGGCAGTTTTCCCAATGATATTAATCGCCTGATTAACATCTTTTATCCCAGGTAGTTCGACGATAATTCGATAATCATCTCCGCTTTTTAATACTTGAACTACCGGCTCAGAAACTCCAAAAAAATTCACTCGTTTCTCAATCACATTTCTTGCCCCCTCAATGGCATCATTAATGTCTAAAGAATTAATTCTTTTAATATTAGCCTGAAAAACTAAGCGGCTTCCCCCAACAATATCTAAACCATATCTTAAGGGAAACTCCTTTCTTATCTGTTTATCAAAAAAATTGATATCTAAACTTAACGGTTTAATAAAAAAAATATCAGGTATATTAATCCAAATGAGTAATAAGAATAATGTTATTAATAAAACTTGTTTAAAAATTTTCATATCATGAATTTTATTTGAGAAAATCCTCTTCGCTTCCTAACAACATAACTTTAGGATATTTAAGGAAACGCCAAATAAAAGGATCATTATTTTTTTTTCTAAAAATAAACTCCTCTTCAGTCATCACCGTAAAGTTAATTTCTTGATTTAGTTTTTTTTCTACTTGGCTAATAATTAACTGAATCTCAGGAATAACAACAATCCCAACAACAAGAAGATAAACTTCATCATCTTTAATTGGTTGTCTTTTAACAAATTTCATCGATAATGCCACATACTTAATCTTACCCATTCTTGGCAGATTTGCGTAAAATAAGGTTGATAAAAGGTTATTTTTGGCAAATATTCTCAAAAAATCTTCATAATATCGCCAGTTTTTATTGAGAGAAAAAAAAACTTTATTCAACCTTTTTTCTTTATTAAGAGCCTTGGCTTCGGTTAAAATATCTAATTCTCTCTTAACAGCATTGACTTCTTCATTGACCTCTCTTACTACTTTTCTAAGGTAAAAACTTTGATCTGGATGGTGAAATAAAAGCTCTAAAATCTTTCTCCTTGTTTTTGATGAAATAATTTTTTCAATCATATCATTTAATAATTAACATTATTTCCTTTTGGCAAAACCTCTATCCAGATTTGACCTCGAACAAAAGAGATCTCATCTCTATTTTTATCTCTAAATATCATCCTTTCTGTTTCTTTTGGTTTCTCCCAATAAACGTCGATCTTTTTCCCATCCTGAAAAACGATACCCTCTCCCTTTCCAACTATATCGTAAAGTAAATGCCCACCCTCATAACCATCATTGGCTGGCGACTCATTGGAAAAAACGATAACAACATTTTTTGCTTCAATTTGTTTACCGGTGTTTTTATCCAAATGAGGCGATCCTCCATTAAATCTTTTAAAACTATTTGTTACTTTATCGTACTGCCACTTAACTGAATAATCAGCTAAATTATTGTTCCAGAAACCAAAATTAATCGCTGTTAATGATCCACGATTATTAGTTCTTTCATCATCTTTGAATCGCCACGGAGTAAAATTTTTACTCCATTCTTCACCATTTTCATCAACATTAGTTAGATCTCTTTTTGTCGCCGCATACTGCCATAATCTTTTAGTGGAAGTGTATACCGTATGCTCGGTCGCCCGATTGGGTAATCGTTCATAATCGCGCCAAAAATTGGGAAAAGGAACCGAAAATTGATTAAGATCGTTATAATTCACCCAACCTAAATTCCTAATTTCTCCCAAGGCATCAGCTGGTCCTGGTGTATTGGCACCCCCAACATGAGCATATAAAGGATAATCTCCATATTCTTGAAGAAGCTTGATAAAATAGATTCGAGCTGAGCGGACTGGTCCAACATAATCAGCATCTTGACAATAGTAAATCGCCAAAAATCTTGTTATTCCTCCTTCGGCGACTACTTCATAAACAATATCCGCCGAAGATAAACCTGACTGAGGCCGGGCTTCAAGATGATTTTCAACCATGATGCCTAACGGTCTTCTTTTTTCCCAGAGTTTTTTTTGAGATTTCGAATAAAGAATCCCATTTAAAGGGCAAATTTCAGTTTTTGGCTCATTTAGTCCATCTTGATTGTTTGATAATAGTGTCTCTTTGTTCTTAACTATTTGACTGACAATTGGACTAAATATTCCCTCTGTTTTTTTTTGTCTAAATAAAAATAAACTCCCTAAAAAGCTAACAAAAAATGCAAAAACGAGGTAAAAAAAAGCTCTTTTTTTTTCGATCATAATTTTGGATTCAAAACTTTTAATGATTGACTTTTATTAATCGCCTCTTTTTCCTCATCGGTCAGCCGATACTTCAAACCCTGACCATTTTTGATAATTTTTGGGTAAATCCTTAAACCATCTCGAATATAAATAAAATTAATTAAAATTCCGTTATTTTTTTCATCAAAAAAACCCACGATAAAAGCATCTTCGCCTTTTTGTTCGAATGGTTTAAATCGAAGAAAGCTTATTTTTTGAAAATGAAAGCTAGCATCTCCAGCTATCTCTGAAATTTGTTGTTTTAACTGTTTAATAAGTTTATCAAAAAGCTGATTTTTTTCTAATAGAAAATCAAGAATCTCATCTATCTGTCTTTTTTTTGTCCGAATGATTAAATTATTATAATGAGATCTAATTTTATACAAAGAATAGGTAAGAAAGATCAACCAACCAAAAAAAATAGAAAAAAAAATTATCTCTAAATTCATCTTGATTTTAATTTTATAATTTATAATTATTGATGTCAATTATGGCGTATTGAAATCTACCATGAAAAAACGAACTAAGAAAAAAAAAATTATCGCTGATTACCGACGAAAGATGGAGCTTATAAAAAAAATTGCTCAACAAAACTTACTGTTAGAGACGTCCCCCCCGCTGCAAAAAAATTCATTAACTGAACCAAAAATAAAATCAGTTAATAAAAAAACAGTAAACCATCAATTTAAAGATATTTCTAATCAAAAAGACGATCAATTGAATTTATACTTTAAAAAAGATTTAAAAAAAACTATCGCCATCTCTTTTTTTATTTTTGCTCTTGAAATCGCTATATACTATGCTATGATAAAAATTAGATAAATTTTTCACCAAAGGGGGTGATAATTATGGCTCAAATGTATTGTGTTAAGTGTCGAGCAAAAAAAGAGGTAACTAGTCCAGAAAGAGTGACGATGAAAAATGGGAAACCTGCTATGAAAGCTAAATGCCCAGAATGTGGCACTTTGATGTTTAAAATCGGCGCTTAACCATTGAGAGAAAAGGAAGCGATTTTTTTATAATGAGGCTGTTTTGATACTGGCGAAATGATGCTTTGATAGAGGATAATTTTATTTATTGGAAAATTGACATCAATTTTTATTTTTTGAAGTTTTTTTATTAAAGCAAGATATTGTTGTTTAGATGATCTTTTCCCTCTTGCGAGTGTTAAGTGAGGAATAAATTTTTTATTATCGATTAAATTGAAGTGTATTCTAAACTTATTTCTTACCTCTTGAACTAACTTTTCCAATTCTTTTTCTCTGAAAAATTCTAAGTAAATAATATGCTTGTTATTAGAAAAAACATTTATTGAACGGGAGTATAAAAAAAATGGCTTAATTGACCAAATAGCTTCATTAATCGCCTTTTTAATCTTTACCAGTAAATGGAAATCATCAATCTCTCCTAAAAAAAGAATCGTTAAATGATAATTTTCTTCAGTAACCCAACGATAGTGGCGGTAATTATTTTTAATTTCCCTTACACGATTAGCGATTTTATTTTTGACTTTTTTTGGCAAATCGATAGCAATAAACAATCTCATTTTAACAATTCAATTGGTCTATGATCTTTTGAGAAGAAAATTTTGATACTAATTTTGTAACAATTTTTATTTTACAGTTAGCAATTTTTGCCTGTTTCCCTTTTTTTTCAAAATTAACATCGCCTTCACTCACTGCGATTATTGAAGGCCGAATCATTCTGACAACGTCAAGATATTGATCATCACTCTTAAAGTATGGAATTTTAACAATCAAATCGACATATGAAATTGAAGATAAAATAACCGCTCTCTGATTTTGATTATGTATCGGCTCTCTTTTTTTTGATTTTCTGATAAAATCATCAGATTCTAACAAAATAATTAAAAAATCTCCTGCTGCTTTTGCTTTTTTTAAGAAAATTAGGTGGCCGTAATGAAAAAGATCAAAACAACCACCAGCCAAAACTATTTTCTTATATCGTTTTCTAATTAAAACTATTTTTTTTATTAACTGATAAGAAGAAATAATCTTTTGATCCTTTTTTTTCATTAATTAAATTATAAAATAAATCTATGCCTTGGCAAACAGAAATTATTGATAAAAAAATTACAATTTTATTAGTTGGTGATAAAAAAAATTCTTTTATATTAACTTTTAAAAAATATCTTGTTCAATTTAATCCTCAAATAGTTATTTATCTTTTAGAAGAAACCAATAAAGAATACCGAAATTTTGATTATATTTTTGAATTTAGTGGAAAAAAAATCACCTTTTCTAACTCGAAAAATAAAAGAAAAAAAACAATCACATTTGTTTACGGTGATGTTTTAGACAAGAAAAATTTTGAAAAAATTTTATGGTTCTGTTTTTCTTCTTCTAAAATCAATGAATTGAAAATTTTTTTACTCAAAAAAAAGATCTTTAAAAAAGAAACAAACTCTTCCCACTTAATTAAATTAGTTAATCATCTAAATGAAATCATTAAAAAAAAATATCTCTTAATCATCTTTTGTCTTTTATTTTTATTTTTTACCAGTTTCCTTTATCCTTTATCACTCAGCTATTTTTTTTATTATTCTGAGGCAAAAGAAAATTTTTTTAAGAAAATAGAAGAAAAAGATGAGATCAATTATTTAAAAAAAGCCGATAATTATCTTTTTATTGCCAAAAGATTGTATTCTTATCCAAGACCAATCTTTCACCTCCTAGGCGTGGGGATATTCACCGACAATCTTATAGAATTAGCCGATCAATTAAGGACTTTTTTTTTAACCATAAGAAAAGGAAGATCGATTATTAAAAAACTAATCTCTTCATTAACTACTAACGATCAAAAAAATAGAAAAATAGTTGTTTCAGAATTTAACACCTTAAGAAATCTCTTCCAAGAATCAGAAGTCAGTCTAAGTAAAATTACAAATACACTACCATTTTTTTTAAAAAATAATCCTCAATATCGAGAATTAACCAATCAAGTTCAATCATTTATTTTCATCTTCAAAAAAATTCTTCCTCAGATTCCCAATATTCTCGCTGAAAACAGCCAAAAAAAATATCTTATCCTTTTTGCAAACAACCGTGAGTTAAGACCAGGCGGTGGATTCATCGGCTCCTTTGCGATTATTGAACTTAAAGACTTTTTTTTAAAAAGTTTAAAAATCTATGATGTTTATGACGCCGATGGTCAACTAAAAGTCCATATAGAGCCACCAAAACCAATCAAAGACTATCTCTCCCAACCTCATTGGTTTCTTAGAGATTCAGCCTTTTTCCCTGATTTTACAGAAAATTTTACTCACGCAGAGTTTTTTTTAAAAAACGAGATTAAAGAAGCGGATTTTGACGGTGGCTTTTTAATCACCGCCTCGGCGGTAGAAAATATACTCAAAGCGTTTGATAGTCTGTATTTACCAGATTTCAAAGAGAAAATTACCAGCGATAATTTCTATCTAAAAACTCAATTTTATACTGAGAAAAATTTTTTTCCTGGCTCAATACAAAAAAAATCATTTTTGAACTCTTTAATCAAACAATTCCTAATTAATTTAGAAAACGTCTCTTTTACTAAACTTCTAAGTCAAATAAGAAAAAGCCTCGATGAAAAACAAATAGCCATTTATTTCAAAAATGAAAAAACTCAAAAGGTATTTGACGAACTTCTCTGGTCAGGCAAGATTACTCTTTCTTCTTGTCTCATCAAAGATATTCCTTGTTTCAATAATTATCTTTTTCCCTTTGATGCTAATTTAGGTGTAAATAAAGCTGACTATTTTATTGATAAATCTATTTTTTATAAAATTAATATTAGTGCTAACGGAAAAATCAATCATTTCTTAACTTTTAACTATAGAAATAATCTCACCGCTGAAGTCTTTCCAGGAGGGAGGTATAAAAATTACTTTCAAATTTATTTCCCAAAAAATATTAAGATTAGGGAAATTTTGAAAAATGATATCATCATTTCAAATTTTGATCAAAAAGAAGAAAAAAATCTCCTTTTAATTGGATTTTATTTTGAAGTTAGACCAAAAGAGTCAACTGAAATTAAAATAATTTTTTTTAATAACGAGACATTGGTACCCGGAAAAAATCTGTTTCAGATTCTTGTTCAAAAACAAATCGGTGCCCAAAATAAAGATTTTATTTTGCAAATTAATCTTCCAGAAAATATCAATCTTATCAGCAATAATTTTAATCCTCTTGTCAAAAACCAAGAGTTAGTTTATAATTTTGTTTTAAACACCGATAAATTGTTTTATTTGTTACTTAATAAAAATTAATAGTATGACATCGAAAGAAGAAAACATTCTGAAAGCCGAAGAAAGAAAAGTTTTTGGTAAAAAAATAAAAAAAGAAAGAAACCAAGGAAAAATACCAGCCAATATTTTTGGAAGAGATATTCCTTCTTTATCGATATTTGTTAATGAAATCGAATTTTTAAAAATTTACAAAAAAGTCAAACAGACAGGGATTGTATTTCTCACGCTTGGCAAAAACAAATTGCCGTCCCTTGTCAATCAAATCCAATTTCAACCAGTAACAAGAAAAATCATTCATATTGATTTTAGAAAATTAGACTTAAGCAAAAAAATCGAAGTTGAGGTCCCAATTAAGATTATTAATGAATCAGAAATCGTCAAGCAACAACGCGGGGTTCTTCTAGTTCAAAAAGATAAACTCGTCGTTGAATCGTTGCCCACCGACATTCCTAAAGCAATTGAAATTGATATTTCGATTCTTAAAAATATTGGTGAGGCGATTACCGTTGAGCAATTGGCAAAAAACACAAAATATACCATCAAAGAAGATCCAAAAACAGTAATTGTCTCAATCGTCGCCCATAAAGAAGAAAGGATTGAAACGGCAGCTGCACCGACTCCCTCTGAAAGTATATCAGCTGAAAAAACAGAAGAAAAACAACAGTCAACCACTAATCAAAGCCAAGCCGATCAAAAAAAAGAATAAATCAAGATTATTTTTTTTTGATTACTCCGTCGATTTCAAGATAGTGAATCTTCCCTCTTGGCTTTTTTATTCCATTCCATTGGTGAATTTCTAAAGAATAAATCAAACCAATCTTTTGATCACGATTAAGGTTTTTAAAAAATAATCCACCGTCAAAAAAAATGAATTCTTTTTGATAACCTTCATTTCCCAAAGAAGATAAAATAATTTTCAAATGTTCATTTTTTTTACCAAATAATCTTGCGTCTGTTATTTTTCCTTGAGAATAAAAAATAGGCGTTGGGTTGCCGATTCCAAATGGTTCAAGTCTCTCTAAAAACTCAACCAACTGAATTGTAATAAGTGATAAAGGAATTTTAAAATCAACGTCTATCACCTTTTCTAATTGATCTAATCGAATCACTCGATTAGCCTCATTGCTTGCTTGAATGATAAATTTTTCAACTTTTTCTTTTTCTAAGCTAAAACCCGATGCCTGCTCATGACCGCCAACATCGATTAAAAATTCTTTCAATCCTTGAAGAAATCGAGTAATATGAAATCCATAAATAGAACGAGCCGAACCTTTATAAATTCCATCACTCTTAGTTAATACGATTGTTGGTCGATAAAATTCTTCTGTTAACTTTGAGGCCACTAAACCAATGATTCCTTCATGCCAATCTTCAGATTTTAAAATAATTATTCTGGGGAGATTTTTAAAATTATCAGTCGCTTTCGTCAATAAATTTTTCGCTTCATTGAGAGTTATTTGAAGAATGTTTTGCCTTAATCGATTAGTCTGACCAAGAAATTTGGCTAAGTTAAAAGCCCTATCTTCTCTTTTCGTACAAAGAAGTCTTAAAGCATCAAGTGCGTTTTTCAAACGGCCAACAGCATTAATTCTTGGAGCGATGACAAACCCAATTTCGTAAGGAGTAACTTTTTTATTTTTTATCCCCGCTTCGTCGATAATATGCTTTAACCCTAACCTAGTAGTTTGGGAAAAACTTTCTAATCCAAATTTAACCAAAGATCTTGAAGGACCAATTAAGGGAACTAAATCGGCAATGATGCCAATACTCGCCAAAATAACATAATCATCACGAAAGTTTTTTTCTAAAATTTTAACTTTATTTGCTTCTTTGATTTGATTTTTAAATGCAGAAAATATTTCTTTGGCAAAAAAATAAGCCACCCCAGCTCCTGAGAGTTCGGGAATATGAAAAATCGCATCAACTTTTGGTAATTGCTTTCCTTTAAGATGATGATCCGTGATAATCACTTTAATCCCTTTCTTTTTAAGGTAATCTGTTTCTTTAACTTTAGTAATCCCTTGATCGACACTGATCACTAAAGTTGGCTTAAATTTTTTCAACATATTATCGATACCAATTTTTGTAAAACCATACCCTTCTATCTTTCTATCCGGAACATACGGCATGACATTAAAACCTAAAGTATAAAGTGTTTCCCACAAAATCGCCCCGCCGGTGATTCCATCGGCATCATAATCGGTATAAATTACTATTTGCTGATTATTGTCTAAAATTTCCTCAAGCATTTGAATAACTTGTTTGAACTTATTTTTAAAAATTGGCTCAAATTCAAAAAGCGATATTTTTTGTGGAGGCACAGGAGATAAAAAATTTTTTATATCGTTAATTTTTCTTTGTTTAAGAATGATTTTGATTAATTGTTCTAAAGAAAAGGGCTGCCTTTCATTTATTTCATAATTAATCTTTAGTCTCATAGGTTTCTAACAATTTACTCTTAGGCTCACCAAAAATCAATGGAGTAGTGATTTTTTGTCCTAAAATCTCCAATTGTTTTGTTAATTCTTGCGATTGATGATAAGCATTTGTTAAATGTCGATTTAAAGTATTAAAAGAGGCATATGTTTTCTGGTAGTCTTTTTTTAACGTTTGAAGAAGATTTAAAATCTGTTGGGCTTTTGATTGGATTTTTTCACCCTCAAATGATAAAAGAATCGTTTTTATAAATGCAAAAAAACTCATTGGTGAAACTGGAAAAACTCGTTTTTCATGAGCATAATTAAAAATTTCCTCATCGCTAATAGTCTCATAAAACACTGTTTCTGATGGAACATACATAATCGCATAATCAACGGTTTTTTCTTCGGGTAGAATATACTTTTTAGCGATCGTTTCTAAATGTTTTTTAACATCGCTAACAAAGCCTCGCCGCCATTCTTTCTTTTCTTTTTCAGTTTGGGCTTTTAAATATTTACTAAACTTTTCTAAAGGAAACTTGGCGTCAATAGGAATTAAACCTTGTGAGGTAATAATCAAAGCATCAACTTTTTCTCCATTCTTAAATTGATATTGAAACTTAATTAATTCTTTAGGAAAATATTGTTTTAAGAGATCATTCAATATTTGTTCACCAATATTTCCTCTCAGTTTTGGGGCAAATAAATATTTTTGCCACTCTTGCATCGAGCGACTAACCTCTACCACTTCAGAAATATTTTTTTGAAGTTGAATAATCGATTGCATTGTTTCGTTTAAACGAATATGAAATTGGGAAATGACCGATGATAATTGTTGATTAATGTTATTATTAGATGATTTTAACCATTCAATTAACACTTTATTTTTCTCATCAATTCTTTTAATAAAAATATAAATCAATCCAATACCAAAAATAATTAATAAAAAACTCAAAGATAATAAAAAAGAATTCATAGTCTAATTATAAAAAAAGAAGAATTGATTAAAAAATGAGTTTTTTAAACTAAAGTAAATTTCCCCCTTTAAAAATTTTTGGTTTGAGCCAATCGGCCGGAGTCTTTTCCTCTTGACTGACAGGCTCATTTTCAATTTCGTTAATACTCAAAGTTTTAATTTTTTCTGTTTTTTGATTAAAAAAGATTTGATTATTCATTGCTTTTTGGGCCGTTTGTCGGATAATTTTTTTCATTGCTCCTTTTCGAAGAAGTTCAGAGGCGGCCAATAAAGTATCAGCAGTTGTTGAAAAAGAGGTAAAATTATTGGTTGTTGACAATAAACCAGCATAAAGATTAGTTGCTATCTCTTTATCGATTAAAAAATTACCCAATTTTAATATTTGATAAACCAACTCAGACAAACTACTGATATTTTTAACAACAATATTTAAAGTACCAAAATTCGTATTGGTAAAATGGCGGTCAATGTTGATTATTTCTCTTCCTTGAAATAATGATTGATTATTTTGGTATAACTCACCTAAATTGGTAAGAGAGGGCGAATCAAGAACGATAATAAAATCAAAGTTACCGCCTGTGTAAAAAAACTTTACTTGCTTAGGATCGAGTTTGAATCGAGAATCTTTTGGAGTGATAATTAAATTAAAATTGGCTCCATCTATCTGATAATCAACCTTATCTACGGCCCCCTCTTGATACGGGAATGAAATCACTAAATTATCACCTGGAGCCGATAAGGAAGTAGTGAATTTCTCTACTCCTATTAAATCGGCTTCAACCGGGGTTTCAGAAACAAGAACTAAATCTAAACCTCTCTCCAAAAAACTCAGATAAAGACTGGTAGCCGCTGATAAAGTATCATAGGAGACCTGTTTAGGAACAATAATAGCCCCCAAGCGGCTTTTCTCAACAATCGCTTTCAATCTCTCCACTAAGGAATTTAAATTATTTTGATTCATAGCTTTTACTATAAGATAAATTTTACCACATCCCCAATCATAAAGTCAAGAGGTGGTAAAATCAACATTCCTGCTTCTTCATCTTTTTTTACCTCGTTCACAGCTTTTGCTCTTTTTTTTATCGAAACTAATTCACCTTTTCCTAAATATTGATGATTACGATAAATCTCTGCCTTATCGGCTAAATTAGCTTTCCCTTTTAACATCCTTATTCCACAAATTATTTGATTGTCGATATTAAAAATAGCTAAAATTTTTGCCTCTCCTTTGTATTTTTTCTCTTCTCTTTTTTCAGTTAACAAACGAGTAATTTCATTCATATCATCAATCAACTCATAGACTATATCATAAAGTTTGATTGGAATTTTTTCTTCTTTAGCCAATTCTCTCACTTCCTTACTAACTGAAATATTAAATCCAATAATAATTGCTTTAGTAGTCTTCGCTAAGAAAACATCGGATTTGACAATCTCGCCAACCGACGAAAGAACCAGCTTTAGATAAGGATTTTTATTAATAAGGAAAACAATCGATTCTAGTGAATTAATATTATCAGTTTTTAAAATGATTTTTATTTTTTTCTCTTGCTTTCTATTCAACAAGTCATTAATATTGGTAACCGAATAAAAAGTGTTTTCTTGTATTTTGTCCTCCTCTCTGTTAACTTCTTCTGGTGTAATACTCACTTTTGTTCCTATTGAAGTGTAGTTTTTAAGACCAAGTAACTCTGCCGGAGTTGAAGGAAGTAAGATCTGGCGTATTTTCCCTTTATCATCGATAATAGATCGAACGAAAAACCTTTCTTTTCCACAGTACAACCAATCACCCACCTTGACTTTCCCATCCTTAAGAATGACAGTAATCACGTGACCTCTTTTATCTTTTTTCATTTCAATCACATAACCATAAGGAGAGTGATTTTCATCATATTCTAAATTCATCTCTGAACTCATTAATAAGATTGCTTCTAATAGATCTTTTACTCCTTGTCCGGTTTTTGCTGAAATATTAACCACTGGAACATTTCCTCCTTTTTCTTCAACAATCACTTCATGTTTTAAAAGTTCATCTTTGACTCTTTCCACGTTGGCATGAGGTGAATCAATTTTATTAATAGCTACAATAAAAGGAATCTTCGCTGACTTAAGGTGAGCAATTGACTCTACTGTTTGTGGTTTTACTGATTCTCGTCCATCGATTAAAAGAATTCCAATATCGGCAACCATCGCTCCTTTGGCTCTCAACTGAGAAAAAATTTCATGTCCAGGGGTATCGATAAAAGTAATTTTATTTATTGGAAAATCAGTTCTTTCTATTTCAATCTCATAAGCACCAATTTTTTGAGTGATACCACCTTTTTCTTTGCTGGTAATATTTGAATGACGGATATAATCCAAAAGAGTGGTTTTTCCATGATTAACATGACCTAAGATAGTAACTACTGGCGATCTTCGTACCATAAATAATTCGTAATTTAACTAATATTTAAGTTACTGATGGGAAGTTGCTTGATTTTGTTCTTGAATGTTTTGTTGTTTTTTTTCTTTTTTACCTTCTTTAGGTTTAATTTGGACAATATCGATAAAGTAACCAGTTAATTTTGAAGCAAGATTGACATTGACTCCGCTTTTACCAATAGCTAAAGGCGTTTGTTCTTCATTGAAGTAAAGTTTTGCCTTCTTATTTTTTACATCTATCTCCACTTTTTCTGCTTTAGCAGGCGAAATCGCTGCCAATAAAAAAATTTTAGGATCTTCGTTCCATTGAATGACATCTATTTTTTCTTGACCGCCTAATTCACTAATCACTGTTCGGATTCTCATCCCTTTTTGTCCAACACAAGCTCCAATCGGATCAATTGAAGGGAAATTGCTAAAAACGGCAATTTTAGCTCGTTCACCCGCTTCTCTCACGACTTTTTTTATTTCAATCGCTCCAGAGACTATTTCAGGAACTTCTTTCTTTAAGAGTTGAATTAAAAGTTGAGCGTCATTTCTTGATAAAATTATTTTTGAATTGTTATTTTTATCTTTTTCAATTTTTTTGAGAACAAAAGTCAGTGTTTGATTTAACTGATACATCTCATTTTTTATCTGCTCTTCTTTAGGTAAAAATGCTTGAGTTTTACCAATATCAACCCTGATAAATCTTGGCTCGATGGAGATGATTCTTCCTCTGATTAAAGAACCAATTTGCGATTGATAATAATTAATTATTTGTGATTTTTCTACTTCTTTTAATTTTTGAAGAATTACCTGTTTTGCTGTTTGTACGCCAATGCGGCCAAAACCAGGAGGAGTAATGTCTTTATCTCTTTTCAGAATTCTCATTTCTCCTGTCTCTCGATCGATCTTAACAGAGACCTCACTGGAAAAAACCTGTGGATACTCTTTTTTAAAGGCCGCTAAAACAGCGATTTCTATTGATTTAATAATCTCTTCAATTGAAATTCCTCTCTCGTTAGCTAACTGATTGAGAGCTAGAATAAATTCATTTCTTGTAATACTCATATTTCTTTATTTTAACATAAAAAAAGATAATTTTAATAAAAAATAAAAAGTCCCATCGAAATATTTATTGTTATAATTAATATCATAAATTTTATGAAAACTATTTTTATTAGAGATACCATTAAACACATTGGGGAAACAATAGAATTATGTGGCTGGGTTAATTCTAAAAGAGAACATAAAAAAGTTATTTTTATCGATCTGCGAGATCGGACTGGCTTAATCCAAACGGTAGGAGATGAAAATTTAAAACATGTTAACCAAGAAGATATTATTTGGATAAAGGGGATTGTCAAGGACAGACCAACGAAATTAATCAATCCAAAAATAGAAACTGGGAGAATTGAGGTTGAAATTAAAGAATTTAAAATACTCTCTCAAGCTGCACCATTACCTTTGCCAGTTAATAGTGACGGTTATGAAATAGAAGAAGAAGTTAGATTGAAATATCGCTATCTTGATCTTCGAAGAGAGAGAATGAAAAATAATCTCATCATTCGAGCCAAAATGATGAAGACGATTCGAGATTTTATGATCGAAAATGACTTTGTTGAAATCGAAACTCCAATTTTAACTAAGGCCACCCCTGAAGGAGCAAGAGATTTTATCGTTCCCTCAAGACTCCAAGCAGGAAAATTCTATGCTCTTCCCCAATCTCCTCAACAATACAAACAACTTTTAATGGTTGCTGGGATTGAAAAATATTTTCAAATCGCTCGTTGCTTCAGAGATGAAGATCCTCGCGCCGATCGAGCCTATGGTGAATTCACCCAGTTAGATATTGAAGAATCGTTTACGAGTCAAAAAAGAATTCGTCAATTAGTGGAAAATCTTTTTATTTTTGTTATTAAATCAGTCTTTCCAGGAAAAAAGATTTTTCAAGTACCCTTTCCAATAATTACTTATGAACAAGCCATGAAAAAATACCATTCAGATCGACCAGATATTCGCCCGTATAAAACCGATCCTAATCTTCTTGCTTTTTGTTGGGTGATTGATTTTCCAGCGTTTGAATGGAAAGAAAATGAAAATCGGTGGGATGCTACTCATCATCCTTTTACGAAACCTAAAGAAGAGGATCTTTGTCTTTTAGAAAAAGGTGAAATCGCCAAAGTGAGAGCTGATCAATACGATTTAGTTCTTAATGGTTATGAAGTTGGCGGCGGATCAATAAGAATCACTGACCCAAAATTACAAACCAAAATTTTTGAAATTATGGGTCATAAAAAAGAGGAGGTCGAAAAAAAATTTGGGCACCTTTTAGAAGCATTTTCTTATGGCGTACCGCCTCACGGTGGCATCGCTTTAGGTTTAGATCGACTCCTTCAAGTTATTTTAAACGAGCCATCAGTAAGAGAAGTGATTGCTTTTCCAGCTTCTTCTAGCGGAAAAACTTCAGTTATGGACGCTCCTTCTGATGTTGATGAGCATCAATTAGATGAATTAGGAATAAAAATAATGAGGAGATGAAAATTTTTCCCCATTCGCGATTATTGTTCTTTTACATTTTTTTTACCTTATTTTTTTTATTTTATCCAGGTGATAATTATCAAATTCATATTTTTACTTACCAACGATCTCTATTTCAAAAAAAAATCCAACCTTTAATAATTAATCTTAATCATATCCCATATATCAAGAATCGCTCAGTCCAACCAAATATTTTTGCTGATGGCGTCTATATTGTTGATTTTAAATCTTTCACTCCTATTTATAAAAAAAATGCCTTCAAAAGATTCCATCCTGCATCGTTAACAAAAATTATCACGGCTTTGGTTACCTTCGACATCTATCAACCCCAACAGATTATCAGCATAAAAAATCCAGTGATTGAAGGCCAAATTATGAACCTAGTCGATGGAGAAAAAATAACAGTAGAAAATCTTCTATATGGAATTTTAATCCATTCGGCAAACGACGCTGCCTTTGCTCTCGCCCAATCTTATGGAAAAGAAAAGTTTATCAGCCTAATGAATAAAAAAGCTAATTCTCTTTTTATGAAAAATTCGCACTTTGATAATCCGGCGGGTTTTGATAGCTTAAACCATTATACAACACCTTTTGATATCGCTTTAGCCAGTCGTGAATTGCTTAAAAATCCTTACTTGGCAAAAATGACCGCAATTAAAGAAATCACTCTTTCCGATATTGATTTTAAGTATTTTCATCGGCTAATTAACGTTAACACCCTCCTAGGAGAAATTCCTGGGTTAGGTGGTCTAAAAACTGGTTTTACTGAAGAGGCGGGCCAAAATCTTGTCTCTTTTTATAAAAATAATAGTCATCAATTCATTATTGTTGTTTTAAAAAGCGAAAATCGATTTGCAGAAACTAAGACAATCATCAATTGGATTAATGATAATGTCAATTATCTTATTTTAAAAGAAATTACTTTAAATAATTCTTAAGTAATAATTTATGATTTTTTTCCGGCTATAATTTTTTTATTGTCTTTTTAATTGCTTATTTATTAAAACCGAATGATAAGTTAAGAAATTGGCAGGGAAAACTCAAGAGAAAGACGTCTCTTGAATCCTCGCCGAATATAATTCTCAACTAAATTGGCTTACTTCTTTAATCACTGAACACCCTTGTTTAGGATATTCACGTAAAAAAACAAAAGAAGAATGATTAAAAAAATTTGAAGAAATAATAAAAAAACAACTGTCTTGCATGATTTTTAGGCAATACCCAAAATAAATACTTTAGTATTTATTTGGCTGAAACTGGCGGTAAAGTTCAGTAACGACGATGGTGGGAGCGACTTAATGCAGCCGAGTTGAAGAATGGTATCCACATCAATCCCTACCTTCAAATTCCTAATGAAAAATGGATTATTGGAGAAAGAATGATTTCTCCATCAAAATTATAATGTCCCATCGCCCAATTAAGACTAAAATATAAATCATTTATCACTTCTTTCCCCAATTATTCACCCACTTATAGTATTTTCAAGTGGCCCTCAGTCATGTAATTTTTACTCAGGAAAAACTTGATTTTGGTGTTATTGAGACTGGTATGGGTGGAAATACGAACCAAGCAATGTTTTAAATCCAAAATTGTCGATTATTATCAATATCGATTTTGATCATGTTGATATGATCGGTCCACACCTAGTGGACATCGCTTATCATAAGACGGGCTTCATCAAGTCCGGCAGACCGGTGAATACTGGGGTTACCCAAAGCGGGGTTCGAAAAGTCATTCAAGCTCAGGCTGAAAAAACAAATCTCCAATATTTTTATTAGGGAAAGATTTTTCGTTTGAGATAAAAAAATTAATCGAAACGGAAGTATTTTCGATATTAAAGCACCATATAATAATTATAAAGGTATTGCCCTTCATAGACTTTTAAGCCATAAAATGCTACTTTAGCGATCACCACATGCGATGTTATAGCTTATAATAAAGGTTTTATGCCGATAAACAAATAATTAATCAAGCTCTTGTTAATTTACACTTTTTCGGCCGAACGGAGAAAGTCCAGGAAAAACCGACAGTGATTTTAGATGGCGCTCATAATCCCAAAAAATGAGAGTCTTAGCCGACAGCATGAAGAAATTATATCCCAAAAAAATTTCATTTAATTATTGGAATGCTAGCGACGAAAGATGTTAAACAATCTATTCTTCTTTTGCTTTCCCTAGCTAAAAAAATCATTGTCACCCAACCACATATTATTGGTAAACCTTAAATACCTGCCCACCAAATGGCAACGATAATTAGAGAGATAAAACCTGAGATGGTAATTCCTGTCTTTGAGAATGGGCCAAGGAAAATTAATTCAACGATAAAAGGAGTTAAAAAAGATGATCTTATTTTACTAACTGGTTCTTTGTATATGCTCGGTGAGGCAAGAGAATACCGGGTGCCTAAAGATAAAATCTTATATGAAGTAGAAATTACTTAGAAAATAAGGTTCTTATTACATTTTCTACTGGATTGATTAAAATCAAAAAGAAAGAAACTAGAAACCTCAAAAAAACCTAAAAAAGAAACAATTACTTTAAATAATCGTTACTAACCGCAAAGACATAAGCGACAAAATTATCAGCTCCCAAAAAAATATAGATAGGTTGAAAGTAAGGAAAATAACTTTCTAAATCTAAATAAGATAAAAACATTTTATTAATAGTAATTTTCTTTTCCTTCGCCTCGTTACTAATAATCAAGCCTTTTCCAGAAATTAATTCTTCATAAGCTTGGTCACCTGTTTTTAAGGGATAAATACCAAATTGATCGTATGCTTTTTCAAAATAGGAAATTTTTGCTTTTAAAATTTTAATTTCTCCATTAATAAAGGTAGCAATGACATGATTCGGACTGCTTTGAAATTTTTCATAAAACACAGGGTAGTTTTGGACATCTTGAGGAAAAAAATCCAGCTCCACGATGTTTGCCCTTTCCCAGCTGCTTGGAGAAATGGAATTATTGGCGCTATTGTAATCAAAGTATAAAAAATTAATTTTTCCCTTGGCTAAATCTTCTGGGTAGCGGTCAATTGACTTTAAAAATTCAATTATTTTTTGTTCGATTTCTTTTTCTTGAAGAAGGGTTGCTTGAAGAAAAATTTCTGGATGCTGTCCGAAATCGTATTCATATCGAAAATTAAAATTTTTTATATTGATATAAAGTTTTTTATCACTATCAGAAAAAAAAGCTTCGTCATCGATTAATTTATACTTGGTGATATCGGTATCAAAACCAAATTGTTTTGCCATCAAAAGAATGCGACTCCGATAAGTAAGCCGTGATTGTGGTTCAGGAATAAAAAATACCTTTGCTGCCAAAGTAGCTGTTACCGGTCTACCTTCGATATTATCCAAAACATAACTGAATCCACCACTGGAACTTGCTTCTTTCAAAACGGGTTTTTCAATTTTATCAAAGAGTGGATTAATTACTAGATTAGGAGTTTTAGGTTTTTCTATCAATAAAAAAATAAGCTTTATAGAATAATAAAATATAAATATAATTAAAGTGAAAATTACTAATAAAGGAGCGGCTTTTCTCACATAATATGAAAGTTCAGTTAAAGTCATAATAAGATTATAAACTTTTAAGAAGAATTTTTGAAGAAAACGAAGTCTTTATTTCAAGCACCTTTTTTCTCATTTTTTCTTTAAATCATGTTAGAGTTCGATATAAATCTTTAGCGCCAATTTACTTATTTTTTTCTCATCGATTAAAAAAATATAAAATTAAAGAAATCACAATACTTAAAATAATTGAAGTGGTGACTGGAAAAATAAAAACAAAGTTTTCTTTTTTGATAAAAATATCTCCAGGTAAAAATGGATATTTTGGAAAAAAATTAATTAATAAGCCGCTAAATATAAAAATCAAACCAATAACAGTTAATATTTTTCCCATTTGAGTGCGTCCGGATGGATTCGAACCATCGACTCCCACTTTATAAGAGTGGTGCTCTACCACTGAGCTACGGACGCTCGATCAAAATATATTTTATCAAATAAAAATTTTGCCTGTTTAAAGAAGCTAATAAATAAGAATAAATTAAAGTCCTCTAAATAAATCGCTGAGCTTTATTCTTAAAATGAGAGCTAGTTTTCTTAAAAATTTGACCGAAGGATTAGATTTACCGAATTCAACTATAGCTAAATAACTTCGGTTAATCTTTGCTTTGTCAGCTAGTTCATATTGAGAAATTTTTTTTCTTTTTCTTAAAAGACTAATTCTTTCTCCTAATTTTTTGTAAAAATAATTTCCCTGCATTTTAGTTTGATAGTATAAAAAAACTCTTTATAAAATTCAGCCTGATATAAACAACAAAAATTAAATTCTGGAAGGTTAAATCAAGAAATTCTCATAAAATATTAGAAAGCTTAAATACGACAAAAAATCAAAATTTAAAATCGTTCCTACATTGTAAAATTAAATAAAAGCTTAAATCCAGATTTTTATGTTCTTGCTTTTATTAATGTTTGAAGTTTATCTTCCGAATTGGAGAGACGACATCTAACTAGTTTTGTGGACCTGGCCGGGATCGAACCGGCAACCTTCCCGCAGCGAACGGGACGCTCTACCAATTGAGCTACAGGCCCTTTTTGTGCCCTTGAAGGGAATTGAACCCTTAATCTTCGGCTCCGGAGGCCGACGCTTTATCCGTTAAGCTACAAGGGCATTTTATCTTATTATAACAAGGCAAATTGCAAAAAATACACTATAGAAAAAATAATTCTGTACCATCCAAAAATTGTTAATGAATTTTTTTTTAGAAAGAAAACAAGCCATTTGACCGAAATTAAGGCTGTAATAAATGAAACAAAAGTACCGACAATTAAAATCTGAATTTGATTGGCATTAACAATACTTAATAAATCTCTATTTTGATAAAGATCATAAACAACGGCGCTCAATATTGTCGGAACGGCCAGAAAAAAAGAATAAATTGCCGCTTCTTCTCTTTTAAAACCTAATAAAAGCATCGCCAAGATGACAATCCCAGCACGGGAGACACCAGGAATAATAGCTAATGATTGAAATAAACCAACAAGCAAAGCATTTAAGAAATTTAAATCAACTAATTTTTTTCTTAGTGAAATCTTTCTTTTCTTAACTAAAGCTTCAGCTACAATAAAAATTAAACCGATGCAAAATAATGAAGTTAAAATTAGAATTTGTTTTTCAAAAAAAATTTTTTTTATTAACCTATAAAAAATAAAACCGAAGAATGCTGTCGGAAAAAATGCAGTAATGATTTTTGGCCAAAGAAACCTTTCCTGTAAAAGAGAACGAAAATATAAAAAAAGAACGGCTAAAATCGCTCCTCCCTGGATTACAACTTCATATAGTTTTTGAAAATCGTTCTGAGGAATATTTAAAATATGAGAAAATAGTATTAAATGAGCTGTTGAAGATATAGGTAAAAACTCGGTTACTCCTTCAATAATTCCTAAAATAATTCCATGAAAAAGATTCATGAATTAATTATAATATCAACCAATGAAAGTTGCCCTTGTTCATGACCAACTAGTTGAGTTTGGTGGCGCTGAAAGAGTCTTAATTGAACTGAAAAAAATTTTCTCCTCAGCTAATGTTTATACTACTGTATATAATCCAAAAAAACTAAAAGATAAAAAAAATTATTTTGAAAATTGGCATATATATACCTCTTGGTTTGGAAAAATTCCTTTAATTAAAAATTACTACTCTCCTTTTCGATTTCTTACTCCTCTTATCTGGGAAAGTTTTGATTTTTCAAGATACGACCTTGTTATTTCCTCTTCTGGTTCATGGATGTCAAAAGGCATCAAAGTAAAAAAACCAACCATTCATATTTCATATATTCATCATCCACCAAGATATCTTTATGGCTATGAAACCGCGATTGAATGGAAAAGATATATTCCAATTAAAATTTATGCTTATCTTGTTAATCACTTCCTAAGGATCTGGGATTTTTATTCCAGTCAAAGACCAAACTATCTAATCGCTAACTCTTATGAGACTAAAAAAAGAATTAAAAAATTTTACCGACGAGAGGCAATTGTTATCTATCCTCCAGTTAACATCCCCCAAAAAATTTCTTATAAAACAAATTGTAAAGATTATTACCTGACTGTCTCCCGCCTAACAAAAGCAAAACATATCGATCTCTTAATCCAAGGAGCTAAATTGGCAAAATTTAATTTAAAAATCGTTGGGACTGGGCGAGAAGAAAAATATCTCAAATCAATCGCTGGCAAACATATTGAATTTTTAAATCATGTCTCTGACACCAAGTTGACAAAACTTTATCAAGAAGCAAAAGCTTTTCTTTTTGCCTCGGTTGATGAGGAATTTGGAATTGCTCCAGTTGAAGCCATGGGTTATGGCTTACCGGTAATTGCCTTTCGTTCTGGAGGCATTCCTGAATATTTAAAAGATAAAAATAATGGCCTTATATTTGATTCTCTCACTCATGAAGCATTAATTGAAAAAATAAAATTTTATGAAAAAATGAATGCTCAACAATTATTATCGATGAAAAAAAATGCCAGAAAAACTGCTGAGAAATTTAGCCGTGAGAATTTTAGAAATAAAATTTTAAAATTTGTCAATCAAGTAATCAATAAAAATCATGCCAGAGCTACCAGAAGTTGAAACTATTAAATCTTTATTAACACCAAAACTAATTGGACGAAAAATTGTTCAGATTGAAATTCTAAGTAAAAAACAATTTATCGGAGACCCAGAAAAACTTCTTTATCAAAAAATTATTGATCTTAAAAGATTTGGAAAGATAATTTCTCTTCATTTCTCAAACAGTTTTTTTTTAAATATTCATCTTAAATTAACAGGTGAATTACTCTTTGCCAAAAATAAAAATAATCCGGTGTTTAAAGAAATCATACCATTTACAAACACTAAACGCATGCCTGGAAAAACAACTAGAATTATTATCTATTTCGAAGACAATAGTGTCTTGTTTTTTAATGATTTAAGGAAGTTTGGCTGGATGAAAGTCTCTTCCCAACCTATAATTCCCAAAGGAATTGACGTTCTTTCATCAAGTTTTACTTTATCTTATTTGACAGAAATTATTCAATCAAGCAATAAACCAATTAAACTTTTGCTAATGGACCAAAACAAAATTACTGGTATTGGAAATATTTATGCCAATGATTCTTTGTTTTTAGCACAAATTCATCCTTTAAAAAAATCTAAAAGCTTAATCCCCTCAGAAATAGCTAAATTGTATCAATCGATCAAAAAAATTATTGAACAAGCTATTAAGAATAATGGTTCATCAGGAGCTGATGAAGCTTATATTCTCCCTGATGGTACTAAAGGTAAACATCAGAAATATTTTTTAGTTTATCAAAGAGAAGATCAGCCTTGTCTAAATTGCGGCCAAAAGGTAAAAAGGATTAAAATAAACAACCGCAGTTCGTTTTTTTGTCCAGAATGTCAAAAATAAAAAAATCTACATTAATTTCTCGTCAGATTTTTAATTAAACAAAAAACAATTTCTATCTTTCCGATTAGTTTATAAATATGGAGCCCAATTGGATACCGGCATTATGTTATAGATAATAAAATTCCAGGCAAATAAATAAAAAGCAGGAAGCAAAAAAAGAAAAACAATCAAAAATTTTTTACTGGTAAAAAATTTTTCAAAAGTAATCAATGCCATTGGCCAAAGAGGTAAACTGTATCGTGGAATATCGCGGTGCTGAACGCTAATAATTGCGAAGAAAAAAATTAGAGAATAATAAAAAAAACTTCGATAATGCGATCGAAACAAAGAAACGACAGTCAAACCGTAGAGAAGAAAATACAAAACAATATCTTCTAACCAAGCGGTACCAATCCAATTGGCCCGAAAATTGAAAACACTAAAAGGTCCATAGAGATGAAGATTATCACCTGAATTAAAATAAGCAAAAAAATCACCGTATTGATACCAATATAAACTAAAGACTGCTAATAGACCTAAAGGGATTAATAAGATCCCCAGCCACTGCCAATTGATTTTTTTCGTTTTCAAATACATTTCTAGGATTGAAAAGATATAAGCAAAAAAAAGTAAGATACCCGGCGATTTTGTCATTGTTGCCAATCCGCCAAAGATCCCTGACCAAAAAAACCTTTTCACTTCAAAGAAAAAAAGCGATGCAAGAATAAACAAGATAAATAAACTTTCTGGCGCGCCAATACTTCTGACGACTAAAAATTTAGGAGTAAATAAAAGAATAATACTTAAGATTAATGGATATTTCGTTATTTTAAATTTTTTAAGAAAAAAATAAAAAAAACAGGTTAAGAAAACAGTTGCTAATAAATTGACAAAAATCATTGATTTTAAATAACCAAAAATTGACGAAAAAGCACGGATTAAAAGCGGATAAAACGGCAGATGAGCGGCAAAATAAATTTCTGGTAATGGTAACTCTATTCCTAAATTCGAGATCGCTTTTGGGTGATAAAAAGTTTTTGCCGGAACGATGTAAAGCGGTCCATCAAAATTTTTATAAATATAGCCCATATCTGAATTAGGAATTTCAAGACCTAACCAATAATTTTGACGAAATAAAAAAGGCAACCAAACAATCAAAGTAGTTAGAAAAACAACTGCGGTTAAGGTAAAATATGGTAATATGACCCTTCGCATACTGAATATTTTAGCAAAAAATAAGCTACTGGCGCTTTTCATTTTGATTCTCGCCTTCACCCGTTTTTACCGTCTGGAAGAGTTCTTAACTTTTTTAGGTGATCAAGGAAGAGACGCCATTATTGTTAAAAGAATTATTACCTTTGAACACCTCCCGGCCATTGGCCCGGTTTCCTCTATTGGCCAAGTTTTTTTAGGGCCTTTTTACTATTATCTCATGAGCCCATTCTTATTTATTTTTAAGTTTAATCCTGTTGGTCTGGGTTTTGGTGTTGGACTTTTATCAATTATTTCTTTAATCATATTTTTTTTTCTTCTCAGAAAAATCAATAAAACTCTTTCATATATCTTTTTATTTTTAACAACCTTTTCCTCAATTCTTATTCAATCATCACGCTTCTCTTGGAATCCAAATCTTCTGCCATATTTTGCTTTTTTTACTCTTTATTTTTTTTCACAATTTATCTTAACAAAAAAAAGATTATTTATCTTTTTAACAGGAGTTTTTTTTGCTTTATCAACTCAACTCCATTATTTAGGGTTATTACTAATCTTTCCTTTACTTCTTTCTACTATTTTTAAATTGAAAAAGATTTTTAAAGAAAAATCTTTAGCAAATTTATCGATTGACCTTTTTTCCTTTACTGTAGGAATTTTTATTATTAATTTGCCCCTTGTTCTTTTTGATTTAAAAAATAAATTCTTGAACAGTAGAAATTTTATTCAAGCCTTTACTCAAGTCAAAGAAACCTATGGCGGTTCTTTTCTCAATCGATTTTGGGAAACAACGACTAATTTTTTCAATTATGTATTTAATCTTCAATTAAATAAATTTGAGATTACCATGATTCTTTTTTTTCTTTTAATTACCTTTTTCTTTCTTCCGAGAAAAATAAAAAACCATCCTTTTATCCAAATCAACTGGCTTAATTTTTTTTCTTTTATTTTTATCTTTAGCTCTTTAAATAGTTTTCGTTTTTGGCATTACTATCAAACGGTCTATTTAAGTTTTTTTCTCATGCTTTCGGTTATCCTGTTCTGTTTTTCTCAGAAAAATTTTTTACTTAAAATTTTTGTTTTTCTTTTTTTAGTCTACTTTTTCTTCCTTCAATACCGAAAATATCCTTTTTATCAAAAACAAGGCAATTTTCAAACCAAAATTGCTCAAAAAATCGCTAAATCGATTTTAAAAGAAGACCCTAAACCTCCTTATCAAATTGTTCCGATTCCTTTTACGGAAATGGATGGCCATATCCGTTATTATTTAGAAATCTATGGAAAAAAACCCCTGAGTGAAGACTCATCGGTTGAAGGTAATGAACTTTATGTCTTGTGCTACGAAAAAACTTGCGATGTTTTAAACCACCCTCAGTGGCAAATCGCGGCGTTTTCAAATAAGACAATTGCCAAAATCTGGACCGTCGATCGTGTTAAAATTTACAAAATAGTCCATGAAAAATAAATTAAGCATCTCCCTTGCTATTCCATGTTATAACGAAGAGGCTAATATTCAAAAAGGGGTTTTAGATAAAATTGGTAATTTTACTAAAAATGATCCACGATTTGAAGAGGTAATCATCTCTGATGATGGATCAACTGACAGAACTAAAAAAATTATCAAAGAAAAATATCTTCCTCTTTTTCCAAAATTTAGACTATTAGAAAATTCACATCAAGGTAAGGGTTATGCAATTATTTCGGCAATAACAAAATCCCAAGGAGATTGGGTAATGTTTTCTGATATTGATTTGGCGACGCCAATCGAAGAAGCAGAAAAATTGATTAAAGAAACCAATCGTTATCCGATTATTATCGGTTCAAGAAACAGTGTCCGCCAGGGAGCTCCTTTAACTCGAAGAATTATGGCTAGAGGATTTATTTTTATCCGGAATCTCACCATCGGCCTAAAAAATATCAAAGACACTCAGTGCGGTTTTAAACTTTTTAAAAAAAATGTCGCTGAAAAAATTATTGAAAAAATGATTCTTTTCGGAAAAAAAAGAAAAGTTAAAGGCTCATCAGTAACGGCTGGTTTTGATCTAGAGTTTTTATTTTTAGCCAGTAAATTTTGCTTTAAAATTAAAGAGGTACCAGTTATCTGGCGTCACGTAGAAACAAAAAACGTTAATTTTATTAAAGACAGTTTAGAAACTTTAAAAGACATTTTAAGAATTAAATATGCCGAAATAATGGGCCGATATAAGATATGAAAAAAAATTTAATTTTCTTTTTCTTCTTCGTATTGATTGGACTTCTATGGCGTAATTATCAATTAAGAAATGTTAAATTTTTTGATTGGGATGAGGGAATGTATGCCCAAATCGCTCGGGAAATGATCAAAAATCGCTCCCTGTGGACCACATTTAATCATCAACTTTGGTTTGATAAACCACCTTTAACCCACATATTATTAGCATTAAATTTTGTTATTTTCGGTGAAAATGAAGTTTTTGCTCGATTGTTGATGGTATTTTTAGGAATCATTCTTTTAATTCTTTTATTTAAATTAGCTAAAAAACTCTTCAATAATTACCATAGTGTATTAATCTCAGTCTTAACTGTAGCGGCGACACCTACGTTTATTGAGCGCTCAACTACATTAAATAGCGATCTTTTAGTAACCATCGGTTGGTTAGGTTATTTTCTATATTTTTCCGAATACTGGAAAAAATTATTTTTCTTAACCTTGGGTGTATTTTCAAAATCAGTTCTTGGTTTTTATCCTTTATTATTTGATTTTATTTACCTCTTAATTAATTATCAAAAAATTAAAATTAAGCTAAAAAATATTATCAAATTATTATTCTTTATCATCCTCCCATCTTTGTGGTATATCTTAGGTTATTTATTTTTTCAGATGAAATTTATCGAAGACCATTTTTTTAGCCAGATGTTTAAACGTCTTTATGTTCCAATCGAACTTCATTTTGGTAATAAATTTTTTTATTTTTTTGCCTTATGGAAGAATCTAAATTTTGTTAATTCGTTTATTATTCTAGGTTATTTTCTTCTTTTCATTAATCTAAAAAAAGAAATAAAAAAAATTGAAAGATTAATTATTCTTTCATCCCCTCTTCCTTTTTTTGCTTTATTAACGATTATGAAGACAAAAATTGACTGGTATGTTGTTATTTTTCTTCCCTTAGTCTGTCTAATCGTTGGTTATCTTTATCAAAAAATTAATCATCAATTAATAAAAAAAATAATTTTTCTTACGATCTTTATTTTTTTTCTCGTCAATTTCACTAAACAAACTTATTTTTTTAAAGTTAAAAATTACCAAATTCCTGAAAAAATTCAATTAGCCATGTGTTTAAATAAAAAAAATATTGGCCATTTAGCCTTTTTTGTTGAAGAGCAAGAGCGAAAAAACCGTCAATTTCTTGAAGCCACCCATTATCAAACTACTTCTTCCTTTTACTATGGTGGTTCTCCCTCGTTTGTTTTTTATCTTAATAAACCAGTTGAATTTTTTTACACCCTTGATAAATTAATGGAGATAAAAAATAATTTTTCCCATCTAGCAATTGATAAAAATGATTATCAATTGGTCAAAAAGGAATTTAATGGTCAAATTATCTGCCAAACTATTAACTGGTTAAGTTTTAAAATTCATAATGAAAAAAATAAATAAAAAATTAGAATCAATTCTTTTGATTATCTTCTTTTTTCTTTTTATTCTTATTCGTTCGTTTCACTTTTCTTATTTTCTTAATTGGTCTCAGGACCAAGCCGAATCTGCTATTGAAGCGTTAAAAATCTATCGAGAAAAAAAATTAACCCTTATTGGCCCGCAAATTTCTGCTACCTATCAAGGAAGATTACTTTTTCAGGGACCAATTACTTACTATTTATTCCTATTATTTCTTTTATTGGGCAATTGGGATCCAGTAAACGCTTCTTATTTATTTATGGTTTTTGCTGCCCTTTCAATCTTCCCACTTTATTTTGGTATTAAAAAATTGATTAATGAAAAAGCTGCTTTTATATTTCTTGCAATCTACTCTTTTTTTCCTTATTTTATTAACTATACGCGTTTTTTATGGAACTCTACCCTCCAATTTACAATGTTACCATACCTTATTTACTTTTTATCTAATTACTATCAAAAAAAAACGATTATCAATTTTTTTATCGTATCCTTTCTTCTTGGTTTACTAACTCAATTTCATTACCAATTTTTACTAATCGTTTTTGGATTTTTTATTTACTTTCTTATTAATGAAAAAAATAAAATTAAAACTTTTTTTATTCTTATTCTAGGAATAACTTTAGGTTTATTGCCCTTGCTATTATTTGAAATTCGACATAATTTTTACAATGTTCAAACCGCCATCCTGTTTTTAAAAAACTGGTCAAAAGTTGATAAGCCCGGAGGAATTAACACTCCTCATTATTATCTGTCTGTCTCCTTTTTTTTAATCTTCTCAATCTTACTTAGATCAAAAAACTTTATTAAAAAACTACCAACAAAATTAATTGTTTTATCAATAATCGCTTTTTTCTTTTATAGTCTTTTGCAAAATTTAAAAAAACCCCAACAATCTTATTGGGCGCCAGCAAGATATTGGAATTATCCTATGGAAGAAAAGGCTTATCAAATAATTAAACAAACAGGCTTAAAAAAAAATTTCAACGTCGCTGATTTATCCTACTATAACACGAAAGCTGCTGTGATAAAGTATTTTCTCATTCGAGATAAATATCAAATTAATTATGATGATTATTATCATAATCGTTATCTTTTCGTCATCGCTCACAACAAAGACTATGAAAAAACTTTGTCTTATGAAGTCGCTTTTTTTAAACCAAGACGACTTATCAAACAATGGAATTTAAATAACTATTATCAACTTTATTTGTTTGAAAGAATAAAACAGCAATGAAAAAAATTAAAGTAATCATTGTTTTACCAGCTTACAATGCTGAAAAAACTTTGGAAAAAACTTATCTCAATATCCCTGATGAGTATAAAAAAGATGTCATCCTAGTTGATGATGCTAGCACCGACAAAACGATTGAAATCGCCAAAAAATTGAAAATTAAATATTTTATTCATCCTAAAAACTTAGGTTACGGTGGCAATCAAAAAACCTGCTATCAAAAGGCCCTTCAATTAAACCCGGATATTATCATTATGATTCATCCTGACTATCAATATGACCCAAAATTAATTCCAGCATTAGTAGGAATGATTGAAAGTGGCAACTACGATGTCGTCTTAGGTTCAAGAATCTTAGGTGGCGGGGCTTTAAAAGGTGGTATGCCCTTTTATAAATACCTTGCTAATCGTTTCTTAACTTTTTTTGAGAATCTCTGTACCGGTATTAAACTTTCTGAATACCATACCGGTATGAGAGCTTATCGAAGTGAGGTTTTAAAAAAAATTAATTTAAAAAAAAATTCCAATGACTTTGTTTTTGACAATCAAATTCTTCTTCAAATAGTTGCTCAAGGGTTTAGGATTGGCGAAATCAGTTGTCCAACAAAATATTTTAAAGAAGCCTCGTCAATTAATTTCAGAAGAAGTCTTATCTACGGGTTTGGCTGTCTTTATTGGAGTATAATTTATTTACTTGGTCGATTAAAAATTTATCGTCATCGGTTAATTTTTCAAGAATAATTTATGTTTGATATTTTTGAGATTTTTAATTTTTCTAAAAAAAAATTTAACAAAAAAGATTTTTTTATTATCGCTATTTTAGTACTTTTTTACTTCTTAACTCGACTGATTAATCTGGAAAAATTCCCAATTTTTGCAGACGAAGGTATCTATATCAATTGGTCAAAAATTGCCTGGCATGATGCCTCAATGCGTTTTATCTCCTTAACCGATGGGAAACAGCCTCTTCAAACTTGGGCGACGATCCCTCTTTTAAAAATTTTTCCTAACCAACCGCTTTTTGCCGGAAGATTATTCTCTGTAATTACTGGTTTTGCTTCTTTGATTGGCATTTTTTCATTATTGTTCTTTTTATTTAATAAAAAAGCCGCCTTTTTAGGCAGTTTTTTTTACATTTTTACTCCTTATTTTCTTTTTTATGATCGAATGGCACTCACTGATTCAGCAGTGAATATGGCCTTTATCTGGATTTTGTTTTTTTCTATACTTTTAATAAAAAATATCCGTTTAGATATTGCTTTCTTATTTGGACTAATCGGTGGACTTTCGCTGCTCACCAAATCATCGGTTCAACTCTTTTTACTTTTATCTATCTTTGCTCCAATTATTTTAAATAAAAGAGAAATTAATATCAAAAAATTAATTAATTATTATCTTTTATTTTTAATTGTTCTCATTTTTTCATTTTCCATTTACAACATCCAACGCCTCTCCCCTTATATGCATTATATTGGCATTAAAAACACCACTTTTTTAATGACCAAAGAAGAATTTCTCAAAGCACCATTTTCTCTATTTTGGAATAACTTTAAAGGTGTTTGGATTGATATTATCTGGGAATCAGGTTTTGTTTTGCCACTATTTTCTTTATTTGGTTTGCTGATACTTATCAAAAAAAATCTTTCTCTTGGTTTATATTTTTTAATTTGGTTTTTTATTCCCTTTTTTATTATTTGCTCAATCTCAAAAGTAATTTTTCCTCGTTATTTAATTTTTTTTGCTTCGCTCTTTGTCATTTTTGCCGCTATTTATTTTTCTTATTTAAAAAACAAAAAAATTTATTGGGTTTTTTTTATTCCTCTTTTCTTAACCCAACTTTTTTTTGATTATAAGATTATTTTTGATTTTAAAAATATCTCATTTCCGCCAATCGATCTTGGTCAATATCTTGAAGGAACACCAGCTGGTTGGGGAGTAAAAGAAATCATTGATTTTGCTATCGAAAAATCAAAAGATAAGCCGGTCATTCTTTTAGCTGAAGGTAATTTTGGTCTAATCGCTGATATGCTTCGCGCTAGTTTACCTCGTGATGGACATCAAGTAGAAGTTATCGGTTACTGGCCATTAGATTTACCACAACTTTTAAATCATAAAAAAGATTTAGAAAAAAAATATGTTTACGCTGTTTTTCCCCACCGAACAGAATTTCCCTCAGAATGGCCAATAAAACTGATTAAAAAAATCGAAAAACCAGGCGGTAAGTCAGCAATATTTTTTTTTGAGTTGATAAAATAAGAAATGAAAAAAATTTTCTCAAAGATTGTTTTTTTTCTTCCATTTTTATTTATTTTTTTATTTCTTATCTATCACTATCGATATGTCTATTTAAATCCATTTGATGAAAAATATTCTCGGGATTTATTCGACCACTCCCAATATAGGATTCCCCGCAGTCCGCGATCAATTAGCGATGAGCTTCTCTATCAAGTAGCCGGTGTTGACTATCTAAAAACAGGTAATCTTTTTGACATTAATCCAGAAGCCCCTCCTTTGGGAAAATATTTATATGGTTTATCCATTAAATTATTTAATAATCCTCAGGTAATTTCAATTTTTATTTTTTCTCTCACTTTTATTTTCTTTTTCCAAATTGCAAATCTTTTCTTTAAAAGTAAAAAATTGGTTTTCTTTACATCGATTTTGTTTTTAACAGAACCTCTTATATATTCTCAAATTGGGATAAGTATGCTTGACTTACCTCAACTTTTATTTTTGCTAATTCACATTTATTCTTTTTTCAAACTCGTTGAAAAAGAGAATAGAATAATAAAATCAGTTTTATTTAGTGCGCTCGCGGGTATATCTCTTGGAGGTTTTATTTCTACTAAATTTGGTATGTTTGCCGCTGTCATTATTGCCATTGAGCTTTTACTTGTTTCAAGAAAAAAAAGATTAATTTTTAATTTTTTTCTCATTATTCTTTTTGGGATTTTTACCTACTTTGTTGTTTATCTCCCATTTTTTCTTAAAGGCGGGAGCTTGATCGATTTTTTAAAAGCGCAAAAATGGATCATCAATTATTGGAAAACTTCTTACGTATCAACCATACCGGGACAAATATTTATCTATTTTCTAATTGGTTTTAATAAAGGTTGGTACGAAGGAGCGGTTTGGGAAAGAATTCCTGAATGGACAATTTTTTGGCCGATATATATCATTTTATTCTTAATTCAAATAAGATATATTATTAATTTAACAATAAAATTTATTCGATCTCAAATAAATTTTTCAGTTATTAAAGAATTATATATTAATCTAATAATTTTAATCCTTATATTTTTAATGATACCAATGCCGGTCTTTGTGCGTTACTTATTATTGACGTTACCCTTTCTTATTTTAACAACAGTAAAAAAAATTTCTGAAGTGATGAAGTTTAATTTTTATCATTATGCTATCTTTGCTCTGCTTTTTATTATTTATTTTATCCAACAGATTTATTATCTTAATCCATCTCCAAAACCAATTATTAAAGAGATTGTTCGTCAATGGGAAAATAGCACCTATCAAGATATGTATAACTATCTTTCTCTTGATAAAAAATATGATCGTTATGACTTTTGGCGATATATGCTCAATTTAGAAAAAAAAATTCATCTTATTGATAAAAAAATCGATATTGTCATAGAAAAATACTTTCCTTGGAAAAAAGAAATCAATGGCCAAGTAAAAATTACATATAATACTAAAGTTGGTTCATTTACCAATACTCAGCCTATCAAATTCTTGAAAAAAAATAACCGGTGGTATTTAAATTGGCACTCTAAATTAATTTTTAATAAATTTGATTATAACGATGAAATTGTAGCGAACATAGAAAACGGATATTATGGAAAAATAATCTTTTCTAATAATCGAATATTAAGCGAAGAAGGAATTCATCCTTTTTTTTTAATTCAACCAAATTTGGTGAAAAATGATCGTGCCGTCCAACAACAATTACAGGAATTAACAGGGATAAGCGCTTTTCAAATAGAGATTTATTATCGAGCAAACACTTTACCAAATGAAAGAGTAGAAATAGGCTTCTTAAAAGACAGTCTCCATGAAAACGATTTAGAAAAAATTAAAATTGAGCCTGGTATAATTATTGAAAAAAGAAAAACTCGTGTTTATTATCCAAACAAGCAAATTTCTTTGGATCTAATAAAAAGAATAGAATTACAAAATTATTCCATCGTTAACCCATTAACCGGCGGGTTAATAAAAATAGTTAAACCTGAAAAAAACCAAATAATTTTATTGAGACGTCAAAAAAAGGACGGAAAAGATATTGTAATTAATATTTAAAATATGAAGAAATTTGTATCAAAAAATGGCTATTTGATTTTTATAATGATTACCGCTTTTTTCTTTTATGCATTTAATCTTCGATATACCTACTTTTTTTCTGGTGATATGGCCAGAGATACATTGGCCTCATTAAGAGTTTTAAAAAATAAAGAAATAACTGCCATTGGTCCACCCCTTTCTTTTGGTCAATATGGAACAAGAGAAATTTATTTCAGTTCTCTCACTTATTACATGGGTGCTTTAGGGCTTCTTTTATTTAATAAAGATGTTTTAGGTCCTGTTTATATCAATATTTTTTTAATGATGATTGGAATTTATTATTTTTATAGACTCGCTCGTCTTTTTTTTGATCAAAAGAAATCACTTTTAGCAACGGCAATTTTTTCTTTATCACCGGTTGTCGTCGCCCATTTAAGATTTTTTTGGAATCCAAATTTTACCATTTCAATTAGTCCTATTTATTGGTATTATTACTTTATAGCTCTAAAAGAAAATAAAAAAATTAATTATTTTTTAAGCGGCTTTCTTGCCGGTTTCCTTTTTCATTTTCATTATTTTGTTATTTTTGCTATTGGAATAAGCTTAATCCTTCTCTTGAGAAAAAATTTTAAAAATTCTATGTTTTTTATTTTAAGTTTCACTCTCTCAATCTTGCCTCTTATATTATTTGAAATAAAAAATCATTTTTACTTAACCAATGCCTTGATTTATAACGCCACTATTAACAGAAGTTTTCACAATGTCTATCAACCAATTTTTTCTCGACCTATTATTTTAAAATTAATCGATATTTTTCTTATACCAATTATTTTTTTGGCCTTTCAAACAGAAGCAACACATTTCCCAACTCTATTTAATCCTTCTTATTGGCAAATGATAATAATCGGATTAATTATCTACTTACTAATTTTTCGGTTTTTTATCAATCATAAAAAAAATACGACAATAAATATTCTAATCACAATCTCTTTTTTTACAGCCCTGTTCTCCAGTTTGTTAGCTCATGAGGTTTATTATCTAAGATATTTTTTTATTGCTCTACCCTTATTGACTACAATCTTAACTTACGTCTTAGATAAAAGGCTAATTATTTTTTTAATATTTAGTCTTTATCTTGTTACCGACCTTCGCATCCTCTACTCACAAAAAGTCCACAACGATCTAATTAAAGTCAAAAACACATCTTATCCGACAATAGAACAGATGGAACAAGTAGCTAAATTAATAAAAAAAGAGAAACCAAAAGAAAGTTATAATATCACTGAAAATTTTATTGGTGATGCTCGAGCTTTATATCTCAGATTTTTTCTTGAAAAAGATAATGAGATAAAACCAGCTGAAAACGAGATTAATTACCAAAATTTAAAAACCTTATTTGTCTTTGCTCCCAATTTAAATACGGTTTATAAAGAAAATCGCTGGGAGTTTACCGCCACACCCAATTTGAAATTAACAAAAACTTGGGAAATTGATAAGAATAAATATTTATTTAAATTTGAAAGAAATTGATTTTTTCTTTATTTTAAATATTCAAAAAATTTTTTATTTTCCTCTCTTGCAAATTCATATAACCATAAAGAATAATTACCATAACTAGTTTGAAATTTGTTAAGTAATTTCAGATTTAAATATTGATATTCTTCAATATCTGCCAAACATGTTTCTTTTAATAAAAGAAGGGTCTTTTCTTCTTTCTTGAGTTCTTCAATAATATCACCAAAAAAACAATCTTTTTCTGAAAAATAAATATTATCTATCTGAGGTAAATAATAACTTTGACGAAATTTACCAATTAAATCTGAAGAAATCTTTTTCTGAAAATAGAGATAGTATAAAGGATAATAATGGGTGCCAGGTGCGAAAACTTTTTTATAGTTATTTTTTAATCGATAAATTTCTTGAAAAGCTTCTTTTGCACCTTCATTATTTCCAATAAATTGAATATAATCTACGTGAGTAATAAAATTGTGCATAAAATAAATCAACTCTATTAATACCACTGGATAAACTAAAATATATACGGGCATTTTTTTAAAATTAATCTTTGTTAAAATATTGAACCCGTACGAGGCTAAAAGTATATAAAAAACACTCATCGTGATTGTTCGATGAAAATTTGGAACAGCAATCACTGTAATTGCTCCTGGAATAGCACTAATTAACAAAAGGTAAATTCCGTAGTAAAATAGCGGATAATTTATCGATTGATTGTACTTTCTTAAACGATCAAATAAACCTAAAATAAAAAGTGGAATAAAAATTAAATAGAGCTCGCCACTATTTGGAACTTTATGGGTAATTTCTCCTCCACCAGTTATAAATAAATATTTACCTGAAAAATAGTCGAAATATTCGCCAATGAACTTTCGACTATAACCAATAACTTTATTATTAAAAATTCTTGCAATAATAGGGTTTTTTTCTCGATAGATTAATTGTAAATTATTATTCTCTACCCCAGAAACAAAATTAAAAATCGACACTTGATTCCCTCTACCTTTCCCCCAATAACTATTAATGATTAAAAAACTGATAATGAAAAGTAGTAAAAAACTAAGAAAACTAATTATTGCTAATTTTTTGGACTTTTTCTCATCCTTTTTTTTATTAAAAAAAAGAAAAAGAGGGAAGAAAGTCAAAGGGGTTAAAATTCGAAAACCGGGGTAAAGAAAATAAGTTGAGATAAAAAAAGGCAAGGATAAGAGTACATATAAAAACTTCTTTTTTTGAATGAATTTAATTAATATCAATAATCCAAAAAAATAAAACACCGAGGCAATGATACCTTCAGCACTTTGGCGAGAAAAAACAACCTGCCATGGAATCACGGCAACCATCAATCCGCTAAAAAAAGCTGTTTTCCAATTCCCAAAAATTGCTAAGGAAATAAAATAGATTGGAATGACCAATAATGAACCTAAAATTGCCACAATTGACCTTGAACCAAGCTCATTAAAACCAAAAATATAGGTTCCTAAGGCTTGAATATACATCGGAATGACTGGCGGATAATCACCAAATTTGTCAAAGTAGAAAATTGGGAAGGGATTACCGTATAAATCTTTTTTGTTCTCAAGAATAAATCTACCAGTATATGCGTTAGCAACTTCATCTAAATGGAGAGATTTTGGAATTTCAGATAATTTATAGAAACGAAGAAATAAAGCGATAATTAGCAAAAATAAAATCGGAAAAATTTTAAATTTTTGCTTTTTGATCATAATAAAAAATATAATTAAAAATAATCAAAAATTAAATTTTATAATTATCTATTAAATTTTTTAACAGTATAACATCTAAAATAAAAATAAGAGGTAAAATTTGTAAAAGTACTCTTTCTAAAGAGCTCTCCAGTTGAGATAAGAAAGCAAGAGGGGTAATAACATAAACGTATACATAGCTTAAAAATTGACCAAGTAATATAAAAATCAACAAAACGTGCTTGTAAGTTATTTTTTTAGAGAATATTAAAATAGTCAAAGAAAAAATTAAAGCAAATATCACTGTAATAAAACTTAAACCGTATTTATTAGTATTTAAAAATTCAATAAAAAAATAATTAAAAATTATTTTTATTCTTCTTAAGTTTTCTATTTTTAAGAAATCCAGGTAATGATTATCTAGGAAAGAAAGAATTTTATTCATTTTTAAATAAAAAAACCAACCAAAAAATGGTAGAAAAAAAATTATCAAAAAAATAATATTAGATAGAAAATTTTTATTGATTAGTTTTTCTTTTGAAAGGTAAATAACAAGAGTTAACAAAATAAATATGAAAAAGGGTATCGCTTCATTTTTAATATTTAAAGAAATTGGAGCAAGAATAAAAATTAGATTAATAGTTTCTTCTTTTTTAAAATCATTGCCTCTAAAGAAAGTTAAATAAATTAACCAAAAAAGATAAGCAAAGTAAGAAGATAAAATTAGATCAACGTAACCATTATGAGAATAAATTATAAAGTTACTTCCAAGGAAAAAAGATAAAGTAATTATTAAAAAGAATATTTTATCAATGAATTGAGATAAAATCTGTTTAAATAAAAAAATCATAATTCCAAACGATAAAAAAATGAGATTGAGATAAAAATTTAAAAAATAAAACTGAACTAATTGGTCGTTTATCTTACCGAGCCATTTAAAAATAGCAAAAAGCATCAATGGAACTCCGATAGGATAAGATTGACTAGAAAATAAGTAATTTTCGTCTTTTAAATAAGAAGGAAAAATATTATTAAATAAGGCTTTTGCTTTTAAAAACCAAATTGCTGCCGCATCCCAACCGATAAGAAAACTCGAAATTGAATTTTTTATCAGAGGATAAAAGAAAAGCAATATCAATAATAATAAAAACCAATGATTTTTTTCTTTATCAAATCCTATTTTTTTTTGTAAAAAAATCAACAAAAAAGTAATAAATAAAATAGCAACCGAAATTAAAATTAATTGTCGATTAACTAATACTAAAAAATTAGTCAAAAATAAAACCAAAAGCAAAAACATTAAAAGACTGTTTCCTAAAATCCAAAAGGAAGAAATTTGAATAAATAAATTAATCTTATTAAATAGTTTTCTAAAAAATATTAGAAAAAAAACTGAACCAAAAAGATAAATAGAGAGAACAAAAAAAATTAAATTAAAAAAATCATAATTATTCATAAAACTTTATTTTATAACTTCATAAAGATAATAAGGTTTTTCTGGGTGTCGATTCACAATTAGATAATTCTTCTTGGATATTTCTAATCTTTTCAATCTATTATAAGTTTCTAAAAATTTCTTTTCAATCAGCTTTTGTTCGGGCGATTTAATCTTTCTGCATAAATTTTCCTCTAATAATTTTTTATAATATCCTTCCATTTCAAAATCGGAAATTAAATAAACACCTCTTGTTAATATTTTGTCATTATTAAAAATTAATTCATAAAAAGAAAATTTTGGTATATTTCTTGGAAAAAAATAATAATTAACAAAAAGTTTAAGCTCGCTTAAGTAATAATCCTTTTTGATTTTTTTATTTATATTTTTAAAATATGTGGTGTTGTAATCAACTTCTTTACCATCTTTTGATTCATTAAGAAAAACAACTTTTTCATTTGATTCCGATAAACGCCAAATCTCATAATAAGGATGTTCGGATTGGATTTTTTCGTAATCACCAAAACTTTTTTGTTTGTTTTTAATTAACAATTTCATTTGTTCAAAACTATCTTGATAAAATTGATAGTAATGAAAATTAACTAAAAAAATAAAAATTACCAATGGATAAAAATAAATTAAGTTATTCTTTTTTTTGAAATCCATAAACACACCGCTAAACTAATAAAAGAAAGGTATTCACTAATTGTACGAACTAAAGTATTTTCAAAAACAAATTTTAGCTGATAGTCGCCTTGAGGAATGTCGACATTAATTAATTTATAATCGTTATTGTCATTAATTTTAATCTTTTTTCCATCTAAATAAGCTTGCCAACCAATAAAATTAAATGTATTCAACTGAAGTTGAATTGGAGTTTTAACTTTAATTAAAAATTCTTTCTCTTGATATTTGTTTTTAACTATCTTTACTTCTCCTCTCCCCTTTTTTATATCATAAATATTTTTTGGTAAATCTTTTTTATCGATATCTAAGATATAAACTCCGTATTCGTTTTTTTTGGCTTTTACACCTTTTGGGACAAAATGCAAAACTGTCTTACTTTGAACCCATTGGATTTCTTCTTTAGTGATTAAATCTTTGTCGGTAACTTTCAGATAATTTTGTGGCCGAAAATAAGGATAGTATTTATAAATGGTTAAAACAATAAAAATACTGGCTAGCAGCTTGATGAAAAATTCATTTTTTTGGAAAAATACTCTTTGAAGAAAATAAATCCAATAACTTGCAATTACCGCAACAAACGTAGCAGTTATTGACAAAAATCGCCATGGAAACTGAAGACTCCATAAGAATTTTATCTTATCCCAAATAAATGAAGAATAAAATGTCGTCATCCACAAACCAAAAACCAGTAAAAACAAAAAGAAAATAAATTGATTAGCCACTAATTCCTCCTTTTTAGTTAATTTTTTTAGTTGAAAAATAAAAAAACTAATGATTGAGAATGAAATTAAAAGAATTGGAATTTTCCCCAACTGAAAACTCATTCCATCTAGAATTCCTTCCACTGATGCTCCAAATCCCCATGGCGAGTACCAAAATTGATAAGGGTAAAGATAATGATCTTTATACCCGCCAAGTTCTTTATCTAAAAACGTAAATTGCTTTTCATAAAACATTGGTAACCAATAAAAGGCTGATAAACTTAAACCAATTAACCCACCAATAATTAAAAATATGACAAACTTCTTCTTTTTCTTTTCTGAAATAAATAAAGAAAAAAGAAAATAAAAAGGAAGAAAAAATAATAAAGGTAAAGCCACTAATTGATGACTAAGAAAAACTAAAGCCAATGAAAAAGCAAAAAATAAACTGCTTTTAATTGACGGACTTTTAGCTGTTTTTGTTATCGATAAAAAAACCAAAGGCACCAAATTCATGGCAAAAAATTCTGATAGGGCTCCTCGGACATAAGCATTAACCGCATGATAAAAAAAATAAGTAAAAATTGTTGTTCCTAAAAAAGCAGCCAGTTTTCCTAAAAATTCTCTAATAAAAAAATAAATTGAAATTGAACCAATTAAAAAACCAAGAATAAAAACCAGCTTTATCGACCAAATATAAGAAAAACCCAATAAATGAAAAAACTCTCCCAAATAATAAACTAAAGGTGGATAAAAATTAAAAAGAGGATCACCAAATCCAAAGGTTAATTCATCGACCCAGCGAGGAAAAAGATATCCTTGTTTTATCCCTTTATCTAATAAATATAACCTAACGATATGTTGATTGTCATGAACCGTAAAGTAATATGAGTTAAGAAGGCTTAAAAATGAAGGAATTGTTATAATGATAACTATTAATAATTGCCAAAAAATCGACTTTTTCAGATTCATACTTTAAGTATTATATCAATAATGAATGACCTAAAAAAACTCAAAAAGAAAGCCTTTTTCAGTAGTTTAAGTCTTTTTTTTCAAAGCGGTTATTCGGCCATTCTTGGTTTAATTGCCAATCTAATCTTAACGATTATTCTTTCGCCAAAAATCTTTGGTATTTATATCACTCTTTTATCAACTATTTCTTTTTTAAATTATTTTTCTGATATCGGTCTGGCTGCTTCCTTAATTCAAAAAAAAGAAATTTCTGATGATGATGTTAAATCGGTCTTTACTTTTCAACAAATCTTAATTCTTTCTTTAATCTCAATTGGCTTTCTTCTTGGCGAATTTATTGTCAAATTTTATCGACTTCCCAACGATGGTCTCTACCTCTACTATTCTCTTCTTATTTCATTTTTTATTTCAAGTTTAAAAACTGTACCCTCAATTTTTTTAGAAAGAAAGATCCAATATCAAAAAATAGTTCTTGTCCAAGTCGTTGAAAATACTTTTTTTTATTTAACCGTGATTGTCTTTGCTCTTTTAAACTTTGAGTTAAAAAGTTTTATCATTGGTGTTTTATCTCGTTCAATTATTGGTTTAATTCTTATTTATTACTTTTCTCCATGGCAACCAAGAGTTGGTTTAGTAAAAGAAAATTTAAAACAACTGCTATCTTTTGGGTTGCCTTTCCAAACTTCATCATTTCTCGCTCTTTTTAAAGATGATTTAATTATTCTCTATTTAGGAAAGGTCATCGGTTTTGAGAGTGTTGGTTATATCGGTTGGGCAAAAAAATGGGCTGAGGCACCAATTAGGATCATTATGGATAATATCACTAAAATTCTTTTTCCCCTGGTTGCCCGTCTTCAGGAAAATAAAGAAAAAATTTCATTCATCATAAATAAAATCCTTTATTATCAAACTTTAATTATCCTTCCTTTAATGATCCTTTCTTTCTTTCTTATGCCCCATTTGGTTTATATCATCCCAAAATATCAAAAATGGGAGCCGGCACTTCATCTTTTTAGAATCTTTGTTTTTTCTAGTTTTCTTGTTATTTATTCAGCGCCATTCGTTAATATTTTCAACGCTATCGGCAAGGTAAAAATTTCTTTTAATCTTATGCTTTTTTGGACAATCATTACCTGGTTGTTAACGCCAACTTTAACAAAAATTTTTGATATTTTTGGTTTTCCTCTGACTCATCTAATAATCTCTTTCACCTTTTTCCTTGTTGTTTCACTAGCAAAAAAATATTTTTCTTTTAGCTTTTTTTCCTCAATAAAAAAACCACTTTTTGCTGGTTTAGTCATGATTTTTATTTTGTTATTAATCCAATCATTGGCAATAAAAAATTTATATTTATTAACTGCTTTATTAATCTTAAGTGGAAATCTAACTTATTATTTTGTTTTAACATTTATTTTTAAATTCAATCTCAAAAAGGAAATTGAATATTTTTTTTCTTATGAAAAATAATCGATTGGCCATTATTACTGTTTTTTATAATAACTATCATGTGGCAGATGATTTTTTTTCTTCTTTAGAAAAACAAAGGAATAAAAATTTTAAACTTTTTATCGCTGATCTTTCTGATGAAAAAAAAAGACAATCCATTAAAACTCAACTCTCTCATTCAGTTATTTATTCAAGAAACTTAGGCTATGCTCATGGAGTCAATTTAGGGATAAAAAAAGCCATCGAAAATGGTTTTGTTAATTTCTGTATTGTTAACAATGATGTTTATTTCAAGCCAGATTTTGTTGATAGTATTCTCAATTCTCTTAAAAAACATCCTTCTTCTATTATTGGCGGAAAAATCTATTACGCACCAGGTTTTGAGTATCATAAAGATCGTTATCAGAAAAGAGATTTAGGAAAAGTTATCTGGTATGCCAGTGGTTCTTTTGACTGGAAAAATGTTTTTACCCCTCATCGTGGGGTCGATGAAGTCGATAAAGGACAATACGATCAACTTGAAAAAGCAGAATTTATTACTGGTTGTTTGATGATTTTTGATAAAAAAGTAATCGATCGAGTTGGTTTCTGGGATGAAAGTTACTTTCTCTATTATGAAGATGCTGATTTTTGCTATCGGGCAATAAAAAAGAGGGTTAATCTTTTTTATAATCCAAAAATTGTTCTCTGGCACAAAAATGCTCAATCAACCGAAGGCTCTGGTTCAAAAATTCATCAAATTTATCAGGAAAAAAATCGATTAAAATTCGGGTTAAAATATGCTCCTTTAAAAACCAAAATTCACTTGATAATCAACTTATTGAATAAATCCTTTGGTTCTTAAATTATTAAGAATTCTTTCTTTTTCATTTTTAAGAAAATAGAAATCGGTTTTTAGATTAAACTCTGACGGAGAACGAAGAACCTGAATATTTCTAATCTCTTCCAGATTAAGATAATCTTTCTTCAACCATTCTAAAAAAAACTGGCCGAATTGATCTGCTGGCGTCATAAAGATAGAAGCCTCATGTTTAAAAATAATCACTGTTGGCTTGTTTTTTTTAAACTGATAAAGGAAATCTTTTTTTAAATAATCGTTTTCCCGAAATTGAGGTAATAGGGTTGGGTATTTCCAATTGGCAGTTAATTCCCGATTAAAGAATTGAAAATTCGGTTCATATGGACCAATCCAAAAATGATCATTGTCGTTAATTATTTCTTTTAAAAATGAATAGACATTCCATTGATTGTCAATTCGAGGCATCTTTTGAGTATAAACCATAAAAAATTTATGATAGAAATTACCAAAGAGAAAAATTAAACTAAAGATTAAAAAAATTGTTAAAATTGAATGAACAATTCTTTTTAAATCATCAAAAATCTTTTCTTTAAAAGAATGTATTCTTAACCAATAAAATGAAAAAAGAGAAGAAATTATTCCCAAAACAAAAAACATTGAGCTTTGGTAATCTGTTTCCCGATACTGACCAATATTGCTTCTTGGAGCAGAAAAAGACAAAATGAAAAAATAAAAAATTCCAAAAAGAGGATTTTTGGAAAAAAGAATTACTAATAAACTTAAACTTCCTAAGGCTGATAAAGTATCAATGGGTAGATATAAATCTAGATGTTTGATTTTGGATAAAAGAGGAAGATATCCTTGATAGAAATTATCAATTAAAGTTAAGGCAAATTTTAAAGGATTAAAAAATCTCCCCCTAACATAATTAGGAATTGAAATATACAACTTTGTATTGTAATAGAAATTGGCAAAATAGAAATCCCACCATGAATTGGTAATGATTAGGTAGAAGACATAAACAAGATAAGGAATTGAGGAGAAAAAAATAAATTTTAACCACTGTTTTTTATGGCGACTAATCACTAAATAAAACTGCCAGAGATAAAGGAAAAGCGCTAAATAAATAAACGTCATGGAAGAGAAAATTAAACAAAAAGTAAGAAGTGAACCTAAAACTTCGATTTTGAAGTTTGATTTTTCAGAAAAAGTTTCGACCACTAATAACCAAAAGATGAGCGAGAAAAATAAAACCGCCAAACTGTCAGCTAAATATAGATGGAACCAGAAATAAAGAGCGGTTATTGGATATAAAATTAAAAAAAGAAGGTAATAAGGATAAAAATTTTCTCGGTTCTTCTTAATATACTGTCCTAAAATAAAAAGGAGGAAAAAAATAAAAAGCGACCACAATAATCGAAACAAAACATAAGAATTTCGCGTAAATAATAAAAAAATCGATGAGAGATACCAAGCAAAAGGAAGATGATGATCAAAAAAATCTTTGTATGGGATGCCACCATTTAAAATGCTTCTTCCTCCTAAAAGATTGACAAATTCATCAGGATAAGAAACATATAGACTATTAAAAATAAAAGCAAAAAGACTTCCTAAAATAATTAACCACTCAATCTTTTTTACCATCTGTTTCATTTTTCTTTAATTTTAAACCAATTAAATAAAAAATATTAAGTAAAAATCCTATTAAAATAATCTGATGTTTAAGATTAATCTTTTCTATCGAATCCCATCCACCAAGTCGAATGTAAGGATAATATGAAAATAACAAACCAGCAAAAAAAATATTCAATTTTTCTATTAATCTTGGAAAAATTGGCAAGAAAGCCAATAAAGCAAGGAAATACCATGGTTGAATTTCGCCAAGAAATGAGATAGTAAGGATAGCAATAATTAAAAGCGCGAAAATTAAAAAATTCATCTTTTGATTTATTTTAGAAAGAAAAAGTAATGGAAGAGTTAAGTATTTTATTCCGACTGATAATAAAAATAAAACTCGAGAAAAAATCTTTTTTTCTCTTGTTAAAAAATAAATGCCAAAAGCAGCCAAGGATAAGGCAATGAAATCGTTATGCGCATTAATTAAACCTTCAACAATAATTAAAGGATGAGTAGCAAAAAATAGCGCCCACTTTTTCTTTAGTTTAGTAAGGAAATAAATTGAAAAGGCAAAAAATATTATCCAAAGAAGTTTAAAAAGAAAAAAATTAAGAATAAATTTGCCAAAACTGAAAAAAGATGGCAGAAAACTAATGAATAAAAAAACTGGTCCATAGGGATAAGTCCGATGAGTCCAATGCATAAACCGTAACCAGGGATCGGATGGAAAATCCAATGCTTTGTATAAATAAGGATTTTTTCCGTAATAAGTAAAAATCCGGGCATCAAATAGATAATTAAAAAAATCATGTGACAAAAATGGATAACTAAAAAGAGTTAATAATCCTAATAATAAAACAATGATTCTTAAATTAATTTTTTTATAATTTTTGATTAGCAAAAAATGAAAGAAAAACAATAATAAAACTAAAATAAAATAAATCCACCAAGAAAGCTCTCTTTGATAATAACCGATATTGACAACAAAATTTCGAAAGCCTGTCCATAAAGGATGATTGAAAAGAGTAAAATTTGGATCAATAAGAAAGTAACTGTAAAAAATAAATATTAATATCAAAAAAAAGTAATTTATTAAAATCAATTGAATTTTTTTCATTAATTTTTTGTTAATATTTTAACTATTCTTTCATCATCAACTGGAATAATTTCATATAAAAATTCGTTCTGCGGATGTTTAATAAAAGTGTCTACTATTTCTTTTTTTCCAAAAAGATATTTTATTTTTTCATTTTTTATTAAATCAAAAAGGCTTTTGTCAACAGTTACATAATAAAATGTTTCTCGATCGGAATAAAATAAGGTCACTGGATAAGCATAATCAAGTCTTAAAATTTTATCATTGTTTTGACTAATCTCCTTAACCTTTCTAGCCGTTTTCACTTCGCTAACGCTCGCCTCCATATTAACTATCGAATTAATATTAGCAATCAAAGTTTTATATGAAACATAAAGTAAGGAAATTATTAAGATTATTGATAGCAAAAAATCGGTTCTGATCAATTTTATTTTAATTTTTTTTGCAATTTCTAAAATCTTGTATACTCCGTATCCTATTGTTAATCCCCAAAAAGGAACCGATGGTATGAGATACCAATTATTCTTTTTTTCAGTAAAGCTTAACAAAATCAATAAAGCCAAAGAAAAAATAAGAAGAACTAAGTTGTTTATTTTTTTAATATTAATAATTAAAAAAATAGTACCGATAATAAAAGGGTAGATTAATCTCCTTTGTAAACTATAATAAAGATAACTGAGATAGTCCGTCTTAAAAAACGATAATCTTAAATTAGAAACTCCCTGATCTCCATGAAAAAGATAGTATTGTAAAAACTTATCACCATTTTTTAACCAACCTAAAAATAACCAACTACCACTTATTAGAATGAAAATTAACGAAACGGTTAAATAATCAAATATGTGTTTTCTTACTTTTTCTTTTTTAGTGATTAATTCAAACAAAATAAAAACAATTATTGGTAAAAACACAAAATTTAACTTTTGGAGATAGATTAAACCAAAGAATAATCCTAAAATTTTATAACGATGTCTAATTTTTGGATTGATAATTGTTAAATAAGATAAAAAAAATAATAAGGTTAATAAAGAGTCCAAGTTACCTGTTCTTACCCGCCAAATATAAATATTATTTAAGGCAACCGCAGAGAAAGCATACAAAGTAGGTATTAGGCCAAAATTCTTATTTGAAATATAAATTAAAAGTAAAATAACAATAAAACCACTAATGGCTGAAGTTATTCTAATCGAAAACTCATTAAGACCAAACACCTTGACAAAAAAAGCATTTATCCAAAAATTGAGAGGTGGTTTATCCAAAAAAATCTTATTATTCCAATATAAAGTAATGTAATCCCTTCTCTTAATCATCTCTTTAGTTACTTGAGCATAAAATCCTTCATCCCAATTCTCTAAATAAGAATGTCCAAGTTTATAAAAACAGATATATAAAGAAAGAGAAACTAATAATAAAAAAATTAAGCCTCTTAAAATTAGTGGCTTTTCTTTTTTAACTACTTTTATATGCTTTGACATTATTTTTTAGAAAACTAATTATAAATAAATTAACACCTAGCCAAATATAAAAATACCAGAATATCAAATAATTAACACTTTTCTTATCATAAAACAAAAAATAAGCTTTATCTTCAATAAAGTTTATAAAAAATTGGGGGGAAGAAAGTTGTTTTTTTTCAATGAAATAAATCTCTTGATAAGGAATTTGTTTGCCTAGATAAAAGTATTTTTTTCCTGTAGGAAGATTGTTTTTGAGAATAATTTTATAATTTTTATTTTTCCCTTCCTTTAACACCGGCATGCCAAAAATGATTCCATTTTCAGTCAGCGCATTACCAATTGATCGCTTTTCTTGATGATACAAACGATCATTTATAAAGAATTTAACTTCAATTTGATAATTCTTTTCAAAAAAATCTTCGGGTTGATTGTCTAAAAAATATGGAATATAAATTAAGCCCAAATTGTTTTCTTTTATAATAGAATTGCCAATAATTGTGTTATTTCTATCAAAAGAGGTTTCAAAATTTTCCTTTTTAAATAATTTTAATGGAGATCTATAGATTGTTAAAAAGTAAAAATTATTTTTAAAATAAAAAAAATATTCTTTGGTATATTTAATAAAAAATTTAAAACTAAAAATTAAACTCACGACTAACAAAAAAGAAATTAATCGATTCATTAACTTACTTAAAAAAATTATTTTTTTAGTGATAATTACTAGCCAACATAAATTAAAACAAATAATAAGAATTAAATTAAGGTTAAAGAGGTGAAAATAAAGATAAAATGCCGCCACTAGAGTATAAAAAAGTCCCATCAATGGAAAAAATAAAAATCCAATCAGTGGAATTGATAAATATTGAGCGCCACTGTTAACTAAACTCCCGGTAAAAATTAATAAATAGTAAAGACCAGAATAAAAAATTTTTTCCTTTTTAAATACCCATCCAAAAATCCATAAAACAATAAAAAGGATTATTGGTGTTGTCAAAGAAGTATTTTGTAAAAAGGGGTATAAAAGATCTCTTTTATTTAAAAAAACATTATTTAAAATTGCCCCAAAGGTTTCTTTAGAATTTATAAATGGAAGAAAGGAACTAATAAAAATAAGATAAGGAACTAGCGAGTAAAGAAATTGCTTTTTGTTTTTAGTTCGAATTATCAACCATAATGGAAAAAAAAGAAAAATATGTTTAATTATTAGTGATAAACCAAGAAGCAAATAACCAACTATTTTTTCTCGTTTCTTCTCTATAGTAATTAAAGCTAATAAACCAAAAAAAATTGCTAAAGTATCAAATTGATTATGAAATCCACTGGTATAGATTAAAATCGGATTAAAAAAAATAAAAAAGAAGGCGAGAGAGCCAAAAAACCGAGATACTAATAAACTCACTAAAAAATCGCTGATTGTAAGAGTTAAGATAATTAAACATCGAAAAGCAAAATAATCGTTTTCAAATAGTAAAGATATTTTTTTAAATAAACCCAAAATTAAAAACCATAATGGTCCATAACTATATCGGGTCGTCTCCTGATAAACATTTTTCCCTTGATTGACTAGATTGCCAACAATCTGCCATGAACCAAAATCAAAATTATAGCCTAGATTAGAAATATAAATTCTAATAAATAAGCCGGTAAAAAAAAGAGTCATTAAAATTAACAGTTTTTTTTTGGCAATTCTAGAGTTCATTTTATTAAATCTGTTTCAAACTTTATTTTTCATTGCTGCGAAGTCCCGTCATGACGGGACGAAGGCGGGAATCTCGCTTATAGATTCCCGATCAAATCAGAAATGATAATTTGTCTAAATTTCAATTCATTTTGATGTATCATAAATAGAACTGAAGATATGACAAAAATTATTTTAATTATAATAATTTTTTCATTATTTTGTTTTTTAAGATTTTACAACTTAG
>JBBILO010000004.1:0-71649 GCA_037444855.1 Candidatus Roizmanbacteria bacterium | reverse complement strand
CTGGCGATGGGGGTTAAGTCGTAACAAGGTAGCCGTTCTGGAAGGAGCGGCTGGATCACCTCCTTTCTTTTTTTCTCCTAACCCGATTATTGAATTTAAGGCTTTATTTTTTCAGAGGGGCTTTACCTATATTTTTACTTAAGGATCAATTCGATTTTATCGCCGGGTGATGGGTAGTTAAAAATATGCTCTCCTGTTTTTTGAGCGTCTTTACTTTCAAAAGTTCGCCAGATACTAATCTCAAGATAAGGATCATCATAATCTCCAGATGAACCTGGATAAAGAGTTAATTGATTGGGTGAGTCCGAGAAAAGACCATTAACAAATTTTACTGTTTGGGTAACCCCATTTATCTTAATTTTTAGTTTTTCATTTAGTTCAACCTTTCCTTTAAGAGCGCTTTTTTTTATTGTGGTTTTTATATTGCCAAAATTATCAATATGACCGATATAAAAGCCGGTAAGTGGTGGAATGGCATCGAGTGTGATCTCTTCAAGTGCTAGCTGATCCTCATTCTCTTCCAAAAGATGAGCACAAATTCGCGAATACAAATCTCTGGATCGAAACTGACCTCCTTTTTCAAAGTTTGGATAATAATATATTTTTTCAATTTTATTTTTTATTAATGAAAAATTAAATTGAGCGTTTGGACCAAAAACCCAAATACCGTTAAATAACTTCATAAGTACTAATTTATGAAGAAAAGGATTGAATACCTTATCCAATATGGTGTTCCTTTCATTGGCAGAAGTTTTGTTTTTTTCAGTAAGAGCGATTCTTGGGTCAACATTTTGAAAGATAACTGTTGCCCGAGGGTCACCTAATCTTTCAATCGTGGTGACTAATTGCTGGGTGATAAAAGAGGCATGAATCGTTGAGGGAGTAGTATTGACGAAGGTAATGTCAGGAATTTTTCTTGAAGTTAAAAAGCCTAGGATCGCGCTTTTTACCTCAGCAACACTCAGTGAATCGTGTCCCCAATCAGAGACAATCAATAAATTTTTCATTTCTTTATTATATATTGTAAAATTTTTAAAATAAAGTACAATTTATAGTACGGGTGTGTGGCTCAGTGGTAGAGCGTCGTCCTGATAAGACGAAGGTCGGAGGTTCGATCCCTCCCACACCCACTCGATTATTTTTGATATTTCAAAAGAGGAGTTTCTTTTAAGTAGAAATGCTTCCAGTTATAATCACCTTGTAAAAAATCAATTTTTTCGTACTTATTTTCGATAGCATCTTTAATTTCATAATAATTAATAAAATTTCCAATACCACTAAATCTTTCTACATCACTGGCTCCCTTTAATGGGTAATAAATTTTGTTGTAAGAAATAATCATGTCCACCACAGCGAGATAATTTTGAATAAACACTTTCAAAAACCATATTTTATACTTTTTACGGAACTTAATAATATTAAGATATGTTTGGAATCTTTCTTTGATAATTAAATCACTGTTATCCCGATTAACGCCATTAAAACGTTGGGTATTTAGCTTTTTTAAATCCCGAAGATCGCTTAAAGTTGGATTATTAATAAAAATTATTTTGGGATTTAAAGAACTAATTTCTAAATAATCCTTTTTAAATTTATAACGAATTTTTTTGTCAAGAGTAGTTAAAAATTGATCCATATTGGAAAAATTTTTCAAGTCATGAGTATATTTAGATGTATCTTTTGACAAAAATTTATGATGATACTTGATTGGTAAAATAGCATTAAGATAAATTTTGATAGGTAAAAGAGACATTAACCTAAAAAAAATCTTAATAAACCGCTCATCCTTAACAAAAAATTTATTATCTTCCATCCAATCACCTCCGAACCATTCAAATCGCTTTTTATTTGGATTAAACCATAAAGGCAAAAGGGCAATCGGTTTAGCATTATCTTCAATAGTTAGAAAATAAGGAGTGTATTGATAAGATAAATACCACTGGTAACGAAATTCCCAAAGATCAAAAAGACTTTCATTGGTGGAAAATTGGCGCCACAATTCTTCACACTTTTCCACTGAATGATAAATACCAAATTTTAATTTATTTTTAATTCGTTCACTAATAAGTGGGAAGTTATTCAATCGGAGGTAGTTAATTCGAGTATTGAGTAATTTTTGAAAACTGCCCGGTGGTTCTTTTTCTTCGTTTTCCATGTTAGAAAATATTCTATGATAATTTTTATCCGATATATTTTGTCTTGTCAAGAGGTATTTTTATAATCTATAATGATTTTGATGAAAAAATTATCTCATTTTTTTAGAGACTATTTTGGCAATTTATTAAAGGCATTCGTTAATATCATTATTTTTTTACCGTACTTTTTCTCAGTTAGTCATTTACTAAAAACCCTTTTTGATCCGTGGAAAAATATCGTCTTTACAAAAAAAAATGACAGTTTTTCACTTTCAGAAGACTTTGATCTACTGTTTGCCAATCTAACATCAAGAGTAATTGGTTTTATCGCTCGTTTTTCGTTGATCATATTTTATTTGATTCTAAATATCATCTTAGTACTCATCTTTCCGATAATTTTCTTACTCTTTTTCATACTTTCCCCTTTTTTCCTTTTTCTAAATCTCTTGACTCAAACTGAAGAGGAAAAAAAAGCAATAGCCAAAAAAATTTTTTTAGAGAATCACCTTCTTGAAGAACAAAATCGATCCGCAGTTGAAGAGTGGTTTGAAGACTTTTATCAGAACATTACTTTAAAAAGAAGATGGTGGGAGTTAAAAAATCTTTTCCAATATCCGCCTTTAGGAAGACATTTATCTCTTGGATATACAAATTTCCTTGAGAATTATGCCGATGAGTTCACGGATCCAAGTTATCTAAACAGTCGATTACCCGTTTATGATCGCGAACAAGAGCTCCAAGAAATCGAACTTGTTTTAGCTCGTTCGATGGAGCCAAATGTCATTTTAGTCGGTGAGGAAGGCGTCGGTAAACATGCGGTGATTGATAGTTTAGCCACCAGAATTTTTCTTGGCCACTGTCATCCTCAATTAGCGTATCGGAGAGTTTTTCGATTAAATATGGAAAAGATTTTATCGCAGTCAGATGATTATCAAAAAAAAATCGGCTTATTGGAAGAAATATTTATTCAGTCAATCGAAGCCAAAAATATTATCTTGGTGATTGATAACTTTGAGAATTATTGTTCATCTCAACCAGATAAAATTAATCTTTCTTCGATCTTTGAAAAATATGCCAAAAGAAATGATCTTCAATTTATCGCTATCACCGAACCATTTCCTTATCAGAAAGTGATTTATCCTAATGAGAAGATTAATCAGTTGTTTACCAAAATTGTCATTAATGAAGTTGATCCAAATACTGCCTTGAAAATTCTCTTAAATTTAGCTTTTAATTTTGAATCTCAATATCGGGTATTTATTCCTTATGAAGTAATTAAACTGATCGTTGAAAAAGCCCAAAATTTTATTACTGATATTCCTTTTCCTGAAAAATCACTTGTCTTATTAGATGAAATTTGTGCAACGGCAAAGAAACAAAATTTAAAAAAAATACCGCTTTCTCTTGTGGATGCTGTCTTAACCAAAAAAACTCACATTCCAACAACTTTAACTGAAGAGATAAAAAAACGTCTCTTGACACTTGAGAATCGGCTATTTGAAAAGATAATCGGTCAGGACGAAGCGATAAAAGAGGTAGCTTCAACCCTGAAAAAATCTTTTGTCCTTTATAGCCAAAGAAAAAAACCTTTAGCTTCATTTCTTTTTTTAGGACCAACTGGTGTTGGAAAAACCGAAACGGCAAAATCATTGGCCGATATCTTTTTTGGTTCAGAAAAATATCTTCTGCGGTTTGATATGTCTTTATATCAATCAAAAAATGATATTCCAAAGTTAATTGGCGATATTATTACCGGAAATCCTGGGTTATTAACTAAAGCTATAAGAGAACATCCATTTGGAGTTTTACTTTTAGATGAGTTGGAGAAAGCTGATCATGATTTGATCAATATTTTTCTGACAGTCACTGATGAAGGGTACTTTTATGATGGGTTTGGAAGAAAAGTTGATTGTAAAAATCTTATTATTATTGCTACCTCAAATGCCGGCAGTGGCTATCTGTTTAAGTTGATTAACGAAAAGAATGATCTTATTAATCAAGAAAATCTTCAGCCAGTGATGATAAATTATCTTATCGCCAATAAACTTTTTACCGCAGAATTTTTAAATCGATTTGATGGAATCATTGTTTATCAACCATTAAATCATTTGATTATTAAAAAAATTGTTCAGCAAAAAATTGACCAAATCGCCGAGGAATTATTAAAGACCTATCAGATAAAAATTAACGTTTCCGAATCGTTCATTGATCAATTGGTGAAAGAGGGATATCATCCAGAATTTGGCGCCAGACAAATGGATAGAATTATAAGGGAAAAATTAGAAAATCGGCTTGCTGACTGGATATTAAAGAACAAGATAAAAAACGAGATGATTGTTAATCTGGATTAAAATTTGACTTTTAATTTTTTTAAAGTAAAATGTATTTTATGGATAAAAAGTTAATCGTTTTGCTTCTAATTTTTTTTAGCTTTTTCTCATTGTTTTCAGTAATAGTGACTTCGCGAAGAACAAGTGGGTTCTTCACTAGAGCGAGTGAAGAGAATAATCCATCGGCTGAAAAAAGTTTAATCCTCGCCTGGCCGTTAACTGTTAATTTAAAACAACCTTCTGAGGTTAAGATAACAGTCTTTGTTATGAACAATAAGCAAATTCCCTTGGTCAATAAAAAGGTGACTTTGATATCAAACATTGGTCGTTTCAAAGAGAATAATTTAATGACTGATAAGCTTGGAAAAGCAGAGTTTTTTTTAATCAATGACTCTCCCGGTATCGCTAATATTGAAGCGATTGTTAATGATAATATTGTCTTAAAAAATAAAGTTTCTGTTAAATTTGAATAGTATGAAAAAAATAACTAAAGTGATCATACCTGCTGCTGGTTTTGGGACCAGATTTCTTCCCCAGACTAAAGCGATGCCTAAGGAAATGTTGCCAATTGTTGATAAACCTGTAATCCAGTATGTCGTGGAAGAAGCAGTTGCCTCAGGAATTGAAGATGTGATTATTGTCACCGGATATAGCAAAAGAGCAATTGAGGATCATTTTGACATTCCCAACGCTGAACTTGTTAACAATCTAATTCATGGAAATAAACTGCAACTTCTAGAAGAAATAAAAAAAATTTCGGAACTAGCTAACTTCGTTTATATTCGACAAAAAGGTCCCTATGGGAATGCGACTCCGATAAGATCAGCGCAGCATTTAACAAATGATGAACCCTTTCTTGTTTTGTGGGGAGATGATTTTGTTTATGCCAAGCCAAGTCGAGCTACGCAATTAATTGATGCCTATTATAAGTATCGTACAACCATCCTTTGCGGCATAAGAACAACAAATAAAGAGGATGCTGATCGTTATGCCTTTGTTAAGGGGGAAGAGATTGAAAAAGGTGTATGGCGCGTCAACCAATTAATTGAAAAGCCAGGAGTCAAAAATCAACCTTCTGACTTGGCGATTGTTTCCGGATACGTTCTCACACCAGATATTTTTCCGATCCTTAATACGCAAAAACCAGGAAAAGGTGGCGAACACTATTTACCAGAAGCCATTGATACTTTGGCTAAACACCATCCTGTCTATGCGATAGAGATCAAAAACGGAAAGTATTATGACACTGGCAATAAATTTGAATATCTGAAAACGGTCGTCGAATTTGCTTTAAAACATCCTGATATCAACGGTAAATTTCGTCAATACCTTAAAAGCTTAAAAATTTAACCGATTGAAAAAAAGATCGATTACTGATAAAATTGCAAGAATATGATTGATATAAATGATAAAAACAAAGTGATTATAGAACTTTTTAAAAATAAGGTGTATTTAGGACATAAAAAAAACCGAACCCATCCAGCCTTTAAAAAATATCTTTATACCTTCCAAAATGGTAATGCCATTATTGATTTAAACTTTACTTACCAACAGCTTGTGAGTCTAAAAAATTTATTGCAAAAAATTCTTAATGAAAAGAACAAGAAATTATTGATGGTAAGTACTAAAAAAATTTTTGCCCCATTGATTGAAGATCTGGCAAAGAATTATCATTTTTCCTACTTAACCAGTAAATGGCCATCTGGTTTTTTAACGAATTTTGAAGTTATGTATAAAAATATTGAGTCAATAAAGCAAATGAGAAAGGATGAAGAAGAAGGAAAATGGAAAATATTTCCAAAACACGAACAGCTAAAGTTGCAAAAAAAACTGAGAAAACTTGAGAATATCTATCGTGGCGTTATTGATCTTGATAAAAGGCCTGACTTTTTATTTATTATTGACTTAAAAAAAGAATTCAATGCTTTTAATGAGGCAAAAAAAATGGGTATAAAAACGATTGGAATTTGCGATACTAATTTTAATCCTAATCTTATTGATTATCCAATTTTTGGAAATGATGATTTATTAACGTCAGTCAGTATCATACTCAATTTGCTATTTAACTAGTTATGGACGTCTCATTAGTTAAAACATTAAGAGAAAAAACAGGAGTTTCATATTCTTTGTGTCAAAAAGCCCTTAAAGAAGCAAACAATGATCTTAAAAAAGCAGAAAAACTACTAACTCAATGGGGAGCAGAGAAAGTCATGGAAAAAAAACAAAGAAAAGCAGCTTTGGGAGGAGTATTTTCTTATGTTCATCATAATTTTCAAATAGCCTCCCTAGTTGAAATTGCTTCTGAAACAGATTTTGTTGCCAATAATAACGAATTTAAAACTTTAGGATATGATCTGGCAATCCACATTGCCTCTTTGAATCCTCGGACTATAGAAGAATTACTAGAACAAGAGTTTGTTAAAACTCCAACCAAAAAAATTAAAGATCTAATTAATGAAGCTAATTTAAAATTTGGAGAAAAGATAGAAATTAAAAGATTCATTCGTTGGCAGGTAGGTGAAAATAATCATGGATAACATTATCTCTTGGTTTGACCAGAAAGCTCAAAGCTCTTTTTTTCAATTAAAGGAAGAAATCAAAACAATTCGCGCCGGTAAGGTTAACCCATCTTTAATCGAAAATATCATTGTTGATACCTATCAGGGTCAAATGAGATTAAAGCTCAATGAATTGGCTTCAATTACCAACTATGACAATTTTACTTTAGTCGTTAAACCGTTTGATTTATCAATCATTCGTGATGTTGAAAAGGCACTCTTAAAATCACCGCTTGGTATCACTCCGCAACTTGAAAATAATCAGTTTAAAATTTTATTTCCACCTCTATCTCAAGAACAACGATTAAAATATCTTAAACTTTTAAATCAAATCATTGAAAAATGGAAAAATCAGATTAGAAAATACCGAGATGAAGCAAGAAAAAAAATTAAAACCGGTTTTGAAAATAAAGAAATTTCAGAGGATCAAAAATTTAGGTTAGAGAAGCAGATTGAAGAAAAAACAAAAAATATGATTAATGAAATTGATGTTATAAAAAATTCAAAACAAAAAGAAATTTTGACTCTATGAACATACTAATTTTCATAGCCACCCTTTCGATATTAGTAGTCATTCATGAATTAGGCCATTTGATTATGGCCAAAAAAAGAGGAGTATTAGTTGAAGAATTCGGTTTAGGCCTTCCCCCAAGATTTTTTGGCGTTAAAATTGGCGAAACATTGTATTCTATTAATTTGCTTCCCTTTGGTGGTTTTGTTAAGCTCTACGGTGAAGATGAATCGGGCGATATTAAAAAGGGTTTAAGAAAAATAGCCTTTGCTTTCAAGAGCCCTCTTGAAAAAGCGATGATCATTATCGGCGGTGTTTTAGGAAATTTTATTCTTGGTTGGATTATTTATTCATATCTCTTTACTCAAGGAGTACCGGTACCAGCAAATAAAATCATCGTTGAAAATGTTATTAGCCAATCGCCAGCCCAAAAGGCGGGAATAAAAAAAAATGATATCATTAAAGCTTTGGTTATTGATCATCAAGTTTTTGATCTAAAAAAATCCGAAGAGTTAGTTAACTTAACTAAAAAATACGCCGGTAAAGAAATTAAATTAGTTCTGGTTCGGGAAACTAAAGAGATAACTGTCGAAATCATACCTCGAAAAAATCCACCGTCTAATCAAGGACCTCTAGGGATAACGATCACTCATTTTCTTGAAAAAAAATATCCTTGGTGGCAGGCGCCATTCTATGGACTTTTTGATTGTTTTAAAATTATATTGAATATTTTTATTGAGTTCTCTAAATTGGCCTATTACTCAATTTTTGAAAAGTCACAGAGAATTGAGGTTGCTGGTCCTATTGGAATTGCCCAATACACTTCAGAGGTAATAAAATTTGGAAAAAATGCTTATTTAGAATTTTTAGCTCTTCTTTCCCTAAATTTGGCCGTTATTAATATTTTGCCTTTTCCAGCGCTCGATGGAGGTCGTCTTGTCTTTGTCATGTATGAAGCTATTACAAAAAAAAAGATAAATAAGAAGATTGAGTACTACCTAAATTTCTTTGGTTTCTTGATTCTTATTCTTTTAGCTATTACTGTCTCTGTTAATGATATAATAAGAATTATCAACAAAAAATAAATATGCTCAAATTCAAGAATATTACTATTTCCGGTGGAGTAGCTACCGGAAAAAATACTTTATTAAATAATCTCAAACCGTTTCTCGAGCCGCTCGGCTGGTATTTTACCTCTAGCGGCCAAATCCTTCGTGATTATCTCAAAGAGTATGTTAATCCAAAAGCCGGCCTAGCGCCAAAAGAGATCCATGAGCAAATTGACGAAAGAACGATTGGTTTGTTAAAAAAAGGCAAAATAGTTATTGAGTCGTGGTTGGCTGGTTTTTTAGCGCGTAACCGTCATGATACTTTAAGAGTTTTACTTATTTGTTCAAATCCAGCACTTAAAATTGATCGAGTTGTTAACCGAGATAAAGTTAATATCGAAGTAGCTAAAAAGATTATTAGAGAGAGGGAAGAGGATAATTTGAAAACCTGGAAAAAAATTTACGGAGATTATAACTTTTTTAACGAAAAATATTATCACTTAGTTATCGATACTTATTCATCTGGGCCGCTAGAAACAGTTGGAAAAGTCCTTGATAATTTAGGTTTTAATGTCAAAACAAAATAATGTTATATTCAAAATTATTTGGAAAAACGCTCAATATTCCAATTAAAAAGTACGATTCAATTAACCACCAATTGCTACTAAAAGCAGGCTATATCGATCAGGTTGCTTCAGGTATTTATACCTTGCTTCCCCTTGGAAAAATAGTCATTGATAATATTATTGAGATCATCCGAGAAGAATTAAATCAAATTAGCGCTTTCGAAATTCTTATGCCTTCTCTTCATCCCAAAATCTATTGGGAGAAAACAGGTCGTTGGGAAAATGTCGATGTCTTATTTAAGACAAAAAGTCAATATGGTCAACTATATGCCCTCGGACCAACCCATGAGGAGATTGTTACTCCTTTAGTAAAAAAATTTGTTAATTCGTATAAAGATTTACCATTAGCTCTTTATCATATTTCAAACAAATTCCGTGATGAACCCCGTCCGAAATCTGGGATTTTAAGAGGAAGAGAGTTTATAATGAAAGATTTATATTCGTTTCATTTAACAGCAGATGATTTAAAAAAATATTATCAAAAAGTCCTTGGCACCTATTTAAAAATTTTTAACCGATTGTGTTTTTTCGAGATAAAGATTACTGAAGCCTCTGGTGGTACCTTCAGTGATAAATTTTCTCATGAATTCAATGTTTTAACACCCTCAGGTGAAGTTAATCTTTTTTACTGCTCTAAATGCTCTTTTGCTCAAAATGAAGAAATCTCAAAATTAAGGGAGGGTTCAAACTGTCCAAAATGTCATAAAGGCGAAATAAGATTTGGAAAAGCCATTGAAATTGGTAATATCTTTGATTTAGGAACAAGATTTTCCCAAGCCTTTGATTTATATGTCGAAGATAGAAACAAGAAAAAAGTATTTTTGTATATGGGCTGCTATGGGATCGGGGTGACAAGAATTCTTGGAGCTTTAGTTGAAGTTTTTCATGATGAAAAGGGAATTATTTGGCCAAAAACAGTCACTCCTTTTAAAACTCATCTCATTGGTCTTAATCTAGATGATAATGATACTTTTTCTCGTTCAAATAAAATCTATCAGCTTTTGGTTAACAATTCAATTCCTACCCTTTTTGATGATCGGACTAAAGTCTCTTTTGGAAAAAAATTAACCGACGCTGATCTAATTGGAATTCCGATTCAAATTATTATCTCAAAAAAGAATAGGGATAAAATAGAACTTAAAATAAGAAAAAACTCTAAAACCGTTTTTGTCGACGAAAGCCAGTTATTAAAGAAAATTAGCGAATACTATCACCAAGAATGAAAATTATTGTCACCCATTTATCTCCTGATTTAGACGCGATTACCGCCGTTTGGCTTATCAAAAGATTTTATAAAGGTTGGCAGGGGGCGGTGATTAGGTTTGTTCCAGCAGGGTCAACTTTTGACGGTAAACCGCCTGATGTTGACCAAAACGTCATTCATGTTGACACTGGTTTAGGAAAGTTTGATCACCATCAAACCAATGAAAATACTTGCGCCGCCTTAGAGGTTTTTCAATTTTTAAAAGAAAAAAATTTTCTCAAAAAAAAAGATGCTCAAGCTCTTGAGAGACTGGTTGAAATCGTCAATGAGATTGATCATTTTGGCGAAGTTTTTTTTCCTCAACCTGACGATGATCGTTACGAATTAATGCTTCATCAAATAATCGAAAATTCAAAAACTATTGTTCATGATGATCAGGAATTGATAAAAATTCATTTGGAAAATTTAGATTTTGTTTTTCAAGGATTTAAAAATAAAGTTCAAGCGGAGGAAGAGTTAAAAAAGGGATTAATTTTCCAATCGAAATTTGGTTTAACAATTGCTCTTTTTAGCTCAAATGAAGAGTCTTTAAAATTAGCTTTAAAAAAGAATTTTAGGTTAGCGATACGCAAGGACCCAAAGAAAAAATATCTTAAAATTAAATCCCAACCTAGCAAAAAAATTGATTTAAGCCCTGTTTATGAAAAACTCCGATCTTTAGACCCCAAAGCTTATTGGTATCTCCATCCGTCAAAAAATATTATTATCAATGGCTCAGCAAAAAATCCGCTAAAAAAACCGACATTTCTAAAGCTCAATCAAGTAATTGAAATTATTAAAAAAATTTAATAAAATTCATTAGGAGGTGATATAATGATTGTTGTCATCAAAAAAAGAGGAGAAAGTAACGAATCTCTTTTCAGGAAATTTACAAAATATTTCATTGAAGAAAATATTCTAGAAGAATTAAGAAATAAGCTTTTTTATAAGAAACCATCGTTAATCAAAAAAGAAAAACAAAAATTAAAAAAGTAGTTGCTCTTTTATATGGTTAATGTCTTCTGTCCAAGTCGTTATAAAGTTAATAGAAAATTGATAAAAGAAAATTTTAAAAATCAAAACTATGATATAAATATTGTTTTTGTTGGTAAGATTAAAATTAAACAGTTATCAAAAAAATACCTTAAAGATCAAATTATTCATCCAGTACTAAGCTTCTTTTATCCAGAAAATAATTTGATTGAAATCTTCATCTGCTACCCACAATTAGTTTTATTAGCAGCAGAAAAAAATAAAAAGATTGATCAAATGACCATCCAATTGATCGATCATGGTATTAAAAGTTCTTTATCTTAATGTTTTACTTAAAGTATCGTCCAAGACGGATTGAAGAAATTGATAACCAAGAGATTAAGAGAAAAGTTAAGAGATTATTAGAAAATAAAAATATACCACATGCCATTTTATTAACAGGACCAAAAGGTATTGGAAAAACTTCCATTGCAAGAATCATTGCCAAATCAATAAATTGTTTAAACAATTCTTTTGCTCAAAAATCAAACTCAGTAGATGCTTGTAACCAATGTGCTAACTGCCAAGCGATCGATAACTCCCAATCAGTTGATGTCATTGAAATTGATGCCGCTTCCAATCGAGGTATTGATGAGATAAGACAAATCATAAAAAATACCTCCTTTTTACCGATGCTTGCCCGAAATCGAATTTTTATTATTGATGAAGTTCATATGATTACTCCAGAAGGATTCAACGCTTTTTTAAAAACCTTGGAGGAACCACCACCAAACGTTTATTTTATATTGGCTACAACCAATCCTGAAAGAGTACCACCAACCATTCGATCAAGGACTTTTATCTTAAATTTTGCCAAAGCCGATAAAAATGACGTTGTCTCTATGCTTAAAAGAATCGCCACCGGTGAAAATATTAAAATAAATGAGAACGTTTATAAATTAATTGCACAACATAGCGATAATTCGTTCCGAGATGCCGCCAAATTATTTGAGGAGTTAGTGATTCAAAATATTTTTAATGATGTTGAATCGGTTAAAAATTATTTAGGCCTGAGAAAGGATAGTTTCCTAACTCTAATACAAAAAAAAGATTTAAAAGCAATATTAGAATGGTTAAATAATTTTTATCAAACTAATGGTAATTTTAAAATTCTTATTGAAGATACACTCCAAGAATTAAGAGAACAATTGATTAATATCACTTTGTCAAAAGGAGATGTAAAATACCATTTCACCAAAAAACAAATAGCGGTTTTAATGAAAAAATTATTAGAAGCGTATAATTTATTAAAAATCAGTCCAATTGAATCAATTCCTCTTGAGATTGCAATTATAGAATATTATAATGAAATTAATTAAAAATTTTTAGAAATGATGATAAATCCTTTTGGTGATTTAGCTAAATTGCAACAACAAGCACAACAAATGCAGCAAAGCCTTCAAAACGAGAGAGTGGTTGTTGAAAAAAATGGGGTAAAGATCACAATTCGGGGTGATCAAGTGATTGAGGAAATTGTTATTGATGGTATTTCTGAACCAAGACTGGTTGATGCCATCAACGAGTCGGTAAAAAAAACCCAAGAATTAGCGGCAAGAAAACTGATTGAAATTTCCACTCAACAAAAATAAAGTCAAAGATAATATGAAGCTATTTTCTGGAACAGGGAATCTTAAATTATCTCAAGAAGTATCACGATTACTGGATATCCCTTTATCAAAAGCGGAAATTATCAGATTTGATAACAGCGAGGTTAAAGTATCGATCAGAGAAAATGTTAAAAACGAGATTTGTCTTATCCTCCAACCAACCGCCAATCCAACAGACACAAATCTAATGGAATTATTTTTCTTCGCCGATGCCTTAAAAAGAGGTGAGGCAAAAAAAGTCGTTGGGGTGATTCCTTATTTTGGCTATGCCAGGCAAAATATCCAACACCGAACTGGAGAGTGTGTCTCCGCCAATGTTATTGTCCGTTTTCTTGAAACAATCGGATTTTCAAAAATTTACACCATTGATCTTCACGACGAGGCAACCGAAGGCGTATTTAGCATCCCTTTTAAAAACTTATCGGCACTATCGTTATTAGCAAAAACAGTAAAAAAAGATTTTAGCAATAAACTTAATTCAATTAAAATTGTTTCTCCTGATCAAGGGGGAATTGAAAGAGCAAGAAAATTTTGTTCCCATCTCTTTGGCAAGGAAACATCAATTGCCGTTATTGAAAAATTGCGCGATCTTAATCATCCTCATATTAGTCATTCGGTTGCTTTATATGGAGATGTTAAAGATAAAATTGTTTTTTTGGTTGATGATATCCTCACTTCAGGAAGAACTTTAGTCAATGCAGCTCATCTATGTGCTAACAACGGAGCAAAAGAGGTCCATGCTGTCATCGTTCATCACGATCTTTCACCTAACGCTCATCGATTTTTAGAGAGCTCGATTATTAAAAAAATTTATACCACTAACACGATTGAGTTGAAAAACAGCGATAAATTCCCAAAATTGCAAGAAATATCAGTGGCTCCGATAATTGCTCAGGAATTAAGGCAGATTGAATAAATAGGGTAAAAAAATCTTCATCTTAATTATTCCCTCTCTAAAAATTTGAATACGGTGCATTCTAAAATAGTCGGGGAGACAGGAATCGAACCTGCTACCTTCCGGTCCCGAACCGGACGTTCTACCGATGAACTACTCCCCGATTAAGTTAATTTTTACTCGCAGCCGGTTTGAATTCGGCATGCTTTTGTTGAGCTGCTTTTTTTGGGCTAAATATACTTCGTCTAATTTTTCCTCTTGGTATCAACTCTTGAGTTTTTTGCTCTTCCTCAATTTTTTTCCTTCGTTCTCTTTCTGCCCTCTCTCTTTCTTCCTCTTGTTTTTTTTTCATTTCTTCTTGTTTTTTTATTTCAATTTCTTTTTCTTCGCCTTGTTTAACTAATTGAAAAAGCCGATTCTTTAAAGCATTTTCCCTTTGTTTATCCTGTTGCTCATATTTCTCCTTTAATTTTTCAAAATTTAATGGAGTATGAGAATCTTTGCTTATTTTCTTTTCCCTCTCTTGAAGATCATCTTGACCATTATTTAGTCCCACGGATTTTTCTAACAGTTTTAATGGACTAAATGTTTGAGCCAGTGATTTTCCAGTTTTTTTTGCGGTGCTTGTCCCTAATTCAACTAATTTTTCAAAGGTATCCTCAAAAAATCCTGGTTTAGTCATTTTAATATTAAATTAAATCTCATCATAATCCAAGCATTGCCCTTGCTGAAGCTGTCATATCATCTATCGACCATGGTTGATCGAAATTGAGTTCTATCTTAACTTGTTCTTCAGCAAGCCCGATTTTTTCTAATTGTTTTTTTATTTCGTCTTCAATGACTGAGATTAGCGGACAGCCAATGGTTGTCAATGTCATAACAATTCTTATCTCACTTTTTTTAATAATGACTTTTCTTATTAATCCAAGATCAACGATATTAATGTGCAATTCAGGGTCGTAAACATTTTTTAAGGTATTGAGAACCACTTTTTTTGTCAATTTCTTCATATAAATATTATATAATCTCAATATGATCAATTGGCGACTAAAATTCATTCCTTTAGGAGGCGTAACTGATGTGACAAAAAATATGTATGTTTATGAACTTTATCAAAATGATGAATTGGTTGATATTTTAATTGTTGATTGCGGAATTGGCTTTCCAAGAGAAAAATCACTTGGGGTTGATTTAATAATCCCTGATATCAGTTATTTAGCAGAAAAGGATAAAGCTAAAGAAGATAAAATCAGTAAAATTCGGGCCATTCTGTTTACCCATGGTCATGAAGATCATATCAGTGGAATTCCATATCTTTACGATCGATTAAAACAACCTGATTTATACGGTAGTCGCCTAACTGCCCTTTTCTTAAATAAGAAACTTGAAGATTTTGGCTATCGAAAAAAAGTGAATGAAATCCGTTATTTAACTGATTATCAATTTAGTAATTTTAAAGTCAGATTTATTAACGTGACTCACTCAATTCCTGATACCACTCATATCTTTATTCAAACGCCGGCAGGCAATGTTTACCACGGAGCTGATTTTAAATTTGATCTTACTCCTCCTTATGGACCACCTCCTAATTTTTATGAAATAACTAAAGTAGGCAAAATTGGTGTTAATCTTTTGCTTTCAGATTCGTTGGGCGCGGAAAGAGAAGGGTTAACTCTGTCAGAAAGCGTTGTTGGGGAAAGCTTTGAGCGAGAAATGCGAACCACCAAAGGCAAATTTATCATGACCACGTTCTCAAGCAATATTTCTCGGATAAGACAATGTATCGAGGTCGCTCAAAAATTAAATCGGAAAATTGCTTTTCTTGGACGGTCGATGAAAGAAAATACTAAAGCGGCTAAAGAAATTGGTTATCTCTCAGGCTTGGAATCAATTTTAATTAAAGAAGAACAAATTAATCGTTATCCACCCAAAAAAATTTGTCTGATTGTTGCCGGTTCACAAGGACAATTTGATTCTGCCTTGGCAAAAATATCAAGAGGCGATAATCCAAACGTTAAAATTACCAAAGGCGACAAGATTATTTTTTCTTCTGATCCAATTCCTGGCAACGAAACTGAGGTTTATGATTTGGTCGAGGAATTAATAAAAAAAGGCGCTGAGGTAATCTACCCAAGTATTAGTGACCAACTTCATGCCTCTGGTCATGGCAATATTGACGACTTAAAGTTTCTTATTCGATTCATTAATCCAAAATACTTTGTTCCTATTGGAGGAACCCTTCGTCATCAAAGACAGTTTCAGCGAATAGTTAAAGAGCTAGGATATCCTGAAAACTCAGTCTTTTTATTGGAGGAAGGAGACTCGTTATGGATCGAAAAGAATCGATTATATCTTGGTAGAAAGATCGAAACAAAAACTATTTATGTAGATGCTTATGGAGTCGGAGATGTGGGAAATATCGTACTTCGAGATAGAAAAAATTTAGCCACCGAAGGCATCGTCGTCGTTATCTTAACACTCGATAATAATTTTCGATTGTTAAGCCAACCGAGAATTGTCACTCGAGGATTCATATACGAAAAAAACGAGGAAGAGTTGCTAAAGCAATCAAAGAAAATAGTCGCTCAAATTTTAAAACCAAAAAAAGAGAAAGCCTTCAAACTAAACAATATTAAACGTGAAATTATCAATAAATTAGAAGAATTTTATTTTCGGATAAAGGGAAGAAAGCCGTTGGTGATAGTTGAAATCATTAATATTTAAAGATGTTTGACTTACCAAAAAATCTAAAAAAAATTTCCTTATTTCTAGAACAACTACCAGGAATTGGCGAAAAAACCGCTAATAGATTGGCTCTGTACATGCTCCGACTTCCTGAGAATGTTTTATTAGAGTTTTCTCAAGCAATTGCTAATTTAAAATCAAAAACCAAGCTTTGTCGACGTTGCTTTAATTTAACTGAAAACGACTATTGTCAAATATGTTCTGATTCCTCTCGCGATCAAACGACAATTATTGTCATTGAACAAGTCTATGATATTTTATCGTTTGAAAAAGGAAGAATTTACCATGGTCTATATCATGTCCTTCATGGAAGAATCGACCCTTTAAATCATATTGGTCCAGAAGATATAAAAATTGCGGAACTTTTAAATAGAATTAAAAAAGAATCCCAAATTAAAGAAATAATTTTAGCCACTAATCCTAATTTAGAAGGTGAAGCGACGGCAATGTTTATTAAAGAAAAAATTGAAAAAAATTATCCGTCCATTAAAATATCAAGGATAGGATACGGACTGCCTATTGGTGCCAGTATCGAATATGCCGATTATATGACTCTTAAAAAATCGCTTGAGGGAAGAATGAAATATTAATAGAAATTATTTTTACCCCATCATCTAAAATTAATCGATTTGTTTAGTATACTTTTAATATGATCTATCACCCCAATAATATTAAGAAAAATTACCAAGTTATAAGTCTCTATTCAAAATTATTGATAATTCTGGGTATATTTATTTTATCAAGTTTCTTTTTCTCATTAATTGTCTTTGCCTGGTTTGCTAAAGATCTACCTTCGCCTGGAAAACTTTCTCAATCTGAGAAATCAACTGTTTTTTATGACAAAAATAATAAAATCCTTTTTGAACTATATAAAGATAAAAATCGTGTCCCTGTTAAATTAGATGACGTATCAAAATATTTAGTTCAAGCGACGATTGCCATTGAAGATAAAAATTTTTATCAACATAAAGGAATCTCCCAAACAGGTTTAATTCGTGCCTTTATTTATTCATTTATTTTTCGAAAGCAGTTGCAAGGAGGCTCAACGATTACTCAACAATTAATTAAAAATGTCTTACTTGACTCTAAAAGAACACCTTCGAGAAAAATTAAGGAGATTATTCTTGCCTTTGAAGTCGAACGAAGATATACAAAAGACCAAATTTTAGAGATGTATCTTAATGAGGCTCCCTATGGAGGAACATTTTGGGGAGTAGGATCAGCCGCTCGTGGATATTTTGGCAAAGAGCCAAAAAATTTATCGCTGATTGAATCGGCCTTCTTAGCTGGTTTGCCTCAATCGCCAAGCATTTATTCTCCTTTTATTGGAAAAAAAGATACTTGGAAAAGACGAACTCAAGATGTTCTTCGTCGGATGAGAGAAGATGGTTATATCGATAGTAAGCAAGAGAAGAAAGCACTTGAAGAGATGAATAAGCTCAGTTTTTCTCACCCCAAGCTAAGCATCAACGCCCCTCATTTTGTCTTTTATGTCAAAGATTTAATTGAAAAAGAGTTTGGTGCTAATATTCTTAATCAAGGTTTAAAAATAAAAACAACTATTGATTTAGAACTTCAAAATAAATTAGAGAAGATAGTTAAAGATGAAATAAATAAAATAAAAAGTCTTAACGCCACCAATGGTGCTTTAGTTGTTATTGAAAATAAAACCGGCAATATCCTCGCCATGATTGGCTCATATGACTATAACGATAAAAAATATGGCAATTTTAATGCCGCATTAGGCTTAAGACAACCTGGTTCTACCTTAAAGCCAATCACCTATGCCCTTGCTTTTGAAAAGGGATATACCCCATCTTCAGTTTTAATGGATGTCAAAACAGTCTTTCCTCAACAGGGAGGAGCTGATTACATTCCACAAAACTATGATGGTAAATTTCGTGGACCCATGCAAATTCGTTTTGCTCTTGGGAATTCAGAAAATATACCAGCAGTAAAAATGCTCGCTATTGTAGGGGTAAAAAACTTTCTCCAAAAAGCTTATCAAATGGGTATTACTACCTTTGAACCTAATGAAAAAAATTTAACACGTTTTGGTTTATCAATTACTCTTGGCGGTGGCGAAACCACTCTTTTGGATTTAACCAAAGCAATGAGTACTTTCGCTCGTGGTGGGGTCGCCAAAGATGTTAATGCCATTTTTGAAATTAAAGATTTTAATAATAAGCTGATTTATCGATCAAAAAAAACTGCTGAAAATAAAATTTTTTCACCAGAAGTCTCTTTTTTAATCTCCCATATTTTATCAGACAACAATGCCAGAGCCGAAGTTTTTGGTCTTAATTCATATTTGAGAATACCGGGAAAAACCGTTGCGGTTAAGACTGGGACATCTGATGATAAAAGGGATAATTGGGCAGTTGGCTTTACCAAAGATATCACTGTTGGCGTTTGGGTAGGAAATAATGATAATTCAAAAATGGATCCGAGAATTGCGTCAGGTGTTACCGGAGCTTCACCAATTTTTTATCGCGGGATGATTGAACTGCTTAAAAAATATCAAGATGGAATTATTGAAAAACCCAATAAGGTCAAAGCCTTAGAAATCGACGCTTACTTAGGTGGATTACCTAAAGAAGGATATCCAAAACGGTCAGAATATTTTATTGAAGGCACCGAACCCAGATCTCTCTCTCCATTCTACAAAAAATTAAAGATTTCAAAATCAACTGGAAAGCTAGCCAATGAGATTGAGATTAAAACAGGCAATTATGAAGAAAAAGAGTTTGTTGTCTTCACGGAAGATGATCCGGTATCAACCGATGGTAAAAATCGATGGCAAGAGGGGATTGATCAATGGGTAAAAAGTTTATCAGATCCAAAATATCATCCTCCAACAGAAATATCTGACGCTTCGAGTGAAGATGTTGTTATTTCAATCAAGGAACCTTCGAATCAATCAACGATTAATGATAATAAAATTACACTTAAAACAAAAATTACCAGTTTATCTCCAATAAGAAAAGTGGAAATCTTTCTCAACAATCAAAAACTTAAAGAATGGCATGAAAATAAAATCTCAATAGATGAAGAATTTCAACTAAGTGATGGTGTTTATAAATTAAAAATAAGAGCGGAAAACGAGAAAGGGAAGGTAGGAGAAAGTGAGATACGTTTTGGTGTCAATAAGCCTTGGGATTTTCAAGAACCAACGATAGCCCCAACAACAACGCCAACACCAACAGAATTTCCAACGTTGACGCCATCGCCAACATGAATTTAGGTTTGCATTTCCAAAGCCCTGTAAATTCTATATAAACTATAGGCAGAAAGTGTTACTCCATCAAAAATTTTATTGGATTTTATTAATTGGTCGAATTCATCTAGCTTTACTTTTATTACTTTAATAAATTCATAAGGTTCTAATTCTTGTTTGCTAAATGATAGATTGGTAGCTAAATATATATGACATCTTTGAACAATAAATCCTGGAGCTGGATAAATCGAAGCAAGTTTCTCCCAACTTTTTGCTACGATTCCTGTTTCCTGTTTTAATTCTTGTTGCGCCACTTTTAAGGGTGATTTAATTTCTTTAATTGAACCCATAGGAAATTCTATTGATAATGTTCTTGCAGCCGGTCGATATTGTTTTACCATAAAGAAGTATTCATTTTCAAAGGGGATAATTAAAGAAAAATCATAACTTCGTCTAACATATGTAAAAGCGACTTCTCTCTTGTCTGGCGTTATCAAATAATAGTCGACAACATCAAATTTTTGATGGGTGAAAATTTTTTTCTCTTTTTTAAGTCGCCAATTGTCAATTTTTGCCATAAACTCTTTATTGTACCATAAAATAATTAATAAAATTCTAGTGTATAATATTTTTTATGGATCCTAGTCAATTAAAAAAAGAGTTTTTAGAATCTTTGGAAAAAATCAATAATTTTGATCAACTCGAAGAAATTCGCTTAACATACCTTGGGAGAAATGGAATAATAAATAATCTCCTTTTAAAAATTAAAGATCTCACCCTCGAAGAAAAAAAAGTTTTTGGTAAGCAAATTAATGAATTTAAACAATTCGTCGAAAGTCAAATTAAAGAAAAAGTGAAACTAATTAAAAACAAAAAACACGATCGATTTTTTGACCCAACCTTACCGGGCAAAAAATATCCTAAAGGCAGTCTCCATCCATTAACCTATACTATAGAAGAAATCGTTAGCATCTTTCATAAACTCGGTTTTGTCCGCGTTTCCTATCCCGAAGTCGAATGGGAATATTTTGCCTTTGAAGCGTTAAACATGCCCAAAGGTCATCCAGCAAGAGATGATTTTGAAACTTTTTTTGTCGATTTTCCTGAAAATAAAAAATTTGGAAAAATGATTCTCTCTCCTCATACATCCTCTGGCCAAAATCGAGAAATGCGCCGGATAAAACCACCAATTAGAATGATTAATATTGCCAAAACATATCGACCTAATTGGGATACAACCCATACGCCCATGTTTCATCAATTTGAAGGTTTATGCATTGATAAAGATATCAATATTACTCATCTTAAAGGGACCATTGATTTTTTTGTCAAGAATTTTTTTGGAATAGAAAGAACGATCAGATTGAGACCGGCACATTTTCAATTTACTGAACCTTCATTTGAAATTGATGTTTCTTGTGGTCTGTGCCAGGGAAAAGGTGAAATTAGCGGTCGAAAGTGTAAGGTTTGTAAGTCTGGCTGGTTAGAACTAGCTGGAGCTGGCTTAGTCCATCCAAATGTTTTAAAAGCCGGCGGAATTGACCCAAATGAATATTCCGGTTGGGCTTTTGGATTTGGACCCGAACGTTGCATGATAATGAAAGAAGGAATTGAAATTAATGATATTAGAATTTTATATAGCGGTGATATCCGCTTTTTAGAGCAATTCTGATATGAACATAAAAATTACTCATCAATGGTTATTAGATTATCTTAATACAGACGCCAACCCTTATGAAATTCAAAAATATCTCTCAATCTCCGGTCCTTCGATTGAAAAAATTGAACCATTTAACGATGATTGTATTTACGACATCGAAATCATTAGCAATCGAATAGATACCGCTTCAGTTATTGGAATCGCCCAAGAGGCCATTGCTATCTTGCCTCGATTTAACAAAAAAGCTCTTTTAAAACTAAATCCTTTTAAAAAATATCGTTTTTCAAATATTAAAACTGAGTCAAAAGAAAACCTTAAGATAATCATTAACCAATCGAATTTATGCTCTCGTTTTACTGCCATTATTCTAGATCATGTTGAAGTTAATTCTTCTCCTGAATTTATTAAACATCGGCTCCAAGCGGCTGGAATTAAAGTAATTAATAACGTTGTTGATATTTCAAATTATTTAATGATTACATTCGGACAACCAGTCCATATCTTTGATTTTGATCAAATAAAAGGGAGAAAAATGATTATGAGAGAAGCAAAGAGAGGCGAAAAAATTGTCACCTTAGATCAAAAAGAAATCATTTTAAATGATGGCGATATTGTTATCGAAGATGGGGAAGAAAGATTAGTCGATCTTTGCGGAATCATGGGCGGTTTGAATTCTTCAGTTACCAATAAAACAAAACGGATCCTTCTTTTTGTTCAAACATATAACAAAGAAAAAATTAGAAAAACGGTGATGAATACTGGTTTGAGAACAGTCGCCGCCACTTATTTTGAAAAAGGATTAGATGAAGAAAGAGTGGAGCCAACATTAGTTTATGGCGTTGAACTACTTGAGAAATATGCTAAAGCGAAACCAATTTCTCAAGTTTTTGATATTTATCCCAATCCTTATAATCCAAAAAAAATCGAAACCACTTTTGATTTTATTAAGCAAAAAATTGGTCTGGAGATTGACAAGAAAACAATTATTTCAATTCTTTCAGATTTAAATTTTAAACCCAAAGCAATGGAAGATAAAGTCATAGTTGAGATCCCATTTTATCGAAAATATGATGTCTCAATCCCTGAAGATATAGTTGAGGAAATTGCTCGAATTTATGGTTACGACAATTTACCCAATCGTTTATCACCACCAGCCCTTCTTATTCAACCAGTAGAATATGATCAGTTATTTAACCTTTCATTAAAAATAAAATATTTCTTAAAACATCTTGGACTAAATGAAGTCATTAATTATTCAATGATCTCAAAAGAGATGATCGAAGAATGGGGGTTAGAGGTAAAAAATCATTTAAGGATAAAGAATACGATTTCTAAAGAAATTGAATATTTAAGAACATCACTTTTACCATCACTTTATAAAAATATCAAAGATAATCAAGGAAAAAGAGAGAAACTAAAATTTTTTGAAATCGCTAAGGTTTATCTGCCCATAAAAGACGACTTACCCGAGGAGATTTATCGATTAGGAATTGCCGTTAACACCGATTATTTTGACCTTAAAGGAATCATTGAAGCATTGATCAATGAGATTCATATCGATGATCTTGATTTTCAAATAATTGAAAAAAATAGTATTTATTTAGTTGAGATTGACCTAAATCAGTTTATAAAAAAATATCGTATTTTGCCCAAATATATCCCAATCAATCCTTATGCAGTAATTAAATTAGACAAAACCTTTAACTTGTCTCCTGAGCTAACTTTTGAAAAAATTTTAAACAAATCTAAGCAATCGCCATTATTCCAAAAATTAGAAGTCATTGATTTGTACCAAAATCGATTAACAGTAAGATTTTATTTTTCTTCGAATCAGCGAAATATTACCGAAGAAGAGGCAAAAAAAGAATTAGAAAAAATTTAATCTATGAAGCTATACAATACTCTGACAAGAAAAATAGAAGAATTTAAAACTCTTTCTGATAAACGGGTACTCTTTTATCAATGTGGCCCCACCGTCTATTGGGTCCAACATATTGGCAATCTTCGCGCCATGGTCTGGGCGGATCTGATTAGACGAACCTTTGAATATCTTGGCTATCGGGTTATTTTTGTTAGAAACTACACCGATGTCGGTCATTTAGCCTCCGATGCGGACGAAGGCGAGGACAAAATGGAAAAGGCCGCCAGGAGGGAAAAATTAACCCCTCAGCAAGTTGCTCAAAAATATATTGAAATTTTTGAACACGACACTCAACTTTTAAATATAAAAGAACCGACATACAAGCCAAAGGCGACAGAATACATTTCAGAAATGATTAAAATGATCGATAAACTTCTCAAAGATAATATTGCTTATCTTACTGATCTAGCAATCTATTTTGATGTCACAAAATTTAAAAAATATACTCAACTTTCCCGGCAAAAACTCAATCTCCAATTACCCAATGCCGGTAAAGGGAATGTGGCTGATCCTCAAAAAAAACACTTCTATGACTTTGCACTTTGGTTTTTTAAAAAAGGCGAACATAAAAATGCCCTTCAGACATGGCCATCGCCTTGGGGTGAAGGCTTTCCTGGTTGGCACATTGAATGTTCGGTGATGGCCACCAAACTTCTTGGTGAAACGATTGATGTTCATATGGGGGGAGTCGAGCATATCCCGATTCATCATACCAATGAAATTGCTCAAAGTGAATCATACACCGGCAAAAAATTTGTCAATTATTGGCTCCATAATGAACATTTATTGGTCGATAATAAAAAAATGTCAAAATCCGAAGGCAATGTCTTTACATTAAACGACGTTATAAAAAAAGAATATGATCCTTTAGATCTCCGATATTTTTATCTTCAAGCCCACTATCGATCACAACAAAATTTTACTTTTAATGCTCTTTTCTCATCACGACAAGCGAGATTAAAGTTAATCAACAAAATAAAATCTTGGCTAGCCGATAAAGTCAAATCGACATCTAAATTGACAAATACCCAGACAATCAAATATCAAAATCAATTTATTGAATGTATTTCGAATGACTTTAAAATTCCAGAAGCTCTATCTCTTGCTTGGAGGCTGGTTGACGATCAAAATATTCCCAAAGATGAAAAATATTCTCTTTTATTAAATTTTGATCATGTTCTTGGCTTAAAACTAAAAGAAGTTGCTCCAGATATCATTCCAGATAAAATTATTCAACTAGCAGAGGAGAGGCAAACAGCTCGAAAACAAAAAAATTATCAAAAAGCCGATGAATTAAGAAAAAAAATCGAATCACTCGGATATTTAATCGAAGACAGTGAAACTGGATACAAGATCAAAAGAAAGTAAAAATTAAAATCAATTTCAATTTTTAATTATTAATTAACCAGCAAGCTGGCTAACAAGCAAATAAATGATTTAAAACAACTTCTTCGACTCCGCTCTCATTGGTCGCTTCGCTCGGCATGACAAAAAAAGTAGTGTAGATTCAACCGATTTGAATGATTTCACTGATTGCACCTAATTTTAACCATTTCCAACTTTTACTTCTACACTAATTTAATTTTAACCTTTTGCGGTTTGAGATTAAATAATGTATATCGTATTTCTTTATTCATTAATTTAAGTTCTACGTTTTACGTTCCACGTTCTACGTTCCATTTTTAGTGGACCCTGGAGGGCTCGAACCTCCAACCTTTCGCACGTCAAGCGAACGCTCTAGCCATTGAGCTAAGGGTCCTTAATTAATAATTTTACCAAAAAGTAATGACTTTTTAAACTCGGTCACCTTCACTTTTCTTATTTCGCCGACATCACTTGGTTTTGCTTCAACAATTACTGGTATTTGATTAGAGAGAAGCGCCTCATAAAAATGTTGATCAACTTTTTTATTTAAAATTAACGCTAAGTCATTCTGATTGACCATTTTTTCTTTAAATAAAGTAAATTTTTGTTGAGAAAGATCTCTTAAAACTTGTGCCCGATTTTTTTTCACTTTTTCAGTGATTGGGGGAATATGTTTTTCAAGATAATAGGCAGCCGTTTTTTCTCTTTTTGAATAGCGAAAAACATGGAAACGATCGACTGGAATTTTCTTTAAAAATTGATAAGTTTCTTCAAATTTTTCATCACTTTCTCCTAAAAAACCGACAATGACATCGGTGGCGATAAAGGCATAGGGATAAATTCTTTTGATCTGATTCACAATCTCTTCATATTCGCTGGTAGTATAACCCCTTTTCATTAACTTTAAGATCTCATTCGAACCTGATTGCATGGGAATATGAAAAAAATAAACAAATCGATTAGTATCTTTTATTACCTTTAAAACCTGCAGAAAACTACTATTAAAAGACCACGGATGAATGGAACCAAAGCTAATTCTTGGAATTTTAGTTTGATTCAAAATTGAGATCACTAATGAATTTAAGCTTTTTCCATTATCATAACCATAAGCCTCAGTATTAATAGCTGTTAAAATAACTTCTTTAATGGAAAAATTATTTTGATAAAAGTTAATTTTGTCAACAATTTGTTCTTCTGGAATTGATCTTGGAAGTCCACGAAGATAGGGAACAATACAAAAAGAACAGAAGCGATGACACCCATCTTGAATTTTAAGAAGCAACCTTTTTGATGAAAGATATTTATCAGAAATAAAACTATCGCTTAAAAATAAATCACTGGTTTTTCTAATTCCCACCAACTGATTGATTCTCTTGAAAAGGAGATCTTTATTTTGATTGTCAACGATTAAATCTATCGGGAGCTTATGACTAATATTATTTTTTAACCAATAAGTCGCCGCACAGCCGGTAATTACTACTTTAGATTTCGGAAAATTTTTTTTTAATTGATATATGAGTTGGCGACTTTCGCGATCTGCTTTATGAGTCACCGTACAGGTATTAACGACGATAATCTCTGGATTATCTTCTGATTTTTCCCAACCACTTTTAATTAGCTGATAATCCAAAAGTTCTTTTTCTGCCTGATTGACTCGACAACCTAAGGCCAAAGAGAGAAACTTTTTTTTCATAAAAAAGTGAGCCTGGGGAGACTCGAACTCCCAACCGACGCCTTAAGAGGGCGCTGCTCTACCAGTTGAGCTACAGGCCCGTTTGTGTGCCCCTGGAGGGAATCGAACCCCCATCACTGGTTCCGAAGACCAGTGCTTTATCCGTTAAGCTACAGGGGCTGATATTATATTATAACCGTTAAAACCGCTATAAACATTATAATTTTATGTTAAAATTATATATCTTGGTGACTGTAGCTCAATTGGTGAGAGCACCTGCCTGTGGAGCAGGTTGTTGGGGGTTCAAGTCCCCTCAGTCACCCAAAGTAATTGGTATAAAATATTTAGTATAGAGGTGTTTGGTTTTAAGATTTAGAATAACAAAGGGTTTTTTTTAGGTTTAGGATTTCGTACTTCGGATTTATAATTTTTTATCTGTTGGGGTCATAGCTCAATTGGTTAGAGCGCTGCCCTGTCACGGCAGAGGTTGCGGGTTCAAGTCCCGTTGGCCCCGCCAAAACGTTTGAGACCAACTTCGAATATCCCACATTCCTTTTTCCTATTATTCCGAGCGGAACGAAACGAAATCGATAAATATCTTAATAATCTTTAAGATCCCTCCACTTCATCCCGTCATAACGAGGCTAGGATCGAGATCAGAGTAAGATAAGATTAAGATGTAATTAATAGTAGTCTGTCGTACCGAACTCGTTTCAGTGCCTTAAATAGATTTTAATTTTTTGAATCGGAGAATAGGATGACAAAGAAATAAGATCTAGACTTTAACCTCAAATTTGGTAGCTAATAATATTGACTTACCTATATTAATTTGCTATAATAATATCCAGATCCTAAGGTTTATCCTATTGGATAAGCTTTAGGATTTTTTTTATGGGGCAATTTCTTAAAAAAAATGTCATCCTAATTCTGATATTCCTTTTTTTTGTACCCTTGTTTTATTTTGCGAAAGCCGAAACTGTGAGTGAGTCATCGGCTAAACTTAAATCTGATAATAATATCACCGTTGAAAATCATTTTTTTATCAAGATTAAAGCTATTGAAAATGTTTTTGTTAAATACCAATCACCTTTAGTCAGCAGTGTTAATCAATTCATATATGTCTGCCAAAAGTACCAATTAGATTGTTATTTACTACCAGCGATTGCCGGTTTAGAATCAACCTTTGGACGTTTTGTTTACCCCCAAAGCTTTAATCCTTTTGGTTGGGGAGGTGGTTATGTTATGTTTCGAGATTGGAACGAATCAATTGAAGCTGTTGGAAAAGGAATTCGGGAACACTATCTCAATAAAGGCGCTAAGACTGAGGATGAAATTGGGATCATCTACTCAGAAAGTTCTACTTGGGCTCAACGAGTAAAATTTTTAAAAGAAATTTTTATCAACGAAGAAAAAAGATTAGAATATCTCTTTACAAATAAGATTTTATCTTTATAATTAAAACTTATGAAAGCCTATAAAATTAACCGCCTAGAAAATAAAAATACTGAAATTGAGGTTCTCATTGACAAAAATACTCTCAAAAAAGAATATGAACAAGCTTTTAGCGAAATGACAAAAGATTTGGAGGTAAAAGGTTTTAGGAAAGGAAGGGTCCCCAAAAATATTGCCGAAAAATATCTTGATAAAAACAGGGTGTATGAAAAAGTCCTTCAAAAAGTTCTACCAGAAATTTATGATAAACTTGTCAAGAAAGAGAATTTAAAACCCATTACTAATCCAAAAATTGACCTTATTAAGGCAAAAGAAGATGATGATTGGATAATTAAAATTACTTTAGCGGAATTACCATCGATCGACTTAAAAAATTATAAAAAGAAGATAATGGAATATAATAAAAAAAATAAAAAAGTATCTAAAATATGGGTCCCAGGAAAAGAGGAGAGTAACGCAAATCAATCAGAGGCAGAAACAGAAGAAAAAAAAATATCTAGACTGAATGAAATCTTTAATATTCTTATTAAGGAAATTGACTGCCCTATCCCTGAATTGTTGATTCAAAATGACCTTCAAAAAAAGTTAGCCAACCTAGTTGATGAGTTACAAAAATTGGGATTAACAATTGAAACTTATCTTAATTCTAAAGGATTAACTATTGACCAATTAAAAGAAAAGTACAAAAAAGAGATTGTTGAGAGTTATAAATTAGAATTTGCCTTGGGCGAAATTGCTGAAAGAGAAAAAATTACCGTTGAAAATAAAGAAATAGAAGAGTTGTTAAATCAAATTAAAGATGAGAAGAAAAAAGAGAATGTTAAACAAAACCTTTATTATTATGTATCTCTTTTACGAAAACAAAAAACTATTGACTTTCTTCTTAACCTATAGTAAGATAAGCTATGTTTTCAATAAAATTCCAAAAACAAAATAACAGAGTAAAGACAAATTTAAACGAATTAGAGAAAGTAAAATTATCGCATATTGCTGGTGAGCACCAAACTTCCAAAGAAAAATCTTTTACTCTTTCAACTACCCAAAGAAGGGAATATACAATCTTTAACTACCACCATTATTACGAACAAGAAGTTATAAGAAGAAAAATTAAGGAGTTATTAGAAGTAATAAAAAAGGAGATTGAGGCGATCAAAGCGACCCAAAAAAATTTATTAACTGAAGTGAAGGATATTGAGAATCTAACGTTTATCACAACAGATGAAAAACCCAATGTTTATACTATTAATTTCCTAGAAATCATCATTTCAATTTTAAGAAATTTAAGAAAAAGAGTCACCGAATCAAAAACCTGGCTTGAGGCTTTAGTTACAAGAAAGAAAAAAAGAGGTTCTTTGTTTTTAGCCCGTTCAAAGAAAATGGGAACCCAATATTCTCTTTCTCAAGAACTACAAGCAGCGCGATCAGTTCAGTAAATTATTCCAATAATCTTATAAATAAATTAACTCCTTTTGCCCAGCTTCCAGTCGAAGGTGGAGTATACTTTTTCATTATCTGAGAAGCCGTCACTAAACCCTTATCTAGGTATTCTTCTTTAATTCCCTTAGCAACAACTTCAATCGCTTCCTCATATGAATTAAATTTTGTTACCTTGTCTCCGTAAATCCCCCAACCCCAACAATTATGAGAATTTTCAGGAATTTTTAAACACAAATTTGATTCTTGCATGGCGATTGCTGGTAGCAATCGATAGTCAAAATGATATCGATCGGAAACCTCAATAATCTTTTCGGCATAGTCATAAAGTGGAGAATTATATTTTCTAAAAAATGATTTTAAGTTGGCAAGCCGACTATCGCCTAAAACCAATTCTGTTTCGAAATTAACCGATGATTTATCCAAGGAAGGAAGCACAGAAAAGTTATTTTGATTGTTAATATGATTTATTTCGTAAAATATTTTTTGAACCATATCCTGATTTTTATTTTGAATATTAAGGATCATAACGATATAAAAATTGATGATCAATACAATAAAAAAAAGGGGGAAAATAAATAATTTCTTTTTCATACTTTTATTCTAATCAAATTTTTAAAAAAAGATCAAGTTAAAATCGATAAAAATATGTCGAGAAGCGTTGGTCAACTATCTGGTCATAGATTTTTTTATTCCAGCGAGGAATTTTAAAACCATGTGAAATAATAATTGTCCCCTTTTTTAGTTCCCTTTCAAACTTTTTTCTTAAAAGAAAAAGCTGTTTTGGAAGCAAAAAGCAATAAATATAATCGGCTTTTTGTAAATTAACGTTAAAAAAATTCTTAAACAAATATTGAGGATTATCTTTTTTAGTAAACCAAGACTTGAATCTTAAAACCACAATGAAGAATGGATTAATTTCAATCCCAATTCCTTTGACCTGATAGTATTTAACAGCGAAATTGACAATTCTTCCATCTCCACATCCCAATTCATAAAAATAACTATTTTTTGTTAACCTCGCTTTCTCTAAAATACTCTTAATCTTTTTTTTATCTGTTGGAACAAAAGGAGCGCCATAAAAGGTTGAAATCAGTAAAGAAATCAAGTAAAAATTAAATAATATTAAAAAGGATAGAGATAAAATTAGTATTGTTAAAGATAAAAAAATCATTATCAATTTAAGACTCTTTAATCTTTAGCGAATGATAAGACACATAAGGAATCAATGCTAAAAATCTAGCGTATTTTACTTGCTTCGATAAACTTCGCTGATGTTTAGCGCACAGTCCAGATTTTTTTCGACCAAGAATTTTTCCTCTTGGGGATAAAAATTTAGTCAAGTTATCAATTTCTTTAAAACTAGGATTAATTTTAAATTTGCAAAAAAAACAATCCATATTTTAATTTCAAGTTAAAAATGATCAAAATGGTATATCTTCAGGGTTAACATCTTCTTGATTAGTCAAAGATTCAGTGCTTAAATTTGGTTCAGATTGATCTGGTGAATCTTTTTCTTTCTCTTTATTTTCATTACCTTGCGTATTTATCGTTGATTTTTCACTCGTCTCATTTTCTATCGCCATCTCTCCCTTCTTATTTCGATTGTCACAACTAACAAAGTCTTCAAGAACGATTTCGGCAACCATTCTCTCTTGATTATCCTTTCCCGTAAAAGTCCTGTAGGTAATCCTTCCTTCCAAATAAACTTTTTTTCCCTTAGTAAGAAGTTTGGCGCATAGCTCAGCCAGCTTTTGCCAGGCAACAATACGATGATATTGGACTTCTTCTTTTTTTTGTCCATCACTGGTTAACCAACTCCGGTTGGTGGCAACTCCAAAGGTACAAACCGGCACTCCTTCCGGGGTAAATCGCAATTCAGGATCACGAGTTAAATTACCAATTAAAATCACTTTGTTGACACATCGATTAGCCATAATTACCTTTTTTTAACTAATAATAAATAACGAATAACTTTATCATTATAGTTTAACCATTTCCTAAGGTTTAAAGTATTTTTATTTTCAATTGAAATATCAAGAAGATAGTAAAATGCTTTTTTCAATGATTTAATTTTGTATGCTAGAACTTTTTCACCCCATTCATCAACTTTATTGAGAGTAATTTTATTTTTATTTAGAAAATCTTTGATTTGATTGATTTCTTCTTTATTTCTAAGAAGAAGAACTAACTCGTATGTGTTCATTAATTTTAAAATATCAATAAAATATAAAGTAAATATAAAACTCTTATAATTTATTATTATTATATGAAAAAATTCAAAAAAATCAAGAGATTAATATCTTTTATCTGTTGGGTTTTTCTTCTTAGCAGTCTTATTTTAACAAGAATTACTAATATTAGTTGGGGACTACCACTGCCAATGCATCCGGATGAAAGAAATATGGCTGTTGCCCTTCAAAATCTTCGCTGTCCACCTTATGATTTATCATCAGGCTTAAATTTCAATCATTTTTTCCTCTGGTTGAAAAATTGTTATCAACCTCATTTTTATGCCTACGGACAATTACCTCTTTATTTAAGCTTGATATGGCTAAATTTAATTCACTTTATAAAAAAATATCCCGATTTAATAATTACTTACCCCGAGGCTGTCCTTTCTCTAAGAATTACCTCTTTGTTGGCTAGTATTTTAAATTTTTATCTCCTACTGCATATTTTTAGATTGATTTATCCTGAAAAAAGTTGGCGTTTTCTTTTAAGTTTGTCTGTTTTTATTTTTGTCCCTTTTTTTATCCAATACGCTCACTTTGGCACTACCGAGTCTCTTTTGATGTTTTTTTATACAGGCATCGTCTATTTATGTCTTAAAATGATGTTAGATCGCCCCTTAAGCAGAAAAAATGTCTTTTTTCTTGGATTGTTGTCAGGCTTGTCTCTTGGAACAAAAGTTAGTAGTTTAACATTCTTGATCACTGTTTTAATTACTTTTTTTCTTAAGTCAAAAACATGGCAGGAAAGATTTGTCAACCAATTAATTTTCTTACTTTATACCTTATTATTTTTTTTCATTTCTTCACCACATAATTTTTTAAACTCTGCCGAATTTTTATCATCAATTAACTATGAAACGGCTGTAGCGACTGGGAGAATAAAAGTCTTTTATACTTATCAATTTGAAAAGAGTATCCCTATAATGTTCCAATTTTTTAAAATTTTTCCATATTCACTTGGTTGGCCGTTATTTATCTTGTTTTTGCTGGGATTTATTCTTACCTCATGGAAAGATAAGAAAAATCTAATTCTTAAGATGAGTATCATTTCTTATTTTTTGATTAATGCTTTTCTTTATGTAAAATGGTCCCGTTTTCTTGCACCAATTTTTCCTTTAATGTTAGTTTTCTCGGTAATTTTTTTGATGAAAATAAAATCTAATTTTTTATACCTTTTACTATTGTTTGTTTCAATTCTCCCCGGGATAACATTTTTTTCAATTTATCAAAATGAGGATATAAGAATTACAGCTTCTAAATGGATTTTTCAACACTTAGAAAATAATGCTTTTATTTTATCAGAAACCGCTAACGTTGTCGATGTTCCCTTTACAATCGATGAAACTAATGGAAAAAAATTCGATTATGTTGCATTTAATTTTTATGATCTTGATAATGATCGTTTGCTTCAGGTAGACCTGGAACAATATCTCAAAAAAGCAGATTATATCATTATCCCTTCAAGAAGATTAATCTATAATTATACGTGCATTTTTAATGCCAATGACATCAGCTACGATAAAAATAGGTGTAAAGAAATATTAAAAAAATACCCTCTTTTACAAAATTATTATCAGAATCTTCTTTTTTCAAGCCAATACCAATTAATTAAAACTTTTTCAAATTTTCCAAAAATCGAGTTATTAGGAAAAAAACTTCTGGAGTTTCCTGATGAAGAAGCCGAGGAGACTTGGACGGTTTTTGACCATCCGGTAATCAGAATTTACAAAAAAGTCGACAAAAAATTATAAAAAAAATATTAGCATAAAATAATCAACTTTTAGCCAGTCCTCGTGCGAATTTTATTTAAGATTATTTAAAGGAGGTTGTTAAATTATAAATTGGGGTAATGACTGAAATCACTAAGAAGCCCACTCCAATGCCAAGAAACACCAAAATCGCCGGTTCAATCAGGGCGGTGGCTGATTTTAATGCCAGTTCAGACTCCATCTCAAAATATCTAGAGATTTTTTCGTAGGTCTCATCTAAATGGCCGGTTTCCTCACCAACTGTTGTCATTTGAATCAATATTGGAGGAAAGATACCAGCATTACTTAAAGCGTTGCCTAGAGTGATTCCTTTTTCTACCTCCTTATAAATTCGTAGAAATGCTTTTTTATAAACAAGATTGTCAACAATATCAGTAACAATTTGTAATCCATCCAAAATAGAAATACCACTTTTAATTAAGATTGATAAAGTTCTTGTCGTATTAACCAAAGCCGCTTTTTGAATAATCTGACCAAAAACTGGTACTTTTAAAATTTTTTCATCAATTTTATAGCGTATTGGCTCAATTTTAAGTAATCTCTGGCCAATAATGAGTAAACCAAAGATCACTGTTAAAATGAATGGCCACATTTTAACCGTTACGTTAGAAATAAAAATAAGAATTTTCGTTGTAAAAGGAAGGTCAATATTAAAATCTTTATAGAGTCCTAGCAACTTTGGAATAACAAAAGCAACCATGATAAACATTACCCCAAACATCGCCACGATAATAATAATTGGATAGATAAGAGCTGAACTAATTTTGCTCTTGAATTCTTTTTCTCCTTCAAGGGTATCTGCCAATTTAAGCAAAATCTCATTGAGCTTGCCTGAAGCTTCGCCGGATCTTACTAAGGCAATATATAAGTTAGAAAAATAATTTTTGTGTTTTTTTAAGGCGTTATAGAAACTATTTCCACTTCTAATTTCTTTATCTATATCTTCAAGTAAATTAAAATAACTCTTTTTAACAGTTTGCTGTTTTAAAATATTAAGAGCATCGATCAATGTTAACCCAGCATTAAGCATCATTGCCAATTGCCGAGTAAAATTAACGATATCGTCAAACGTCACTCTATCAAAGAAATTAGCAAACAATGGAATTTTATTTAAGTCTATCGATTTAATATCAATGATAAAATAACCTTGATTTTTTAAAAAATTAATCAATGTTTTTTCGTTTTCCGATTCGATCACTCGAGTAAAAATTTTACTGTCTTTGGAGATTTTAACTTGATATTTCATCTTTTATTTAATAAATTTTTTCACTTCGTCAGGTCTAATGGCATAAAGATATGCATTTTCTTTGGTGATCAACCCTTCATTATAGAGTCTTAAGAGGTATTTTTCAAAAATAATCATCCCAGAAGCCTCAGATGTTTCCAAAACATTATCTAAAAGATGTGTTTTTCCTTCTCTAATGATTGAGGCGACGGAAGGATTATTATGGAGAATTTCTAATGCAGGGATTCGATAAGAACTATCAAAAACAGGAATTAATCGCTGAGCAATGATTGTCCGCAAAACCATAGCTAGTTGAGTTTTCGCTTGATTTTGCTGATGTGAAGGAAAAACATCGATAATCCGATTGATCGCTTCAGGCGCTGATCCAGTATGAAGAGAGGAAAAAACTAAGTGACCTGTTTCAGCTATTGTCAACACCGCTTGGATCGTTTCGTAATCTCTCATCTCTCCAATAAGAACAACATCGGGATCCTCACGAAGGGCTGATCGTAAAGCTGCCCGCCATGATAAAGTATCTTGATGGACTTCACGCTGAGAGATAATAGACTTTCCCTTAGGAAATAAATACTCGATCGGATCTTCAATCGTAATTATATGTTTAAACTGATTAAGATTAATTAAATTAATAAGAGCGGCGATGGTCGTTGATTTGCCTTCCCCGGTTGGACCAGTTACGATAATTAATCCTTGATTAAAATTAGTAACTGATTTTAGATGTTCAGGAAGATTGAGATCTTTTAAATCACCAATCGTTTTATTTATCAAGCGAAAAGCAGCTGCTATCTTTTCACGACTAAAATAAATATTAGTTCTGAATCGATATCCCTGATACTCGTAAGCAAAATCAATATCTTTATTGAGGAATAGATTTTCTTTTTGCTCAGGAGTTAAAATGGATAAAATTAAATTTTTTAAAGTTTCTTCGTTTAGCCTAGAATATTGTGATAAGGAAAATAACTGGTTATTAATTCTCACAGTTGGATGATAATCATAAATCAGATGAAGATCAGAAGCATTTCTCGCAATCACCTCATCAAAAAGATCAAAAATTGTCATAGTAATTAATCTTAAATTTCAGCCACTCTTAAAACTTCCTCAATTGTAGTTATGCCATCTAAAACTTTTAAATAGCCATCTTGAAGCATGGTGATAAATCCTTCTTCTATTGCTTGTTTTTCAATTTCAGCCGCTGGCACCTGTTTAGTAATTAATTTATTAATTTTAGGCGTAATTTTCAAGACTTCAAAAATTCCAATTCGACCTAAATAACCAGTATTATTACACTCACTACAACCAGTTCCACGGTACAATTTTAGTTGTCTCTCTTTCTCTTGAGAAATTAATGGTCCAAGAATTTTTTTAATATTTTCTATCACTTCTGATTCAGGGAGAAAACTGATCTTGCAATGAGAACAAACTCTTCTAACGATCCTTTGAGCAATACTGGCAGTGAGGACTGAGGAAATCAAAAAAGGCTCCGCACCAAGATCTATTAATCTAGGAATTGCTGTTGAAGCATTGTTAGTATGAAGAGTTGAAAAAACTAAATGGCCGGTCAACGCTGCTTGGATAGCAAGCTGAGTCGTTTCTCTATCTCGTATTTCTCCCACAAGAATAATATTTGGATCCTGACGTAAAAATGCTCTTAAACCATTGGCAAAAGTTAATCCCGCTTGCGGGTTGATTTGGACCTGATTTATTCCTTCTATCTGATACTCAACCGGATCTTCAAGGGTAACAATATTAACTCCAGGTTTATTTAATTTTGATAAAACGGAGTAAAGGGTAGTTGTCTTTCCAGAACCAGTTGGACCGGTGACTAAAATAATACCATAGGGTTTTGTAATCGCTTCTTCCAAATCTTTTAACTGACTTCCTCTCAAACCTAGATCGTAGAGCGAAGGTAAACCACCTGTCTTTTTTAAAAGTCTCATAACAATTTTTTCACCATGAACAGTAGGTAATGTGGAAACACGCAAATCTATCTCTTCATCCCCAAATCGATAGCTAAACCGACCATCTTGGGAAATTCTTTTTTCATCAATCTTCATGCCGGAAAGAATTTTAATTCTTGAAACGAGCGCCTCATGAATTTCTCTGGGCAAACTCAATTTTTCATGAAGAATTCCATCGATTCGATATCTTACTCTCGTTCGATAAGCTGATGGTTCGATATGAATATCAGAACTTCGGCTTTTTATAGAAAAATCTAGGATAATATTTACTATTTTCGTTATCGGTGCCTCTTTGACTACAGCCATTTCAGGAGATGGAGATTTCTTTTTAATGTTTGACGACTCTGACAAGGCTTCAATCACTTCATTAGAGATTGATTGGATATAATTATTTTCAATAGCTTTCACAATGTCATCTAAAAAAGCAAAAAAGAAAATAACTTTTTTACCAGACTTATTTTCTAAAAAATTTTTTAAATGAAGATCGTATGGATCACTGGTGGCGATATACAGCTCGTTGGTGTCTTTTTTTAATTGAAAGGGAAAAATTGAATATTTACGGGCAAGAGAGATGGGAATTAAACTCAAAGATTCTGGATCGATAGGTATATTAAGGATATCAACTGTTGAAATTTTTGAAATTTGACTAATAGCATCTAATAAAACTTGTTTGCTAACAACTTCTTTCTTTAACAGATATAAAACTATTGGTTCGTTTGTATTAAGAGAGTCGACTTCATAAAAGTTAGCTTGAGCTTTGGAAATGAATTTTCTCTCAACAAGATAATTAAGCAATGCTTGTGGTACGATATTAAACATAAATAAAATATATGTTGAGTCTCGTAAAAATGCAATATAATTTTAGAATGATTCCGCAGTTAATTATTTTTAAGAATAGAATTACTCTTGATCAATATATCAATCAAGAAATAAAAAAATTTCATATTAATTTCTTTAATATTACTAAAATCGAACCACTTAAAGAAAAAGGGATTACTGTTGATCAAATTAGAGAAATTACAAAAATTTTCAAATACGTGAAAAAGGAAATTTCTTTGATAATTTTTTATGATTTTGATAAAGCAAATATTGAGGCTCAAAATGCCTTATTAAAAACCCTGGAGGAACAAGCAACCAATAATCTAATTCTTTTAGCAGTAAGAAATCTTAATAAATTACTACCAACAATTATTTCAAGAACTAGAGTTATTTACTTAAATAAATCACAACCTGATTTTGAATATCAAAAAAAAGAAGTTGCAGAAGTAGAAAAAATCTTGCTTGATCCAAACTTGACTTCTCACTTTACTAATTCTTTCTTTGAAGTTACCACAAAAGAAAGAGCGATCTATTTACTTTTAATAATAATTAAACTAACAAGGAAATTTTTTTTTAAAATCAAACAAAAAAACAATAGAGATTACTCATTACTCTCAGAAATTATTAAAGAAGGACTCAATCTTATCAATTTAATTGAAAATAATAATATCAATCCCCAACTAGCACTAGACAACTACTTGATTTTAATTAAAAAAGAAATTATGATAGATAGAAATGCCAAAAATAATGAATCGTTTTGATTCTATAAATTCGTTTACTTTAATTGAACTTCTAGTGGTGATGGCCATTATTGGTGGGTTATCCACTCTTTTGGTCCCTAATTTTATGGGCGCCAGGGAAAGAGCAAGAGATGCTCAAAGAAAATCTGATTTGAAACAAATTCAGAAGGCTTTAGAGATGTATCGACAAGACAAATCACCAATAGCTTATCCTACAGCCACTGCCGGTAATCGTTTTGGTACATGTAACAGTCAACTAGCTTCAGGAACAACTGTCTATATGGCTAAAATCCCATGCGATCCTCTTGCTCCAACTCCATATTATTATTTAGTTGATAATAATAATCTCACTTATACTTTATGTGCTTGCATCGAAAATAAGGCTGATCCTGAAGCGAGTACTATTAGTTGTGGTGAAATTTGTCCTTCAGGTAAATATTATCAAGTTAATCAACCATAATTTATGGAAAAAATAAAAAAAGGTTTTACTTTACTTGAAATGCTCGTGGTCATTGGGATTATTGCTGTCTTACTTGGTTTAGGTGCTACCTCTTATTCAACTGCTCAAAAAAAAGCACGCGATGCAAAAAGAAAAAATGATTTAAAAGCAATTCAAAATGCCTTAGAACAGTATTATTCAATCTGCGGTTATCAATACCCAACCCCTAATGGGGGAAGGTTTACTACTATTTCTTGTCCTACGCCTCCTCAGGTAATCATTACCAATGTACCTGTTGACCCAAAAACAAATAATCCTTATCTTTGTTCTGGCTGTACCAATACAAGTTATCGAATCTGCGCAACAACAGAAACAGAGCCAACACCTTGTGTCAGCAATCAACAATAAAATATGAAAAAAAGCTTTACCTTAATCGAGATTTTAGTGGTCGCAACTATTATTGGATTATTAGCTGCTGGAGCAGCTATTTCCTACTCTCAAATCACTAAACAATCTCACGACGCCAAAAGAAAAGCCGATCTAGAACAAATAAGAGCCGCTTTGGAAATGTATCGCTCAAATAATAATCGTTATATTAGCGCTTCAAACAGCGGTAATTGCTCTAATGTTTTGACTTATTTAACTTCCGGAAATATTTATCTTCAAAAAATCCCCACTGATCCAAAATCAACATTCTTCTACTACTGTAATATCTCACCCAACGATTTTACTCTAGGAGCATATTTGGAAACATCAAATACTCCTTGTATCGTTGGTCAATGCGGAAGTAATTGTACCTATTGTTTAGGACCTTATGGACAAAAATAGAAAAAAATTTTATGCTAAAATTTCATCTTTCACGTTAATTGAAATTATCATTAGTGTCAGTATAGTTATTCTTCTTACTAGTTTAAGTTTAGCCTCATTCAATCGACAAACTCAAGAACAAAAATTAAAAGAGGAGGCCAAAAAATTAGTCAACGTTCTTGAATTAGCAAAAAGAAAAACTTTCGCCCAAGATGTATCAAACAGAATTTGTAATGATTTTAAGGGATATCAAGTCTATTTTCAGAATCAAAATAATCAATCTCAATATTCTCTAAGACTCTGTTGCGGTTCAACGTGTAATCCCTATTTTGACATTCAACCATATCGAATTTCTTTTTCGTTCACTTCTCTTCCAACCAACGGTTATATTTGGTTTCAACCCTTAGCCTCGGAGATAAACTTCAGTAACAACGCTAACTCTTTTACAATAACCATTAAAAACAGTAATATTAATAAATGCATTTCTATCAATATCTCTAAATTTGGCTTAATAAATTTAGACAACAATTTAACTTCTTGTTAAGACTTTAATATAATTAAATATGACTATAACAACCAACCATAAAGAATCATTTACATTAGTTGAAGTTTTAGTTTTTTTAACCATTCTTTCTCTTCTTTATATCACTGCCGTCTCAATCACCACCTATTCTTTAAGAAACTTAAAAACACAGGAAAACAAACTCGTTGCTGTCAATTATGGCCAACAATTATTAGAATGGTTAAGAGGTCAAAAAGAGAAAGATTGGAATCAATTTGTATCAAAATCCTCAAATACTGGAATCACTTATTGTTTTAATAGCAGTCTATCACTTAACAGCAGTTTTCCAACTTCAGGCAATTGCGCTGATTATAATTTAGATTGGCGCTTTAAAAGAGAGGTAACATTAACCAATTTAACCAATAATCCAGTAACCAAGATAAAAGTTGCTGTTACCGTCAGATGGCAAGAAGGTATTAATATTTTTTCGGTTCCAATCGATACTATTTTTTCTATTTGGGAATATTAAAATGAAAGGGAAAGGTTTTACTATAATTGAGATGCTCATCGTTATTGGTGTTATCGGTCTTTCCCTTCCTATTTTATTTAATATTTTTTACGTTTTATTAAGACAGCAAATAAAAATCTACCGTGCGCTTGAAGTCAAACGCCAGGGTGATTATATTTTAAACACAATGAAAAATTTAATTATTAATCGAGCGGTAAGTATTCACAATAACCCTCCTCCTAGCCCTATCGATTGTTTATCAATTCAAGATATCACCGCTAATAATTATTTTCTTGATAAACAAGGAACATATTTTCGGTTTTGCCAATCAAGTTCCGGGACAACGTGCGATAACTCAGATGGTTATATTGCCTCATCTTCTTCTCTTCCAAGCGTCGGTATCGTTGCTTTAAACAATGATAAAACTTTTATTAGTGATTTCACCCTAACTTGTTATCAAAACCAGTCTTATTCTTCGCCGATTGTTGGAATTCTGTTTACTATTTGCTATAAAACTGCTCAAAATCAAACTAACTGCAGTATCAATAATCAGAATCAGGTTGAGGAAAACGCTAAGATGACTTATTCAACTTTTGTTAAACTAAGAAGCTATTGACTATCAATGATTTATTTTTAATACTTAATATTAAAATGAAAACCACAGAATTATCTCTTCATTTAACAGAAAATTTATTTCGTCTGACAGAATATTCTGTAGATTTAGCTGATAAAAAAAATCCGTTTAAAATCTATAAATTATACGAAGCAAACAACGACACCCCTTTTTTTTTAAATTTTTCAGAAAAAATCCTTGTTAATCAAGCACAACTTATTGAAGCGGCCGTTAAAAAAATTAATTCTAATATTAATAACGTTCGATTAGTTATCCCAGATGAATATACTTTTAGTGAGATCATCGATTTTCCATATTTACCCGAAAAAGAATTGATATCAGCCGTAAAATATCAAGCTGATCAAATCATCCCTATCTCAATTGATCAAGTCGCTGTTGATCTCGCTATTTTAAAAGAAGATAAAAAACAAAATAAAAAGAAGATTTTAATTGTTGCCTCTACTTACGATTTAATTGAATATTTAACCCATTTTATCGAAGCCGCCGGTCTGGTTCCTGAAGTATTAGAAAATGAGATTAGCGCTTTAGTGCGATTGATCAACAATGATCGCTTTTTTTTAGAAAAAGAGCCTTGTATTTTTTTTAATTTTGGCTTTATATCAAGTTTTTTTTACTTTTATCATCCGGAACTGAAACTAATTGTTGATTTATACAAAGTTAAAGTTGGTCTCAATCTATTCCTAAAGGAATTAAATCTTAATTTTAATTTTAATGATCAAAAAGCTTATGAAACACTAATTAATATCGGTCTTTCCGAGAAAGCGTCTGTCGACTTTGAAAAAATTTTTTTACCGGTATTCGATGAATTGATGAAAAACATCGATATCTTCATATACACGATTAAAAAAAAATATGAATTTTCTTCGATTAACAAAATCTACTTAATTAATCAGAGTGGAAAAATTAAAAATTTTGAGACATACTTATCTCGATTAAGACCGTATCATTTTATTCCATTTCCGATTAAAACCCAACCCTTGATCAATCATCCCGAAGAATTTATCTTTAATTTAGCTCACTATGAACTATGAAGATAAAAAAAATAAATCTTTTATCACATCATAAAAATTATCTTCTTTATCAAAAATATTTTTTACTGTTTAGAAAAATTGTCTTCTTTTCGACTGGATTATTCTTCGTTTTGTTAATTACATCTTTACTCATTATTACTTATAAGAAAAATCAGGTAGACGTATTAATCCAACAAGAACAAAATTTACAAACATTTATAAAAAATAATTTGCCCGTTGAAGAAAATTTTAAAAAATTTAATAATTTGTTTAATCAATTAAAAGAAAACTTAAATAATGATGTTAATTTTTATCCGTATTATAATCTAATAAATGACTCCCTAAAAATTTCAACCAATCCACCAACTATCGAATCTTTGAAAATTGATCAAAACAAAAAGGTCAATTTTACATTAACTTTTAATAATACCAACCATTTAATCGAATTTCTTGATTATGTGGAGGAAGAACCCTTTTTGAATAATTTTGTTAATCTAAAATTGGAATCATTCTTGGTTGAGTCACCATCATTGCTGAATACATCCAATTCTTATAAAATAAGTTTTGTTGGTCAATTTAAAAAAATAGATAATGAAAATTAATTATTTTTTAATAAAACAACTGCAAAAAAACTCCTCTTTTTTACTGATTTTTTTCATAAATATTCTTTTGATTTTTTTTATAATTTTTTTTTATATTCAGAAAATCGATCAATTTAATAAACAAAAGTTAATTTTAGAAGATAAAATTAAATCACTAGAAAAAAGAAAATCATTAATTGAGTACACCAAAAATTTAAAAAATCGCAACATTAATATTGAATTAATAAATCAATATCTGAACTCCCTCATCCCAAATACTGAAGATTTTTTTTCAATTACTGCTGCCTTAGAAAATCTCAGCCATGAAACAGGATTTATTATTATCAACTATGATCTCGGTCCTATCGATGGGAACAGAAAAACAGTTTCGTTAACGATTACTGGGATAGGCAATATGGATACTTTTTTAGAATTTTTAAAAAAATATCGCTTTAATAGCGGTCGTTTAATCACAATTGATAAAATAGATTATTCCCCTGAAAATTTAAATCAGACTTCAACTGCTGAAAAAAAACTTTACCTTACCTTCTATAGTCAAAAAAATTATGTTAATAATCTTACGTTAAATACAATAAATGATAACGATAATGGATTAATTTTAGAAATATTATCAAAAACAAAAATTATAAAAAGTCAATTAGATCCAAATAAAGAAATCGAAATTTCAGCCAGAGAAGATCCTTTTGAAGCCATTAATGAATAGGCTTTTGCCTTTTGAGAATTCTCCTTAAACCTTTTGAGATTTGAGCTCCTTTGTTAATCCAAAATTTGAATTTTTGATCATCAATTCTAACCGGACTTTCTTCAAATGGGTCATATGTTCCTATCTTTTCAAGATATTTACCATTTCTTTTTTTTGTCTTTTCTATAGCCACAATTCGATAAAATGGTCGATTTTTTTTACCCAATCTCATCAATCTTAGTGCTACTACCATAGTTAAATTATACTATTATTTTTTAAAAAATCTAGCGCTTTTTTGGCAGCGTTTTCTTCAGCTTCTTTTTTAGACTTACCAAGCCCAGTACCAATATTTTTCTTTCCTAAAAAAACATTAATTTTAAATGTCTTATTGTGTGGTGGACCTTTTTCTTCAACCACTTGATACACAGGGGTTGCACTATATCTCTTTTGGGTTTGCTCTTGTAATTTTGTTTTTGCCGAGGAGTACAAATTATTTTTTATGATATAAGCTACTTCTTTTTCAAAAAAAGCTCGTGTTAGAAAGTCGTAAACGTTTTGAAAATCAAAATTTAAAAATATGGCACAAATAAATGCTTCAAAGCAACCAGCTAAAATATTAATGTTATTTCGACCTTCGTTTTTCTCTTGACCTTTTGATAACAAGAGATATTCATCTAAATCTAATTTTTTAGCGATTTTAGCGAGTGTCTCTGTCTTCACTAACGCAGCTTTTATCTCTGTATATTCACCTTCAGAATAGGATTGAAAATTTTGGAAAAGAAAAAGGGAACAGGCTAAAGATAAAATACTATCGCCAAGAAATTCCATTTTTTCATTCGAGGGAAGAGGAAAATCTTTATGTTCATTGAGAAATGAACGATGAACGAATGCATTTAAAACAATTTTTTTATCTTTAAATATTAAGCCAATTTTCTTTTCTAATCGAACAATTTGCTTAAAATAGCCTTTCATGACTGAGATTTTTGACAACACTCCCTAAAACACCATTGATAAACGAGTAAGATTTTTGACTACCAAACTCTTTCGCCAATTCAACAGCCTCGTCAATAATCACTTTATATGAATTTTTTTTCTCATAAACCAATTCATAGATCGCCAATCTCAGGATTGAGAAATCAACCTTAGGAATTTTATCAATAGGAAATTTTGTTGCATAATGACTAATTATTTGATCGATCTCGTCCTTTTTTTCAAGAATTTTTATAACAAATTCATCTTTTTCTACTAAAAGGTTATTTTTTTGCATCTCATAAGAATAAAGGATTTGGACAATTTTCCTTCGACGAAGGTGTCGTCTATCCATAAATTATTTTTGACAAAATTGACATAAACGATGGGGTAATTTTTGTTTACCGCAATGTTTACAAGAAGTTAATTGAGGTAGGAAAACAGTTCTTGTTTTGATCCTTTTACCCTTTCTTTGTGTTGAGTGCTTCCTTTTTGGTAATGGTGCCATTTTTATATAATATCATTAATTGATAAAAATTACAAGGTTTTTTTATGATTAAAATAATTTGCGGCGAAGATGTCATTTCATCAAGAAATTATTTTCAGCAATTAAAAAATCAATATCGGTCAAAAAACTACGACATCATTGAGCTTGCCCCAGAAACGATTATCGATTTAAACGACACCGATCTTTCTCTTTTTGAATCAAAAAAAATTTATTGTAGTAATTTTGTCTATAGCAAACTATCAAAATCCAAAAAACTAATGAAAAAACTTGAGGAAATCAATAAAAATAAAAACTTTGCTCTTTTAATTTTTGAGGAGAAAAGTAAATACGATCTCAAATATTTTAATAACTTTCCCATAATCGAATTTAAAATAACAGAAGATATTTTTATGTTGCTTGATAATTTTATACCGAAAAATAAAAATAAACTTTTAGAACTCATGAGCAAAATAATCGACAAAAAAAACGAAAATATTTTTTTTTATCTTTTAACAAAAAGGGTGAGGGAGTTATTAATTGTAAAATCAAAAGGGAATATTAAGACTAAAAACACATGGTATAGAAAAAAAATAGAAACACAAAGCCATTATTGGCCATTAGAAAAATTAATAAAGTCATATCAGGGCCTATTAAATATCGAAAAATCTCAAAAAACATCATCCTCGCCCTACTCAGTAAAAGAATCACTTGACATTTTTGTCGCTTTTTATTTATGATTTAAAAGTATGAAAATTAATCCCAATATTTTTAAAGCCTATGACATTCGTGGAATTTATCCAATAGATATTAATGAACAAGTAATCAAAAAAATTATTAAAACAATCTACTTTTATTTTTCTCATAAATTAAAAAAAGAGGTCTTGAAGGTGGGAATAGGCTACGACATGAGATTATCATCATTCAAACTTTACGATCAATCAATTAATTCTCTCCTAGAAATGGGCGGCAACGTTTACTCGTTTGGAATGGTGCCAACACCTACAGTTTATTTTTCGACGATTGTCAATCAGTTAGATGTTGGCATTCAAATTTCAGCCTCACACAATCCGCCCGAATGGAATGGGATAAAATTTTTTTATTGTCATCAAGGAAAAATTTATAAAGCTTCTAAAGAAATGGGGATGGAAGAGGTAAAAAATCTTGTTTTGAGTGATAGAATCGAATTAAAAAAAACAAAAAAAGGCAATTTATACAAAATTAAGGATGCCCTCAAAAAGGAATTTGATTTTGCCTTCGAGTTGGTTAATCCAAATATTAAAAAATTAAAAATTGTTGTCGATCCAGCCAATACCATGGGTATTTTAATGTTTGAAGAACTTTGGAAAAGACTGAAAGTCGAAGTTATTAAACTTAATTATCAACTTGATGGAAGAATGCCTTCCCATGAAGCCAATCCATTAAAGTTCGAAACTTTAAAAGATCTTCAAAAGAATGTGATAGAGAAACGAGCTGATCTAGGAATCGCTACCGATGGTGATGCAGATCGTGTTTTTTTTGTTGATGAAAAAGGTCAAATTATACCCTCAAGTTTAATCTCATCACTGATCGCCAAAGAGATTTTAGTCCATTATCCTAATAGCTCTATCATGACCGATGTTCGTTATACCAATAATCTTAAAAATATTGTTGAGAAATATCGAGGAATTTTTATCTTATCACCTGTTGGTCACGCTCTAATAACGAAAAAAATGAATGAAAATAATGTCTTTTTTTGTGGTGAATCCTCTGGTCATTATTACTTTAAAGAAACTGGTGGTGCAGAATCGACCATCAGAGTAATCATCACTCTTTTGGATTTAATTTCTAAAAAAAATGCTCCTCTTTCGCAACTAGTGAAAAAAGTTCAAAGCTCATATGAATCAGGTGAAATTAATTATCATCTACCTCAAAATCTACCTCTGGTTAACTTGTTTAAAAAAATCAAAAGCTTATACCAAAATAAAAAAATCATTGAGATTGATGGATTAACAATTGAAAATAAAGATTGGCGGTTTAACCTTCGAGGTTCAAATACCGAACCGCTAGTCAGACTAAATGTTGAAGCCAATAATGAAAACTTACTTGGGAAAAAACTACTTGAAATTAAAAAAATCCTTATCGATCAAGGCTTAACTTTAGATTAGTGCTATGCTATAATTTCTTTATGGCTGATAATCCTTCTAATCAGAAAATAATAATTTCTCCTTATTTTGGATACCTCGTTCAATCAATCAAATCTATCAAGCAAAAAATTAAACCCGATGAAGCCAGCAGAATTAATGTTTCACAAACAGTCTCTTTTTTTGCTCTTCTATATGAAAAAATAAGAAATGCAATCGAATACCGAGAAGATCACCTCATCCGTCGAGCGGCGATTGAAAGAATCTTAAAAAGGCGTTTGATGATTAATCCAGATGGCGAATATGAAGGGGAAAATCTTATCCGTGAATTGTTGTGGGCAAGATATTTCAATCATGATGAACTAGGTTACGAAGACAGCCTTCTTGTTCAAAAAATTATTGATAATTTCATCTATTTAAGAAAAGAAATATTGATTGGTCTTTCCGGTAAGGAAAAATTAGCCTGCGAGGAGTTTCTTCTTCATATTATTACCGCTGAAATCGAAGAAAAATTAAGTCCGGTAAAATCTCAAAAAATGGCTTATTTTAGCTATTACTTATTTCAAATTCTTTGCCAAAAAATTACAATTGAAAATTTAAAGCCAGAGGTAAGGGATTTATGTTTGTTAGCCGCCATTGAAAGAGTTTTTCGCCGAAGTGATAAAGCCTATCAAAGATATCATCTTTTTATTAATTTTTATAAAAATATTGGCGACTTTGACAAAGATGAATTAAAAAAATTTGGCCAAAAACTTAACAAAATTGTTGATAAGATAAACCAAATTCTCAATAATCAATATGTTAACAAAATATCTCGTTATTTAAAAAAACAACTCCCTCCATTTTTAATCTTATTCAGTCTTGTTGATGAAAAAATGAATGAAATTGAAACACTTCTTGAGAACAAGGAAAAGCTTGAAGAAGAAGTTGAGTTTCTCTGTCGAAAAAAATATCAAGGTATTCACTCTCGACTAATAAATTTAGCGATACGAAGTTTTATCTATATTTTTTTGACTAAAATGGTTTTTGCCTTAATACTTGAGCTTCCTTTGTCTCAATATCTTTATGGAGAAGTTAATGTTACTTCAATTCTTATCAATACTGTATTTCCTCCGATATTGATGCTCCTTATCCTGCTATTTTTTAAACTTCCAGGTCAAAAAAATACCCAAAAAATATATGAAAGAATTATTGATATTATCAGTAAAGATTCGGACTATTCCAAAAAAACGTTCATTATTAAAAGTAAAGTTAAAGCAAAAAAACCGGTGTTATTTTTTGGTTTTACAATTTTTTATAGTTTAACCTTTTTGATAACTTTAGATTTAATTAACGAAATTTTAACAATTTTAAATTTTAATTTAATCTCAAAAATCATCTTTGTTTTTTTTGTCTCGTTAGTAACTTTTTTCTCTTACCGAATAAAACAAGTTGTTAATGAATATAAATTGGAAGAAAAAGAAAGCATTTTTGCCCCAGTCATTGATTTTTTCTTTATGCCGATTCTCTCTTTGGGTAATTTCTTGAGTAGGGAAGTCGCTCGGCTTAATTTCTTTATTTTTATTTTTGATTTCATTATTGAATCTCCGTTTAAATTAATTTTTGAAGTTATTGAAGAATGGATTGCGTTTGTAAGAAAGAAAAAAGAAGAAATAATTTAACTTTTAAATACCTCTTGACAATAATTTTTTTCTTTCTTATATTAAATTTATTTATAAAATGATGAAAAAAGGTTTTACTCTTATTGAACTTTTAATCGTCATTGCCCTTCTTGGAGCTCTAGCAGTTGGTTTACTGGCTGCTTTAGATCCATTTGAACAATTAAAAAAAGGGACTGATACCGGTATAAGAAATACCGTCTCTGAAGTTCACAATGCTATTATAAGATATTATGCAGTGGCAGGCAATAGAATGCCTTGGGATCCATCTGCTTCAATTGGACCAATTGACCTTTCAAGTGGTTATAGCGCTGTTGGCCTATATAATGTTGTTAATGCGGGAGAGTTAAAAGCTGATTTTTCAACATTAGCCGGTGATCGCTTAAGAAAAATTACTGTCATTGGGACTCGAGAGAGTGTCACTGTTTGCTTTAGACCCGAATCTAAATCCTTTAGAACTGATCCAAATACTAAATATAATGCTAATGGAATTGAAGTAGGTAGAGGAGATGCTGTTTGTGGTCCAACAAATTCTTCTGCATTTTCATGTTATTGGTGTGTCCTCTAAATTAAATTCTACTTTTTAGTATTCTTTAAAGTATAATTTCTAAATGGTCAAAGTCCTGTTTTTAATTTTTTTTTTAATTTATAATTTGACCCAATCACGGTATCTTTTTGGCGGAGATTCGCCCGAATTTCTTGTCGCTCAATCTTCCTTTAGCATCCCTCATCCACCAGGCTACCCGTTATACTCTTTTCTACTGGTAATTTCAACTAAAATTTTATTTTTTATCAATCCAATAACCGTTGCTAATCTGATCTCAATTTTTTCCCAAATTACTTCAGTTTACTTTATCTATCTGATATTAACCAAAGAGCTAAAGATTAATAAAAATATTGCTATGGTTTCAATTTCTTACTTTTCTTTTATTTATTTAGTTTGGCTTTATTCAATTGTTCCAGAAGTATTTGCCTTAAACAATTTAATAATTTCAGGAATAATTTATTTAGGTTTAAAATTTAATCAGAATAAGAAAAGAAAAATTCTTTATTTATTTTATTTTTTTATTGCTTTAGGAATCGCACATCACCACTCATTTATTTTATTTGCTATTCCCTTTTTTATTCTCAATAGAAAATTTTTTACGAATTATATGTTATTTATCCCTTTTATAAGCGCTTTCTTTTATCTTTATCCCTTTCTATCGAGCCTATATCTTAACCCACCTATTGATTGGGAAAACGCCAAAACAATTGATGGCCTAATGAGACTCATTACGCGTTCTTCTTATGGTACTTTACAAGCCTATTTTGGTTCTATTCCTAATTTTATTAACCAAATTGCCTCTTTGGTCTCGACTTTTTTAATGGTGGTTGGAGATTTTTTACCTACGGGGGCGTTATTAATCATTGTTGGCTTTTATCTTCTAATAAAAAATAATAAGAAATATTCTTTTTTCAAAAATTATTTTCTTTTTTCGTTTTTTTTATATGTTATTTTTTTGTACATCACGAATTTTAATCTTTCTTATAGTTTTTCACTGGCAACTTTCGAAAGATATTTAATTGCTTTTTATTTACTTTTAATTTTTCCTTTTACTTTTGGTTTAAATTATGTCATAAATTTGTTCAAGAATAGATTTCATAAAAAAATTTCCTCTATATTTCTATATTTATTTATTACTTTATTGCTTATATCAAACTTTCTTAAATCTTATAAGATAATAAAGGAATTAAAAAATGCTGATCAATATCATCAACTAGCCTATGACATCATCTTTCCCTTAAAAAAAAACTCAATTCTAATGCTCAAGTCTGATTTAACCTATTTTCCTTTTTCATATTTTTATTATCTAAAACAATCTCCCAAGTTTAAAAAAGTAGTATTACTGTTTCCGGCGATGTTTCGACGACAATATTATTTAGAAAAAGTTAAAAAAAGATATCCCCAGCTTATTATTCCCCTTAATGGAGACTTAAAATTTTTTTTAAAAAAAAACTCTCTTCCAATCTATACTGAATCGACTTATAATTTAGGACTATATGCTCCTTATGGTTTGGTTTGGCGATATTATGATTCAAAAGAGAAATTTAAAAAAGATATGGGTCAAATTATTAAAATTAATTTCGAATTTTGGTTAAAAAATAAAAAATTGATAATACTAAACAACAATCTTGAGGAAATTTTATTTTACAAATCATTATCTGAATATTATCAAGAAAAAATGTTTTCCTTTGTTCTATTTCTTGCAGACAACAAATTAATCAACAAGCTAAACGAATTCCTTACCGGTGTGGTTAGAATTTATCCTAGTGATAGTTATTCGTACTTTGCTCAATTACTTAAAGATTATTTTCAAAAAAGTAATCTCTGCCAACAAAAACATCTTAACAAAAATTATTTTTGTCTCAAATAAATTTCTACCATCTCTGATCCATTATTAAGAAATTGAATCATCTTTATCTTTTTGTAGTCTTTTAAATAATTATTATCAATTATGGACAAAACAGATTTTATTCGCCAATCAGCAACAATTACCCTCGGTCTATTCAATCTTATCTCATCAATTGCTTTGTTAAAAATTGGAGAGAAATTTTCTTTTCTATCAAGATAATTAAATAAAAAAAATGGATCATGAAAGTTGGAGATAGTTCCTCTTTCTGCCAAAACGAGAAAAAAAGGTGGGGCAAAGATTTTTTCATTGCTTCCACTAGATGATTGAATAATATTTCTAATTTCTTTTACCGAATTAATATCATGTTCTAAAAAACGATGTAAATAATTTTGATGAAAAATTTGAAGATAATAAATTAACACCAGCGTTGACCAAAAAAATAACAAAACAAGAAGAAAATTAAAGAAAGATCTATTTTTAAGGAAGATCTTCTTAAAATTAAAGGCAAGATAAAAAAATCCTAAGGTGATTATAATTTCAATTGGAAAAAGGATATACAAGTATGTACCTTCAAAAAAATGAGCAATAATATTAGGAAGCCAAAAAATCGGTAGCAGGAAAAAGAAAGCTTTTTGATAGTTCTTTTTGTGTAAAAATTTTAAACCAAGGTATAGGGATAAAATGTAAAAAGGGAAAAATTTTAAAAAATATAAACTGAGATTTAAAAAAATAATTTTTGATTCTTTAAAAGGTAGAATTTTTCGATACCACATAGTATAAATAATGAATTCCTCCCCAAAAAAATGATAAAAAATAATCAAGAAAATAAGGAAAAAAACGATAAATTTTAGTAGCAACGGTTTAAAATAATCTCTGTTAGTAAAGAAGATAAAAGCAAGAACTGAAATTATGTAAATCAAAGAGTTGTATTTGGTAAAAAACATTATTACGAAGATTAAAGATAAAAAAAAGGAATTGATTTCCACTGATTTTTTTCTTTTCATCGGAAAAAGAAAAAAGACCGATAAAATTAAAAAAAATCTTAAAAAAGGCTCTGCGGTATAAGTCGACCACCAAATGATAGTTAAAGTAAAAATAAAAGAAGAAAAGATGGAACATAAAGGGAGAAGGTTGCTTTTAAAATATTTTCTTAACAAAATTGATAATAAAAAATTAGTGAGGAAAAGTAGAAAAAAAGAAAAATATTTAAAAAAAATCAATGAGTGGAAAAATTTGAAGATCAAGCTACCAATCAAATAAACCACTGGTGGTTGAGGAAGAAAATAATCTCGATAAGGAATCTTTCCTTGACTAAAAAGTAAAGATTCATAAATATAACTTCCTTCGCCATAATCAATATAATTTAAAGTTAATTGATTCTTCCAGTAATGAAGAAAAAAATACAAAGATAAAAAACTAAATAATATCCAAAAAAAAAATTCGCTTTTAATAAATTCTTTAATTTTTAATTTCATTTTTAATTTAAAATCTTGTATTAAAATAATAATTCTTATATATTATAAATAAGATGAAAAAATCCTTTACCCTAATAGAATTAATGATTATTATTTCAATGCTTGGCGTATTATCAGCGTCATTAGCAGGTAATTTCATCACTTCTTTAAAAAAAGGCCGTGATGCTAGGAGAAAAGCTGATTTGGAGCAGATCCAAAGAGCGCTTGAAATGTATTATGAAGATAAAAAAAAATATCCCACATTTAATATTTTTGCTTCAAATAATTCTTCATTATGTGAGACAAGAATCGCCTCAGATTGTAATCCGGAAAAAACCTATATGCAAAAAATCCCTAATGATCCCGTAGCCGGAAAATCGTACGAATATCAATCAAACGGAAGAGAATATCGCTTGTATGCTTGTTTAGAAAATAATCAACAAATCTTACCTTATGATTCGTTATCCGGAAGTCCAACAATCACCTGTTCAACCCAATGCAAAAAAAAGAGCGGAGGAACAATGAGTTGTTTTTGGGGTGTTTCTAGCCCAAACGTTAATCCATAAAACTAAATTTTTTTTAATTCCTCGATTACTTCTTGATCAAAAGGATTGATTCTTTTAAGGATAATTTCAAATGTTGCTCTTGCTTCATCTTTTTTTCCAATCCGGCTTAAAAATTGACCTTTAAAAAATAAAGCCTCTCGATAATTAGGTTTTAGAGCGATTGATTGATCAAGATAAAATAAAATTAATCTTTTTAATTGTTCTTTTTTTTCTTTATTTTTTTGAGATTCGTATAAGCTGCCATGAAAAATAGCCAAATTATAAGGATTTTTAGGATCACTTGGCGCCAAATACATAGCGTATTTTAAGGCTTCAATTCCTTTTTTTATCTCCCTATCATCTAAAGTCGCTTGGTAAAAGAGATAGTGATTTTTTGCTTTTGTTCGCCAATATAAGATATTTTTTGGCGAGGCCTTGAGCGTTTGATCATTCACCGATTTTGATAATTTAATCACCTCAATCATTTTCTGATTGTCTTTCTGATAAGAAATAAAAACCGACAGTCGCGCTAAATATCCAGAAAGCTTGTCTTGATAAACATGTTCGTATTTCAGTTTCAAAGCGGTATTTATTAATTCTATCGCTTTTGGGTAATAATCGTTCTGAGCATAAATTTCGGCTTGACTATAATAACGATCAGCCAACCAGTACCTCGCAATAGATAAAATAAAGAACGCAGAAACCAAAGTATTTAAAAGAATCAATAAAATTTGCCCTCCTCTTATCTTATCAGTTTTATCTTTAACAATAAATTTTTCTTGATTTTCTTCAGAGGTTGAGAGTGATAAAATAGTTAAAAAAGCGATGATTAAATAAAAAAATAGACTAATTATTGTCGTTGAGAAACCAAAAAAATTGGTAATGAGGATTGATAAAAAGGATAAAAAAATAGAGAGAAAAAGAAGTCCTTCGGATAAATTTTTATTGAGATCAAATTTCTTATAAGAATTTTTGATTATCAATAACTTTTTAATAAAACTGATTATTATGGTAACAATTAGTAAGAGGTAAGAAGCTAAACCGAAAAACCCAGTTGTTGCTGCATAGTTTAGATACTCATTATGAGCTCGATTATAAAGATAATCCCATTCGGAAGTCAAATTATGCTCTTTCGGTCTCACAAAATAATAAGCATAACCAAAAGTCTCAAGGCCACTCCCAAAGAAAGGATATCTTTTGGCTAATTCTATTGCTCCTTTCCAAACTATTTTTCTAATTTCAAATGACTCCGTCACCAGAATTGGGGAAACTTTTTGATGAGTTTTATTTTCTTTAATCATGTCATTCGATCGCTTGAAAACATTAATATTGAAATTAACCAATCGGTCAATCTGACTGATGCCGGTTTTAAAGATAACCATCGAGAGAAAGATACTTAAAATAAGATAAACGACCTTCTTTTTGAGTGATCTAAATTGATTTAATAAAACAAATGAACAACTAATAAAAAACAAAAGACAAATAACAGTAGCTAAAATAGCTGACCGAGAGCGAGAAAATAAGAGACCGAGGAAAATAAGAATTAAAGCAAAAAAATTGAAAAACAAAACTAATTTATTGTCCTTGTGCGATCTTCTCAAATACCAATAAAGCCCAATAAAAAAGTTGACCGAAAGAAAAGCACCCAGCCAATTAGGCTGCCCAAGAGTAGAAAACATTCTTTCTGCTGGTTTAAATTGCGACGTCCAACAATCGTTACTAAATTGATTGGTTAAAATCAAGCAAAGTATATCATGGTTAAATTTACCAGGGATACCAATTAAAACTGTTAAAATGGCTGAGGCAAAAGATATCTTTAAGAGTTTTTCAAGCGATTTTTTATTTAAATTACAAACGGCAGCATAATAAAGAATCAAATAAGCTATCAGTGACAATAAACCGCCATTAAATCTGCCGTAATATCCAAAAAAAGAGGTGTGGCGATCAATCGAAAAAACAGTGGAAAGAATTTGAGAGAAAAAAAATAAAAAGATTACCCAGTCAAAAGGTGTTTTTTTTAATATAATTTTTTTAAGAAGAATCATTTTCAGTAACCAAAAGAAAAGGATAAGAGTTGTTATCAAATAAATAAAAATCATTTTATTAAATTCAAAGAGTTCAGAAGTGTAAGGATAAACGATTAAAGGAGTAGTCAAAAAAAGAAGATAAAAAAGTGAATTAATTATTTTGTTTATGACATTCATGATTACTAATTTTATAAAAAATATCAGCCAAAAAACAATTGAATATTTTGACGAACTCACGTTTTGTCTTGACCTTGGCTCGTCAATAACGAGATTGGGAATAAAAAATAAAGGTATCGTCGTCCGAGAACCATCCTGTTTAAGCTACAATCTCAAAACCAAGAATTATCTCTCTTTTGGCGAAGAAGCAAAATCAATCATTGGAAAAACACCAGAATTTATTAAGGTGATTAAACCTATCGTTTTTGGAGTTATCAGTGACTTCGATGCTTCGGTATTTTTTTTAAATGAAATTATCAATAAATATCTTTCATCTTATCTTAAAAAAAAGTTTTTTTTTCGACCACCGATGAAAATTATTGCTTCAATCACCCGTAATGCCACAGAAATAGAGAGAAAAGCTTTGGAAGAATTATTAAACAAAGTTGGCTTTAGTCAAATATTTTTATTAGAAAGCCCAATCGCCGCCTCGGTCTTTATCAAAAATGATTTATTTGTTCATTCACCATTTATTCTTGTTGATATTGGATTTGGACTGACTGAAATCTCTGTTATCAGTGGCGGCGGCGTGGTCGTTGATCGAATTTTAAAAGTAGGCGGAGGATATTTTTTACAACAAATAAGTAATTATCTTTACCTTAAATATGGAATTATCCTCGGTGAAAATAGCCTGGAGCTTTTATTAAAAACTCTCCTTAATTTTACTCAGGAGGAAAAAACTTATCTTGTTCGTGGAAAATCTTTAGAAAATGGCTTGCCTAAATCGGTCAAGATTAAAAGCTATGATATCAAAGAAGCTCTCATCCCATCTTTTAATACCATACTCGATGCAATTAAAGAAGTAATCGAAATTGCCCCTCCAGAAACTTTAGATGAAATCTATAAAAATGGCATTTATTTAATTGGCGGTATTGCAAACATTAAAGGCATTGATAAATTTTTTGCTGACACGCTCAAAATTGAGGTAGTCGCTGTTGAAAGACCAGAAAACTGCGTGATCACCGGTTTATTAAAACTTTCACAAAATCCAATTGTTTTAAAAAAGTTATTAAAATAATTAATTTGAAATTGTATAATTTATTTTATGGTTATTGACGTTCCTTTAATAAAAGGAGTAAAAATTTTAGTCAAAGAAAAAGATAAAGTAAAAATCGGACAACCGTTATGGGAATATGAAGAAACAAAAAACATTGAAATCGACGCCGCTCGTCAACTAAAAATAAAACCAAATAATATTTTTGACTACTTGAAAAAATTTATTAATGATCAGGTAAAAAAAAATGACATTCTCGCTTTAAAAAAAACTTTATTCGGTCATAAAAAAATTCTCGCTCCCTTTGATGGCTTTGTAAAAGAAATTAATCACGAGTCAGGAATAATCACTTTATCAACTGTTATTAAAAAATCTTTATTCCTTAGTTTTTTTAAAGGAGAAATTGAAAACGTCAACGAAAAGACGCTAAGAATAAAAATTATTAATGGCAAAGCCTATCCACTTAAAAATAAGACCGCTCTTGATTATTTTGGTGGTAAAATCTTTTACATGAAAAATCAAAATTTTACGGCTTCCGATGTTAACGATAAAATAGTTTTTACTAAAAAACTTACTCCTATTGAACAAATAAAAGCTGAAGCTCTAGGAGTTAAAGGATTTATTAGTCTCAATGAAAAAGCCGAAGAATCAGAAACACCAATTTTTATTATAAAAAATCTTGATAATTTTGATGAAATTGAAAAGGAAAAAAAAACTACTTGTATTATATTAAAAAATGAGAGTAAAATAGTTTTTTATGATTAAAACAAATCTGACCAAAATATTTTTTTTTCTTTCGTTGCTAATCTTCTTATTTGGTAGTGGTTATCGACTTGGTCAGTATCAAGAACAATTAAAATTCAGCAAGCGATTAAATTTAATCGATTCTTCTCAAACTTTTTTTAATAAAGAGGTGACATCAGATAAAAAAAATCACGACATTTCTTTATTTTGGGACGTTTGGGATAAGCTGGAAAAAAAATATATTGATAAAAAGAGAATCGATAATCAAAAAATGATCTTCGGCGCAATAAAAGGGATGGTTGCTTCTCTTAATGACCCTTATACTTTTTTTCTTACCCCAGATGAAAATAAAAAATCAAAAAACGATCTTTCTGGAAAATTTGAAGGTATTGGAGCTCAATTAGGTCTGAAAAACAATCGTATCGTTGTCATCGCTCCTCTCAAAAATTCACCAGCAGAGAAAGCTGGTCTTAAAGCAGGTGATTTTATCAACAAAGTCAACGATGAATCAACTGCTGATATAACTCTAACCGAAGCCGTGAATAAAATTCGTGGTCCAAAAGGCACAAAGGTAAAACTAACGATTGAAAGAAATAATCGACGAAAAGATGTTGAAATTATTAGGGATGAAATTAACGTTCCTTCAATTGAACTTTCATTCGAAAAAAATAATATTGCCTACATTAAAGTTAATCAATTTGGAGATAAAACTTATGACGAATGGGATAAAGCGGTTGATCAGATTCTCGCAAGAAATAAAAAAGAGACAATAAAAGGGATTATTGTTGATGTCCGAGATAATCCAGGCGGTTATCTGGAAGGAGCAATCTACTTAGCCTCAGAATTTTTATCCTTTGGTCAAACGATTGTCAAGCAAGAGTCAACGACTTATAAAAATAAAACTTATTATTCTCAAAAAAATGGCCGATTGCAAAATTTTCCATTAGTTGTCTTGATTAATCAAGGTTCAGCCTCAGCGTCAGAAATTTTTGCCGGCGCCTTAAGAGATAATAAAAAGGGGGTTTTAGTTGGTCAAAAATCTTTTGGTAAAGGCTCAGTTCAAGAAGCCATTGATCTTGCCCAAGGAGCTGGTCTTCATGTCACCGTCGCCAAATGGATCCTGCCAAACGGCGATTGGATTAACGAAAAGGGGATTGAACCAACAATTAAAATTGACAATCAGATAAAGGAAGGTAACACGCTTACCCGTCAAGATGATAGACAACTTGATAAAGCGCTAGAAATTTTATTAAAATAAATCATATGAAAAAAATATTAATTTTATTTTCAGTTTTCCTGATTATTGGAGCTTATCTATATAAAAATAACAATTTACCATTTATCCTGCCACTAAATAACATTTTTAAGAAAAATACTAATTTGCAAATAGAGAAAGCTAATGAGAAACAAACTGTAGTTTATGAAGAGTCAGCCATTATTAAAGCGATAGAAGACTCTTTACCTTCTGTTGTGACTGTCGGAATAAAAAAAGTTATTTCTTCGAATGACTATTACGCAATTGACCCATTTGATCTTTTTTCTCCGTTTAAAAGGATTCCTGGACAACAAAAGGAAGTTGAACAAAATATTGGCAGCGGTTTTATTATTTCAGAAGATGGTCTAATTATCACCAATAAACATGTTGTCTCAGATACCGAAGCGGAGTATCAAATATTGACCAATAACAAGAAAAAATATGATGTCGTTAAAATCTACCGCGATCCGCTTAATGATCTGGCGATTATAAAAATTAATCCCAATCAAAAATTAACTGCAATAAAAATGGGTAATTCTAACAACTTAAAACTTGGCCAATTGGTAATTGCTATTGGCACTCCCTTAGGAGAATTTACCAATACGGTAACGATGGGAATTATTTCAGGACTTGGTCGGGGAATAACCGCCGGTTCACCATTTGAAGGCTATGTTGAAAAATTGGATAATGTCATTCAAACCGATGCGGCAATTAATCCTGGCAATTCTGGAGGGCCATTAATTAATTTAAGAGGCGAAGTCATTGGTGTTAATACCGCTATTGCCCAACAAGGCCAAAACATTGGTTTTGCCATTCCGATTAATGTCGTTAAGGACTTAATTAAATCATTTAATGAAAGAGGGGGGGTCTTTGAACGACCATTTATCGGGGTTCGTTATAAAATGATTGATAAACAAACTGCGATTTTAAATGATGTTGTTGAAGGTGCATATATCGTCGAGGTGATTAATAACTCACCGGCTGAAAAAGCTGATTTACAACCAGAAGATATCATTATTGAATTTGATGACCAAAAAATTAAGGGCGATGATGAAAATGGATTAGCTAAAATCATTTTGAATAAAAAAGTCGGCCAAGTGGTTAGCATAAAAATTTGGAGAGATGGAAAAACCCTGACAAAACAATTAACTATTGGATCGTCTAATCAATAACTAATATAAAAATAAATTTTAAATCCTCCGAATCGAAGGACAGTTTTTAATTTTAAATTTTTTATTAACCAGCAAACTAGCTAACCAGCAACTTGTTAACTAATTAACCTTTACACTTTTACACTTTTACACCTTTTTATACTAATTTTACCTTTTGCACTTTGACTTTAATGACACATTTCTACTGTATTTCTGCCGTGTTTCTACCACATTTCTTTCCACTCTTTTGCTATAATTTTCTCATGTTAAAAATCCAACCAAGAACTCTCAAAGGTTTCCGTGATTTTTTACCTAACGAAGCAATTTTAAGACAAAAGGTGATTAATTCTTTTAAAAAGAGTTTTGAGATCTATGGATTTGATCCTTTAGAAACACCAACGTTAGAGTATGCTGATATTTTGTTAAACAAATATGGAGAAGAGGTTGATAGGTTAATCTATCTTTTTCAGGATCGAGGCGGAAGAAATATTGGTTTAAGATATGATCAAACCGTACCTTTAGCCCGTATTATCGCTCAATACAGAAATATTATTAAACCATTCAAAAGATATCAAATTCAGCCGGTTTGGCGAGCTGAGAATACTCAGAAAGGTCGCTATCGAGAGTTTGTTCAATGCGATATTGATATTGTTGGGGAAAATAGTCTTTTAGCAGAAGTTGAAATTATTCACTTGGTTTTAAAAACAATTAAAAAACTCGGTTTTTCTAAAGCAAGAATGTTAATCAATGATCGAGAAGTGTTTAAAGATTTTTCACCAAAAGTCATTACCTCAATTGATAAATTAGAAAAAATCGGAGAAAAGAAAGTAGTCGAGGAATTAAAAGAAAAAGGATTAAAAGATGCAAAAAAAATCCTAATTCAAATAAAAAAAATCAAACCAACAAAGAAAATAAAAGAGTTATTTAATCTCTTGACCAATCTTGATCTAAAAGAAGGAGTTGATTTTGCCTTTTCGCCAACCCTTGCTCGCGGTTTAGATTACTATACAGGGATTATTTTTGAGTTAGTTGATGAAAATTATCAAGGAGGATCTCTGGGTGGCGGCGGACGTTATGATAATCTAATTGGTCAGTTTACCAGTATCAATATTCCAGCAGTTGGTTTTGCTTTTGGATTTGACCGAATTATTGATATCATTAAAGATGATCATCTTCTTCCTGAAGAAAATACGCTTTCATCAGTTTATGTTGCCTATTTTAAGGAGAACATGAAGGATGCCTTAAAAATTGCCGATGAACTAAGAAAATCAGAAATTAATACCGAGATTAATCTCAACGAAGAAAGAAAATTAGAAAAACAACTTAAATATGCTGATAAAAAAGGCATTAAATTGGTCGTGATTGTTACGCCAGAAGAATTAAAAAAACAATCAGTGATCCTAAAAAAAATGAAAAAAAAAGAACAGACAATTATCCCTTTATCAAATCTCGCTCAAACAATTAAAAATTTACTATTCACTTATGACTATTAATCCTCATATAGCCATTATTGAAGCTATTCCTGGAGTTGGTGGCGATGAAGCAAAAATTTGGATGAAAGAATTACTTTTATCATATATCCGTTTCGCTCAAAAAAGAAACTTCAAATTTGTTTATCTCGATGACAATATTGTTAAAATGAGTGGTGATAACGCTTATTACCTCTTTAAAAACGAATCGGGAGTTCATCGAGTCCAGCGAATTCCTCAAACTGAAAGAAAAGGAAGAATTCATACCTCAACGGCTATTATTGTCGTTTTACCAAAAATTGAATCTTCGCAAATCAAAATTAATCCTTCAGATCTTGAATGGAATTTTTTCCGTTCAGGCGGACATGGAGGTCAAAATGTTAATAAACTAGAAAGCGGTGTCCGGGTAATCCATAAGCCAACCGGGGTTACCGCTTCCTCCTCAAGAGAACGTTACCAGGAGGCGAACAGAAAAATCGCCCTTTCCCTTTTAGCGGCAAAACTTTATCAATTGGAAGAAGAAAAGAGAAAAGGCGTCCTCCAATCTTTAGTGAAAAACGTCGGTAACGGTGAACGGGCGGAGAAAATTCGGACATACAATTTTCCACAAAATCGTTTGACTGACCATCGAATTAACAAAAGTTTTTATAATCTCGAAGAAATTATTAATAATGGTAAATGGGATAAAATATTTAGCTTGATAAGTAATAAAAATTTATGATAAAATACTATTTCTATGAAAAAGAGTATACATCCCCAATATTTTAATGAGGCTGTTGTTAGTTGCACTTGTGGTAATAGATTTACTGTTGGCAGTACAAAGCAAAACATTTTGATCGAAGTGTGTCATCAATGCCATCCATACTACACCGGGAAACAGCATTTTATTGATACTAAAGGAAAAATCAACGAATTTGAAAAAAAAAGAAAATTAGCTGAAGAATATCAAAAAAATCTGAAACCAAAAAAAACAGCAAAAAATAAAGAATTTAAAACAAAGTCACTAAAAGAACTCTTGTTAGAAATTTAATTATTTGTTATAATATAATTTTCCTAAGATCTTGGGTTCCCAAAATAATCGGGATTAAATTTCCCAAGGGAATTTCTCTTTCCAATATGGAAGAGAAAAGGGGATGACTTTATGACCAGCATAAAAAAACAAAAAAAAGTAGAAAAAATTGCCAATTATCTAAACTCTTATCGTAATTTTTTAGTCATTAACCTAAAAAGAACGACTCATCAACAATTAGAAACTATCAGAAAAACCTTATCGGAATTCGCAAAAATCCTCGTTATCAAAAATTCCCTTTATGAAAAAGCTTTCAATAAGTTTTACCCGTCGAAAGAAATAGTCAACCAAGTACAAAAAAAATTTTTTCCGATAAAAAATCAAAATGCGGTAATTTTCTTCCAAAAAAATTGGGCTGAAGGATTGCAAAAAATTAATCAATTAATCAAAGAAAGCGCTCCAATAACCTTTTCTTTTGGAATTTTTGATGAAGTAATTTATGATCAAGTAAACTGTCAAAAAATCGCTCAATTACCGTCAAAAACAGTTTTGTATGCCCGATTAATTTCTCAATTCAAATCACCGGTGCTTCGGTTAATCAATACTTTAACTTTTACTCATAAGAAATTTCTATCCATTATAAGAGGCCAGTCAAATAAAGTTAACAGTTAACAATTTAAAGGAGGTGGGTATTGGTGGCTGAAGAAAATAAATTATCAGAAAAGCTACAAAAAATTGCTCATGAAATTGAAAAATTAAGTATTTTAGAATTGGCTGATTTGGCAAAATATTTAGAAGACAAATTTGGAGTCGTGCCGATGACTATGGCCGCACCACAAGCAGCTAGTCAAGCTAATACTTCAGAAGAAAAAAAGGAAGAAAAAAGCGCTTTTACTGTTGTTTTAATCAACAGCGGTGCCAATAAATTATCGGTAATTAAAGCTGTCAGAGAAATTCTACCGAATTTAGGATTAATGGATGCTAAAAAATTAGTCGAGTCAGCGCCTAAGGAAATTTTAACGAATGTTTCCAAAGAGAAAGCAGAGGAGATCAAGAAAAAATTAACTGATGCAGGAGCAGCAGTTGAATTAAAATAAATTTAAATTATGAACCAGATAAAGAATAACGAATATAATGCTCAGTCAATCGTTGTTTTAGAAGGATTAGAGCCGGTGAGAAAAAGACCGGCGATGTATATTGGAACAACCTCCCAGCTTGGCATTAATCATTGTTTAAATGAGATTATTGACAACTCGATTGACGAAGCTTTAGCTGGCTTCTGTAAAAATATCATTATAAGAATCGAACAAAAAAATTATTTGACAGTTATCGATGATGGTCGAGGAATACCAATTGACGAAATTCCTCAATATAAAAAATCAGCATTGGAGATTGTGATGACAAAACTCCACGCCGGTGGTAAATTTCAAAGTGGCGCTTACAAAGTCTCCGGGGGTCTTCATGGCGTTGGCGCTTCTGTGGTCAACGCTCTTTCTGAACACCTAATTGTTGAAGTAAAAAGGAATGGCAAAATTTATCGTCAAGAATATCGAATGGGGCAGCCAACATCGCCAGTTAAAGAGCACTATCAATCGATCTTAGGATTAAATTTTGAAACAGGAACGGCCATTTCTTTTCTGCCAGACAAACAAATTTTCAAAGAAACCATAGAGATCAATTTTCAACAGTTAAAAAAACAAGTTAAAGAACGAGCTTATCTTATAAATAATGTTTTTTTTACGATTTTCAATAAAAAAACCTCAGAGAAGTATGGTTTTTACTTTGACGGCGGGATTGTCTCTTTGCTTCACGATCTTAATCGACGGAAAAAAATCCTTCATCCACCAATTTTGATTAAAAAAAGCGTTGATGATAAGGAGATTGAGGTAACTATTCAATACAACGACAGTGTTAACGAAACAGTTTATTCATTTGTAAATGTCATTAATACTGTTGAAGGAGGAACTCATTTAGCCGGTTTTCGTTCCGCTTTGACAAAAGTGATTAACAACTATGCCAAAAATTATTTTAACGGGAAACAAGGGGAATCTTTTACGGGTGAAGATGTCAAAGAAGGATTAACCGCCATAGTTTATGTAAAAATGCCATCAACCAATCTTCAATTTGAAGGGCAAACAAAAACTAAACTTGGGAACTCAGAAATCCAACCACTGGTTCAAACCGTGGTCTTTGAACAGTTAACCACGTATTTTGAAGAAAATCCTAAGGTCGCCAAAGCAATTCTTGAAAAAGTCTATTTAGCGCAAAAAGCAAGACTGGCAGCCAGAGCAGCCAAAGAAGCTGTGTTGCGAAAAGGAGCTTTAGAAGGAGTTTCTTTACCAGGCAAATTGGCCGATTGTCAAGAAAAAGATCCATCCCTTTCTGAAATTTTTATTGTTGAGGGTGATTCCGCTGGTGGATCAGCGAAGCAAGGGAGAGATCGAAAATTTCAAGCGATCTTTCCCTTGCGAGGGAAAATTCTCAATACTGAAAAAGCATATTTGGACAAAGTCCTTGCTTTTAAAGAGCTAAAAGACTTAGTCGTTGCTTTAGGGATGGGAATCGGCGAGAGTGTCAATTATCAAAAACTTCGTTATCATAAAATTATTATCATGACCGATGCCGATGTTGATGGAGAGCATATTCGAACTTTAGTGTTAACTTTTTTCTTCCGCCATTTACCTGATATAATCCAAAAGGGTCATCTCTATATTGCCCAACCGCCATTATATAAGATTCAAAGCGGTAAGCAAACCCTTTATGCTTATTCTGAAGAACAAAAAAACGAGATTGTTAGTAAAATGACTGCTTCGACCAACAATCAACTAAAAATCAATATTCAACGCTATAAAGGTTTGGGCGAAATGAATCCAGAACAACTTTGGGAAACAACGATGAATCCAAAAAATCGGATTTTAAAACAAGTAACCATTGCTGACGCGGAAGAAGCCGATATGGTTTTTTCGATGCTGATGGGAGATGAGGTTTTGCCAAGAAAAAAATTTATCGTTAGTCACGCCAAGATGGCTAATTTAGATTTATAACGGTTGACAACCGTTATAATTGTTATCAATGTTATAAATTATATAAATTTATGAAAAATCTCAGTCCTGGAAAAAATCCGCCTGACGAAATTAATGTTTTTATCGAGATCCCACAAGGATCATCGATTAAATATGAATTAGATAAGGAAAGCGGTGTGATCATTGTTGATCGTTTTAGTTATACAGCGATGTTTTATCCATTTAATTACGGATTCATTCCTCAATCGCAGTCGGAAGATGGCGATCCGGTTGATGTTCTGGTAATTTCTTCTTTTTCAGTTCATCCTGGAATAATTTTGCCCTCAAGGCCGATTGGTATGTTAGAAATGGAAGATGAAGAAGGGATAGATACAAAAATTATTGCTGTCCCAACAAAAAAAGTTGACCCCTTTATGGCAAAGATTGAAGGTATTGATGATTTAGACGAAAATATTAAAGCAAAAATTAAACACTTTTTTGACCATTATAAAGAACTTGAACCTAATAAATGGGTCAAGACGAGAAACTTTTTAGGCAAAGAGGAGGCTTACAAGACAATCAAAAAAGCCCTGAAATAAGTCTTTTTGACTTATTAGTCTAACAAATTTTTACTATGGCCACCCAATCAATCGAGATCACCAATGAAATGAAACGAGCGTATCTTGATTACGCCATGAGTGTCATTGTTTCACGTGCCCTTCCTGATGTTCGTGATGGTCTAAAACCGGTGCATCGTCGCATTTTATACGCCATGTACAAAATGGGGTTAACTTCTCAAGCAAAATTCGCTAAAAGCGCTAAAGTAGTCGGTGAAGTTTTAGGAAAGTATCATCCTCACGGTGATGCCCCGGTTTATGAAGCGCTGGTAAGAATGGCTCAAACCTTTTCTATGCGTTATCCTTTGATTAATGGGCAAGGAAATTTCGGCTCGGTTGATGGCGATCCACCGGCGGCCATGCGTTATACTGAAGTTAAACTAACAAAAATTGCGGAAGAGTTATTGGTTGATATTGATAAAGAGACAGTTCCTTTTGTTAATAATTTTGACAACTCAACTCAAGAACCACTTTTTTTACCTGCCAAGCTCCCTAATCTTCTTTTAATGGGCGCCGAGGGAATTGCCGTTGGGATGGCGACAAAAATACCTCCCCATAATTTAAAAGAAATCGTGGATGCCCTAGTCTACATGATTGATCATGCCCAAATAGAAAAAGATGGTCAAAAACCAAAAATTAATTTTGACGTTGTTCTTGATGATCTAATGAATTTTGTCAAAGGTCCTGATTTTCCAACAGGAGGAATTATTTATGGACTTTCCGATATTAAAACCTCTTATGCTACCGGTAGGGGATCAATTTTAGTTCGAGCGAAAACCGATTATGAAGATCTAGGTAAAGGCAAAAATGCCATTGTGATTACCGAACTCCCTTACCAGGTTAATAAAGCTAAACTCTTAGAAAAAATTGCCTATTTGGTAGAAGAAAAAAAAATTGTTGGCATTTCTGATCTGAGAGATGAATCTGATCGCAATGGGATTCGTGTCGTTATTGAGCTAAAAAGAGACACTAGTTTTAAAAAAATTCTTAACAATCTTTTCAAATATACAGAACTACAAACTTCCTTTCCCGTTAATATGGTCGCTTTAGTTGATAATATTCCTCAGACACTTTCTTTAAAAAGTATTTTAGAAAATTATCTTCATCACCGTGTTGATATTATCACTAAAAGATCAGAATTTGAATTAAAACAAGCCAAAGCTCGCGCCCATATTCTTGAAGGCTATCTTATCGCTCTTTCCCATATCGATGAAGTGGTTGAAATCATTAAAAAATCAGCTAATGAAGAAGAAGCAAAAACAAAATTAATGAAACGTTTTGAACTTTCTTTGATTCAGGCGCAAGCAATTCTCGATATGCCTTTGAAAAGACTAACTGCTCTTGAACGAAATAAAATTGAAGATGAGTTAAAGATGTTAGAAGAATTAATTAACCATCTTAATTCTTTATTAGCCAATATTAGTAAAATCCTAAAGGTTATTAGAGATGAGCTTTTATATTTAAAAGAAAAATATGGCGATGAAAGAAGGACTGAGATTATTAAATCAGAACTCGGCGAGATTACCGAGGAGCAGCTTTATGAAAATAAAGAGACAATCGTTGTCTTAACCAAGGAAGGCTATATTAAGCAAATACCTAAAGGAACATTTAGGGTCCAAAATCGAGGTGGAAAAGGAGTCACCGGGTTAGAGAGAAAAGAAAGCGACAATGTTCAGACAATTTTAAGCGCAATGAGTCATGATTATCTTTTATTTTTTACCAATCAGGGAAGGGTTTTTAAAACCCGTGTCTGGGAAATACCTCAAGGAACACGGCAAACAAAAGGAAAAGCTTTAGTTAATTATCTTAATCTTAGGGCGCATGAAAAAATCACTTCGCTCCTTAGTTATTCGGGTAAAGAGATTGGAGAGGTTAAAAATCTTTTCATTTTAATGGTAACCAAGGCAGGAATAGTTAAAAAAACTTTATTTGAAGAGTTCGCTAATATCAGAAGTAATGGAATTATCGCAATCAAATTAGAAAAAGGGGATGAATTAATAAAAGCTTTAATCACCAATGGCAAAAATAACGTCATTTTAGTCAGCACCCATGGGAAAGCGATTATTTTTAAAGAAGAAGAAATTCGACCAACTGGTCGGTCTTCAATAGGAGTCAAGGGAATTGAGCTTGAAGAAGGAGATTGTGTTTGTTCTTCAGACGGTTTTCCGCAGGAAAAAATGGAAAAAAATATTTTGGTTATTGGTGAACATGGTATCGGCAAAAAAACACCGCTTTCGCTTTTTCGCGGACAACATCGAGGCGGCAAAGGGGTAAAAATTGCATCAATTGATGAAAAACTTGGAAAAATTGCCTTTGCAGAAATTATTGAAGATGAAAAAACTGAGTTAGTTATTACTTCAAAACTCGGTCAAGTGGTCAAAATTCCGGTTAGTTCAATACCTCTTCGCTCGAGGACTGCCAAAGGAGTTATTCTTATGAGATTATCAAAAAAAGACGACACGGTCGCCTCAGCCACTTTTGTCTAGAGTATGGTATAATTAGAGTATAATGAAGATTGATGGTAAAAAAATCGCTACTTCCTTTTACTCCTTTTTGAAAAAAGAAAGAAAAAAAATAAAAGAAAAAATTTCGTTGGCAGTAATCTTAGTTGGTCAAGCCAGCGATCAACTTTCCTTTATTAAAATCAAACAACAAGTAGCGAGAAAAATTGGTATTGATTTTCAATTCTACCATTTTAAAACTGAGCCTAGCTTTCAAACGTTCTTAACAAAAATCCAAGAAATTGGTCATAATCCAAAAATTCATGGAGTAGTAATTCAACAACCACTACCACCGAAATTGGATACCTTTTCTCTTTATGATTTTATCCCTCAAAATAAAGAAATCGAGGGTTATCATCCTAAAAGTCCTTTTTTACCCCCAGTTGGTTTAGCTGCTCTAACAATCTTAAAAAGTATTTATCTTCAAACAACTAATATCACAAGAATTTTAATTGATGAAAAAAAAGATCATTCATTATTTAAAAAATTTCTGAAAGAAAAAAAATTTGTTCTTGTTGGTCAAGGAAAAACAGGTGGTCGGCCCATCAGAAAAGTTTTTAATTATTTTAAAATTTCCTTTATTGCCATTAATTCAAAAACCGTCAATCCTGAACAATATCTCAAAGAAGCCGATATTATTATCAGTGCTGTTGGAAAAAAAGTCATTTTCCCATCGATGCTAAAAAAAGGAGTAATTTTGATTAATGTAGGCCTAAGAAAAGAAAAAAAATCATTAAAGGGAGATTATGACGAAAGCGAGATTAAAAAAATTGCCTCTTTTTATACACCAACTCCTGGCGGCATTGGCCCAATCGATGTTGGTTATCTTTATTACAATCTAATTAAAGTGCCAAAAATCCAAAAGAATAATAGCCAAAGGATATGATCATCATTACCGGTCAAACAGCTACAGGAAAAACTGATCTTGGATTAAAGCTGGCTAAAGAATACAATGGCGAAATTATTAATGCTGATTCAAGACAGATATACCAAAAACTAAATATCATCACCGGCAAAGAACTAAAAAAAAACCAAAAATTTTTTTTATGGAAAACAATCAATCATTTTCAAATCGGTTTCTATATTTTTGATTCAATCAAAATCTGGCTTTATGACGTCATCCAACCTAATCAATATTTTTCTTCTTATTATTTTACACAACTCGCTGATTTGGTGGTCAATGAGATTAAAAAGCAAAACAAAACACCTATTCTCGTCGGTGGTACTTATTTTTATTTAAAACACTTTCTTTGCGGATTCGACTACCGAGTTAATCCCAATTGGTCATTAAGAAAAAAATTAGAAAAATTAACCCTAGGTCAATTACAAAAAGAGTTGTTAAAAATCAATCCGAATGTCAGAAACGAAATTAACTCCTCAGATTGGCAGAATCCACGACGGTTAATTAGAAAAATTGAAGTTTTTAATAAAAAAGGGGGTAAAATAAATTCACCACCAAGAAATCTAAAAAATGAAATCGACCAATTTATTGGTTTAAAATTTTCCAGTAAAGAAAAATTAATTAAGACAATTAAAAATCGAGTAAGAAAAAGAACTGAGCAAGGAGCAATCGAGGAAGTGAAAGATTTGTTAAAGCTCGGTTATCATGAAAATAATTTTGGCTTAAAAACCATTGGTTATCAGCAGATTATCGCTTATTTAAAAGGAAAAATATCACGCGAGGAAGCGATTGAGCAATGGGTAACAAAAGAAATCCAATATGCTAAAAGACAGTTAACCTTTATGAAAAAAGATCCGCATATTAAGTGGAAAGAAATATAAATTTCTAATTAGCCTAATCCCAAAGAGATCACAAATTACAAAGTCTAAATAACAAATAACAAATTACAAAGTAGAATAATTTTTAATAACCAATAATAAATTTTAAATCACTTATAATAATGAAGATTCTAATTTTTAATTTTCAATTTTAACTGAATTCTCCATTTCATGGGTAGATTTTCATGAAACATTTTGATCACGACCGTTGCTAAAATGCATCAAATTTGAGGCTATTTATTATTTGCTGTTAGTTATTCTAAAGGAAATCTATTTAGGATTTTGACTATGATGATCCTCTTCGGGATGCCTAACGTTAATCAATCGGTATGGAGGGCAGAACTAAAACGGTGGAACTTAAAATTCTTGATTTCTAGAGGCAATGAATCTTTGAATAAAAAACTAATGTCCATTACTTCATCAACTCAGGGGCAAACTTCAATTGATGGTCTTAATCTTAAATTATGTTAATTTTTATTAAAAATTTTTATAAAGGCTTCTTTTGGCACCTCAACATGACCAATCATTTTCAATCTTTTTTTACCTTCTTTTTGCCGCTCAATCAATTTTCTTTTTCTACCAATATCACCGGTGCCCAAAACCTTACCGCTTTTTATTAAAACATTTTTCCTAAAAGGAGGAATTCTTTCTGAAGCGATGATTTTACCCATAAACTTTGCCTGGAGACGAACTTCAAATTGCTGACGGGGGATTAACTCTCTTAATCTAGCTAATAATTTTTGAGCCTCAAAATAGGCTTTTTCTCTAATAATCATCATCGAAAACTCTTCCACTGAATTTCCGTTAATCAAAATTTCCAATTTTCCCGCATCTACTTCTTGATAATTTAAAAATTCCCAATCTAAACTGGCATAACCCGACGAAACCGATTTTAAATTATCAAAAAAATCTGAAAACAACTCACTCATTGGCATTTCATAAGTTAAAATTAACTCCTCAGACGAACTAAAATTATTCATATTAATAAATTTTGACCGATACTGAAGCACTAAATTCATTATCGCTGACAAATAGTCTTTTGGTGTGATAATCGTGATTTTTACTATTGGTTCGTATACCTTATTATTTTCAACTTTAAATTCGACTTGAGGTGTCGTTAAAACAAGATTTAAATCAAACTCCCTCTCTAATCTCTCTTGAACTATTTCAGCATGAAGAAGCCCTAAAAATCCGACCCGAAATCCGGCTCCTAAAGCTTGACTATAAATAGGGGAGTAGCTGAGCGAAGCATCATTAAGAGCTAATCGGGAAAGCGCTTTTTTTAAATTTAAATATTCATTAGGATCAACAGGAAAAAGGGAAGCGAAAACCATAGGTTTTACTTTTTTGTAACCAGCTAATCCCGATCCTATATCCTGAACATTGTGAATCGTGTCACCAACTCTAACCTGCTGAATATCTTTTAATTTAGTTATCACGTAACCAATCTCCCCGACTTTTAAAGCGTCTGTTGGTGTAAGATCAGATAAGAAATAACCTGTCTCGTCGACAATAAATTCAGTTTGAGAATGATACAATTTAACTCGATCGCCTTTTTGCAATTTCCCTTGAAAAATTCGAACAAAGGCAACAACACCTCGATGTTGATCATAATATGAATCAAAAATTAAAGCCAGAGTTTTTTTTTCCTCATTAATTAAACGAGGAGGAGGAATTTTTTTAATTATTTCACTCATCAAACTCTCAACCCCCAAACCTGTTTTTGCAGAAATTAGTAAGATCTCTGATTCAGAAATCCCAAGAAAATTTATCAACTGTCTTTTTGTCTTCTCGATCATCGCCGAAGGCAAGTCGATTTTATTGATCGCTGGGATAATGACTAAATTTTTTTCAATT
>JBBILO010000003.1:0-78806 GCA_037444855.1 Candidatus Roizmanbacteria bacterium | reverse complement strand
ATTGTTGAATTTTATGATGAGTTAATAAAAAGAAGAGAATATTATTTAATAGCACCTAATCTTTCTTCTTTTACTCAAGCTTTTAAAGAACAAGGAAAAATCTTTCCTATTGTTGAATTTTATGATAAGTTAATAAAAAGAGAAGAATTTTCTTTAATAGCAGACAATCTTTCTTCTTTTACTCAAGCTTTTAAAGAACAAGGAAAAATCTTTCCTATTGTTGAATTTTATGATGAGTTAATAAAAAGAAGAGAATATTATTTAATAGCACCTAATCTTTCTTCTTTTACTCAAGCTTTTAAAGAACAAGGAAAAATCTTTCCTATTGTTGAATTTTATGATGAGTTAATAAAAAGAGAAGAATTTTCTTTAATAACATCCAATCTTCCTTTCTTTATCAATGTTTTTGAAAATTTAAAGTTAGAGAATAAAGATAAAGATTTATTAATTAATGAGTTGTTAAAAGTCGATTACAATGTTTCTTATCTAATAGAATTAACAGAATTAGATCCTGATTTAAGCAATGAAAATCTTTTTTTACAGATTAATTCAAGATTTTACTCTTTTGATTTACCCCAAAAATATCAATTTATTTCTTCACTTTCACTTGAAACAGCAATTAAATTTCTTTCAAAATCCAATTTAGAAAAAAAAGAGATTGAAAAAATTTATCATCTGGCGATTATCTTTGGCAATTTTAGATTAACCAAGAGATTAAGAGAACAATATAATTTTATCACCCCAAAGGAGATTAATAAAACAAAACTTGAAGAAAAAGAACAGCAAGCAATCAAAGAAGAAGAGAACGCCTCTCAGTTACTTAAATATCTTAAAGAAGAAGATTTGTTTTTCCCTATTGACATAGCCAAATTATTGGCTGAATTGTATGTAGCTCAGCATTGTTTTACGGAGACAGAATTTTTATTGAGAGATACTTATTTAGAAGACGATCTTAATGTGAGAGTTTTAAAAATTAGATTCAATATTAAAAGAATCTTAAGAGAGAATGTATTAAAATTAGGCCTGCTTGGTCTTTCAGCAGTTTCAGCCCATTTATTTACTGATATTTCAAATTTCTATCCTCATCTTTCAATACCCAGAATTAAAAAAGGAGATTTTCTTACCCTTTTAAGTTTGTATGAGGATATGTATCGGAGAGAAGAAAGAGATGATTGGGGAAAGATTACAGAAACAACCCGTCAAATTTTTGCTTCTTCATCTTCTTTGCCTCAACAATTATTTTATGTTGATCATCTCGTTGACTTACAACATCACGGAGGAAGAATTTTTTTAAGAAATAGTTTTATACCCCAACCAACAATTAATGGGTTAACTTATGAAGAAGGAAGAATGAATGAATTTTTATCAATTAAAAGTAAGGCACGTTCTCCTGTAGAGATGGTGCAATTGTTATACGAATCTAATTATATTTCTGACGAAATTAAAAATAGATTAGTTCGATTAATGGAGGAAGTCAGGAGTTTAGTTGATCAGGTTAAATTACGAGAATCAATAACTTTTTCCAATGCGTCATAATTTGATGGAGTGATACCAGAATAATCATTTTTTAATTATTACCAAAAAAGTATTCCTTAGGGCCAAGAGGTTGTCCGGTAAAATCTGTTAGTCGATTGCCTTCTTTGACAGGAAAAATTAAATCGGGTTGATTTCTTTGAATTGTTAGACTAACAGAAACAATCCCTTTTTTTCTTAAATTATTTGGTGTTTTCTTTATTTTCCAAGAAAAAGAATATTTTTGTAAATAAGCAACAATTTTTTCCCACTGTTCTTCATAAATTAACAGATCATTAACGAATAAAATTCCTCCATCAGTTAATAATTGATATCCTCGTTCGATAATAAAAAAAGGGTTTGGTAAGTGGGAAAGAAGATTGTGAGCAAAGATAAGATGAAATCTTTGGTTTTGAAAATCTGGGTTTTGAATAACATCGGAAAATCCTTGATTGATAAGTTGAAATTTACCGCTTTTAATTTTTTTTAGAATCGCTTCTAAGATAGTTCTAAGTTCAATTTCAAAGAGGCTTAAGTTTGGGAAACGCGATAAAATCTCTTGAGCGGCGATTAATTCGGGTCCGCCTCCAATTTCTAAAATTTGACCTCCCGCTCGATTAAAGAAATCAAGCCATTGACAAAAAGATTTTTCATTAAACGGGGCAAAATCTAAATCAAGATGAGATAAAGGTGATTTCTCTTGGGTAAAAGTTTTGTCTTTTAGATTCTCTTCGGCTTCTTTTAATGATTCGATTGGAGTAATCATTGTTTGAAAGAAATTCTATCATAAAATTTAAAATTAAAAAGAGTTTTTAGCAAAAAAAACCTTTTTTGTGTTATATTTAAATCATGAACCTGAAAGAAAAAATTTTTTCGGCACTTGTTTTTTCAATTTCAGTTTTTTTTCTTCTTTTTCTTTTTAATCAATTAGGGATAAACTTACCGGTTAGATTAGAAAATTTAATCACCCAAAAAAATGAACTTTTTACCGTTTCCGGTGAAGGGAAAGTGGTGGCGATCCCTGATTTGGCCTATGTTAGTTTAGGTATCGAAAAACAAGGAGTGACGGTGATTCAAGTTCAGCAAGCGGTAAATGATGTCAATAATCGTCTAGTTGAAAAATTACGGAGTTTAGGGATAAAAAAAGAAGATATTCAGACCGAAAACTATCAGATTTTACCTCAATACGATTGGAGTTCTGGACGACAGAAAATCACTGGTTATCAGGCATTAACGACATTGAAAGTTAAAGTTTATCCTTTGGAAAAAGTCAATCAAGTGATTGATGAGGCGACTTCTTCGGGTGTTAATCAGATTTATGGAGTTATTTTTGATATTAAAGACAAAGAAAAATATTTAGCCGAGGCAAGAAAAAAAGCAGCAGATGAGGCTAAGAAGAAAGCAATTCAAGCGGCCAAAATTACCGGTTTTCGCTTGGGGAAAATTGTTAATTACACTGAAGAGATTCCAACAGATGAGATTTACCCTCGTTATTTAGGAATGGGATCGACAGAAAAAATCGAACAAAAGACTGAAGTTCAACCAGGAAGTCAGGAAATAAAAGTGAGGGTGAATTTGAGTTATCAGATTGAGTAAAAGTGGAACGTAGAACTTAGAACGTAGAGCCTGAAGGGATCCCTTTAGGATTTAAAATTTAGAATTTGTTTAGAATTTAGAAATTAGGATTTAGCATTTATTCAATGTACGATCTAATCTCAGTCGGTAGTATTTCTTTAGATCTTTATTTTAAGGGTCGATCGTTGACCTCGGATAATGAAAGGTTTCATTTGGCGATTGGGGGAAAATATTTAACTGATTTTTTTCATCAGGATATCGGGGGCGGAGGAGTGAATGTCGCGGTTGGCGTCGCTTCTTTTGGATTTAAAACGGCGGTTTTTGGCAAGTTAGGCGACAATTCATTCAAGGAAATGATTCTTAAAAAACTAAAAGAAAAAAATGTCTCAACCGAGTTTATTCAATTAGAGAAAAATTATTATAAAATTTCCTCAATCCTTTTAAAAGAAAACGGCGAGCGAACCATTATCCATTATGAGACACCGACTAATTTAACCAGGGAATTTTTTTTGCATTATGATTTAAAAAGAGCAAAAAACATTTATTTTTCTCCCCTTGGCGATTTAGCGCTTGAGGAAAAAACAAAGATGATTGATTTCTTAAAAGGCGATCAGACTTTAACCTTTGTTAATCTATCAATTGCCGATTGCCGAGAGCCGAAAGAAAAATTAGAAAAAATTTTTCAAGCTTTGGATGTTTTAATTATCAACACACATGAATATGCTGAAATGGTAAAAAAGCGATATCAAGAGATTGATTTTTATCATTTAGAGATCGAACCTGAAATTTTAAAGCAAAGAGTAGTGATTATTACTGATGCAGAAAAAGGAAGTTATGGTTATTATCAAGGAAAGTTTTTCTATCAAGAAGCAATCAAACCAGAAAAAATTTTAGACACGACTGGCGCCGGCGATGGCTATACTGCTGGTTTTATTGCTGAATATCTCAAAGCACAAGAGATCACTTCTTCAATGAAATCTGGGGCTTTATATGCAGCCAAAGTCTTAGGGAAAATTGGGGCAAATTGAATTAGTAGTCAGTGGTAAGTATTTAGATAATTGATCTAATTGATTTAATTAAAACAGAAACATAAAGATTTCTAATCAACCTAATTAACCTAAATAAGAAACTAGTTAACTTGGAAAACTGGCATCGATCCAAGTAATATTTATCATCTTGACGGTAAAAAAGTGTTTTTTTGGCTTATTAAATTATTGACTATACTAATTTTTTTTAGTATATATAATTTATAAGTTTTTTATTTTTAAAATTATGGCTAGGGTAGTTTTAAAAAGAGATAAAGGGCCAAAAGAAATCAAACCTCAAGAAAAATATGTTTATATTGGTATGTGTGGACTTTCAAAAAATCAACCTTTTTGTGATGGATCTCATAAATTAACTTTAGATGAGGAGGAAGGAAAGATTTATCAATATTTTAATGATGGAAAAAAGAAAGAAATTGATTTTTAAGTTATAAGTTTCAATCAAAAGCCCTATGTACCAATTTGTCAAAGAACAGCTAAAAAAAACAGGTGAGTTAATGATCAAGGTGAGTGATGGGCAAAAATTTGAGCTCCACCTTCATAATGTTAAGTTTCATGATCAAGAGGAGATTATTGAGATTGACGCCGGTCATGAAACTTATTGGATATCAGGAAAAGAGATTGTTTATGCTTGGATTCATCGGGTGAAAGAGTAATTAATTAATAATAATTTTTATCAAAGACAGTCTTGACCAAAAGACTGTCTTTTTTTTGCTCTTGACAAAGATTTTTTTCAGGTAACATATGAATATATGTTCATACATAAAAAATGCCATTGCCAAATTTGGGGGAAAAAGATTGATTTTTTTGACGAGGAAAAAATGCTTTTTTAGAAAAAGTGTCAAAGACTGTCGGTGTTTTATCACGAATTAAAATTCTTTTTTTACTTTCAAAATCTTCTCATGTGTTTGCGATTTAATGACTCATACCGGTCTTTCTCAGAGTCTTCTTTCTCATCATTTAGTCGATCTTTTAGATTTAGGTTTATTTGATAAGAAAAAAGATGGTTGGTTTGTCGAGTTTTTTTTAACTGAAAAAGGAAAAATCTTTGTTAATTTGTTGAAAAAATATTTAGATTTAGATTAAGATTTTTCTTTAAGAAATTAGACTCCTTGAAGTTTTCGGGGAATGATAATGAAGATGAGATCCCCGTTTACACGGGAATGACGATGAGGATAAGAGGAATGATAATGAGGATAAGATTCTTGAGTAGATCGAGAATAGCATTGAAGTTAATTTTCAATTAATTTGGAATGATAACAGGATTATTTTAATTGGCTAATTAATTTCAAAAAGGAGGTGATAACATGAAAATTCAAGTTTTAGGATCGGGTTGTCCAATAGACAATTATTTGAGTTTTTCTTTGCTTAAATTATCAGCAAAGTCTCATCTTGGTCAGGTGGTAAATTTTTTCATTTATGACTCGTTAAAAATCTTTTTTCTTTTGCTTTTAGTTAATTTTATTATGGCTTGGATTCGTCATTTTCTACCAACAGAAAAGATTCGTGATTTTTTAACAGAAAGACGATGGTATGGACTTGATCATTTTTTAGCTTCGCTTTTTGGCGTTATTACTCCTTTTTGTTCATGTTCTTCCATTCCTTTATTTATCGGTTTTTTATCGGCCGGGATTCCTTTGGGGGTTCCTTATCATTTCTAATTACTTCGCCCTTAGTTAATGAAGCGTCAATCGCGATTTTTATTGGCATTTTTGGTTTAAAGATTGTTCTTTTATATATCTTAAGTGGTGTTGTTGTTGGCATGGTTTCTGGTTTTATTTTAGGAAAGATGGGTTTGGAAAAAGAGATTGATGAAAATTTAAGAAAGATCATCGAAAGCTCAAAAAACAACAAAAAAACGATAAAAATTAAAAGGAAACATGGAAAGTTTTATTGAAAAAATTTTGGTTTGGGTTGGAATTTAACCAAAAAAATTTTTTCATATGTTTTGATTGGAGTTGGATTAGGGGCTTTAATTCATGGGTTTGTTCCGGTCGGTTTTTTTGAAAAATTTCTAAAAAACTCATCTTGGTGGTCTGTTCCCTTAGCAACAATTTTAGCCATTCCTTTATACTCCAATGCTGTTGGCGTGATTCCGGTTGTTCAGGCATTAGTCGTCAAAGGCGTGCCTTTAGGGACAGCCTTATCTTTTATGATGGCCACGGTTGGCTTGTCTCTTCCCGAGGCTTTAATTTTAAAGCGGGCGATGAAGATAAAACTTTTAATTTTGTTTTTTTTCAACCGTAGCGATAGGGATTATTTTGATTGGTTATTTATTCAATTATTTTTTATAATTGACTTTATGGATAGAAAAATTATTTTAACGACAGCATTAATCTCGTTCATTATTTTAATTTTTGTCTATATTTTAGTTTCATCGGCTGGAAAAAAAGAAGAAAAAAATTCACAAAATTCAGTTCTTCCCTCAAAAGAAAAAATTGTTTTTTATTATGGTAATACCTGTCCTCATTGTGCTGATGTCGAAGAATGGATGAAAAAGGAAAAGATTGAGGAAAAGATTAAGATTGAAAAAAAAGAGGTTTATCAAAATCAAGCCAATGCCCAAGAGTTAAATCTGGTTGCCCAAAGTTGTGGTTTAGATCCAAATACCATTGGCGTCCCTTTTTTATATGCTGACGGTAAGTGTTATATCGGAACACCAGAGGTAGAAAGAATATTAAAAAATAAAGTTGGAAAGTAAGAAAGTATAAAAGTATAAAAGTGTAAAGGTGTAAAGTTCCGAAGGGACCCTTCGAATCGGAGGGTCGAGGAATCTTTTAAGATTCCTCCACGTCGCCCCGTCATGACGGGGCTTCGGTCGGTATGACGGAGAATATAGATTCCCGATAGCTCGGGAATGATAATGAGGATGAGATTCTCGTTTACATGGTAATGACAAAGTGGTTGAGATCCCCATTCGCGTGGGGACAAGGATTCCCGATTAAGTCGGGAATGACATTTGCTCAGATTGTCATTCCCGTCTCAACTTAGTCGGGATAAACTCTGACTGGAATTCCTAAAAGTTTAATGTTTAAAGTTTAATGTTTAATGTTTTTATTCGTCCAGTTGAGGCTGTTTGTCCACTTTGCACGGTGGCGGTTGCCGGCGGATTGGAAATCTCCCGGATGCTGGGAGTCGATGATTTGATTACCGCCATTTGGATTGGCGGGTTAACGGCTTCTTTGGCTTTTTGGCTGGCTGATTATTTTTCAAAGAAAAATTGGCTTTTACCTGTTTGGCGAGAAGTTGTTTCTTTGATTGTTTTTTATCTTTTAGTTGTTCCTTATCTTTTTTGGTCAAAGGCCATTGGAAAGATTGATAATACTTTTTGGGGTGTTGATAAAATAATTTTAGGGGTGATTATTGGTTCTTCAGCTTTTTTTCTTGGGATTTTTTTTGATCAATTTTTGAGAAAGATAAATAGCGGGAAAATCATTTTTTATTATCAAAAAGTGATTATCCCGGTATTTTTTTTAGCTCTGGTGAGTTTAATTTTTTATCAGTTAATTTAAAAAAATATGAGAAATCAACCATCAATTGAGGAGTTTATGAACAAAATTAAGAAAATGGAAAAAGGAGAGAAGTTAGATTTGTCGTCAGATGAAGATTTGTCAATTGCCATTATGAATTTGATTTCAATGGAAGAGCACTTTTTCTTCACCTATGAGAAAACCAAGGATGAAAAATATCTCGATTTACTTGATGAGATTCGGGAAATGAGGAAAAAAGCGTTAAAAAGAATTATCAAAGAATATGAAGGTGAGGTTTGGTGTATCTCAAAGCACCTTTTAGCTGCTTCGATGCGAATGATGGAAGTGGGCACAAAAGCCTTAACCAAAAAAGACAGAAAAACCTCCAAAGAGATGTTTGATAATGCCTACCATCTTTATTCCCTTTTTTGGGGATTAAATTTAGGATTGACTAAAGTGGAAGATGTCAAAAGAGACGATAATGAGGTTAATTTTATCGATGAGGAAGAAAAACCAAGACTTCAAAAAAAAGTCAATCTTTTGGCGAAATTGGGTGAGGTGATTAAAAAAGCGGTTGATTGCTGTCGAGAATAAAAATAGAACGTGGAACTTAGAACGTAGAACGTTTTTTTGCGATAATTATTTTATGACCAACCAAGAGATTGCTCAAATTCTTCGTGAGATTTCTTACTACTTAGAAATGGATGATGTTCCTTTTAAGCCTTTTGCTTACCAAAAAGCCGCTTACATTATCGAAGGATTAGAGGAAGAACTGAAAGAGATTTATCAAAAAGGAGGATTAAAAGCGATTGAAGAAATTCCAGGAATTGGCGAGGGAATCGGAAAAAAGATTGAAGCGTTGATTACCACCGGGCAATTGAGATATTACGAAGAATTAAAAAGAAAATTCCCGGTGAATTTAGAAGAGTTGCTGAAAGTTGAGGGATTAGGACCGAAAAAAATAAAGGTTTTATACCAAAAATTAAAGATTACTAATTTAAAAGAGCTGGAAGAAGCAGCTAAAAGTCACCGAATTGCTCCTCTTTTTGGTTTTGGCGAAAAAACTGAAAAAAATATTTTGCAGGGGATTGCTTTTGTTAAAAAGGGCGAGGGGAGATTTCTTTTAGGGGAGATATATCCTGTCGCGCAGATGATTTTGGAAAGATTAAAATCATTAAAAGAGGTGAAAAAGATTTCTTTGGCTGGTTCATTGCGAAGAATGAAGGAAACAATCGGCGATGTCGATATCTTAGCGGTTTCTTCAAAGCCAGAAAAAGTGATGGATTTTTTTGTTTCTCAGAAAGAAGTTATTAAAGTTTGGGCCAAAGGAAAAACTCGTTCATCAATCAGATTAAAAATGGGTTTTGATGTTGATCTGCGGATAGTGCCAGAAAAATCTTATGGAGCCGCCTTGCAATATTTTACTGGTTCCAAAGAACACAATATTGTCCTTCGGCGATTGGCGATCGATAAAAATTTAAAGTTAAATGAATATGGAATCTCCAAAGGGAAAAGGATGATTGAGACAAAAAATGAAGAAGAGGTTTATCGGGTTTTGGGGCTCTGCTATATTCCACCTGAAGTAAGAGAAAATACCGGTGAGGTTGATTTGGCGATTGAAGCATTTAAAAAAAAGATTAATCCTTGGAAAGATTTAGTTTGTCTTGACGACATAAAAGGCGATCTTCATCTTCATTCAAATTTTGATGGAGGAAAAAATTCAATTGAGGAGTTAATTGACGAAGGAAAAAAATTAGGTTATCAATATATTGGTATTGCCGACCATACGAAGTTTTTACGCATTGAGCGCGGTTTAGATGAGAAAGAATTAATAAAGCGAAATGAGTATATTGATAAAATAAATTCAACATCGAAAAACTTCCGAGTTTTGAAGGGTTGTGAAGCCAATATTATGCCCGATGGTTCGATTGACATCAAAGATGAAGTGTTAAAAGAGATGGATTACGTCATTGCCGGTGTTCATTCCCAATTTAAAATGACCAAAGATGAGATGACGAAGCGAATAATTAAAGCGATGGAAAATCCTCACGTCGATATTATCTCTCATCCAACCGGAAGATTAATTAACAGTCGCGATGAATATCAAATTGATTTAGAAAAAATCTTTGAGACAGCAAAAAAAACAGGAACCGTTCTCGAAATCAATAGTTATCCAGACAGACTCGATCTTCGCGACCATCATATTCGTTTAGCCAAAGACAAAGGAGTAAAGATGATTATTGATACCGACTCCCATCACCGCGACCAAATGCGCTATATGATTTACGGCGTTGACCAAGCCAGACGCGGTTGGGCAGAAAAAAAGGATATTATTAATACTAAAAAATATGAAGATTTATTAAAAATGTTAAAATAAAATGGTACCTATACGAGACGATCGTCTCTTATAGGTTCCGATATGGAAAACAAAGCTAATAAAGAGAGAAAAAATCGGGGAGCAATTATTGAAAAAATTTTAGAGGGGATTGCTGATTTGTTAATTGCTTCCAAGACCAGCTATTACGGCAATATTTACTTTGCCCTAGGTAAAATCATCAAAATCCTTTTAGAAGAGAAAAGGTTGAAAAAGAAACAAATTTCTCGTTCGATGAAGATTTTGGAAAAAAAGAAATTAATTTTTATTAAAAAAGAAAAAGATAAGGTCTATACTCATCTTAGTGAAAATGGAAAGAAAATAGTTCTTCAATATTCTTTAAAAAAAATTTTAGCGTTAAAAAAGAAGAAAAAGAAATGGCAAGGATTATGGTTTATCGTCTTTTTTGATATTCCAGAAAAAGAGAGAGTTAAGCGGGATTATTTAAGAAAGTTTTTAAAATTTATCGGCTTTTATCCTTACCAAAAAAGTGTTTATATCTATCCATTTGAATGTAAAAAAGAAGTTGATTTGATTAAAAAAATCATCGAAGGTGGACGTTATTTAAATTATGTTGTTGCAAAAGAGATAGAAGATGAAACAAAATATAAAAAAATTTTTCAACTTAAAAATAGGTACTTATAAAAGACGATCGTTTCTTATGAGTACCTATAAAATAAAGACAAACATTTATTATTTTATAATTAATAAGAAAATTAGGGTGGTTTTTTTCTCTTGATAAATTCAAAAATTTGATATTATTAAAAATATATTGAATTTTAAAATATGTTAATTCTTAATTTTAAAACCTACAAAGAAGCAACAGGAAAAAATGCATTAATAATTGCTCAAATCGCTGAGAAAATCTCTGAGCAGACGGGTGTAAATATTATCGTTGTTCCTCAACCAACTGATATCTATCAGATTAAAAGAGCAGTTGGGATCGAAGTTTGGGCACAATATTTAGACCCAATTGACCCTGATCGTCATACTGGTTTCATCTCTCCTTACGCTCTTCAACAGGTTGGCGCTACCGGTGTTCTTATCAATCATAGTGAAAAAAAACTAGCCTTAAAAGAAATCGAAAAAAGAGTAAAATATGCGAAAAAATATGGACTAACAACGTTAGTTTTAACTGATTCAGCGGAAGAAGTAGAAAAAATCAATTTAATGGAGCCCGATTATATCGGTTATGAAAAAGAAGAGTTAATTGCTGGTGATGTGTCTATTATTGAAGTTGAAGGGCCAAATATTGAAAATATTTTAGATAAAATTGATCATCCTTTAATTATTGGCTCAGGGATTAAAGAAAAAGAAGATATTATTGAATCTTTAAAAATCGGCGCTAAAGGAGTAATTTTGGCTTCGGGAATAATTAAGGCGCAAGATGTTGAGGAAAAAATTCTTGAGTTAGCTAAGGCGTTTAAGGAATTTTAAAAATTACTCGAAAGAGATCTAGAAAGAGACTGTCCCTTAGAAGGACTGTCCTTTAGAAGGACATTTTTTCATTACGTAGATTAAAATAAAAGAATAATGATTAAGAAAAAAGACTTTTATTATTTTCTGCCTCAAAATTTAATCGCTCAAACGCCGGCAAAGCCACGTGACACCTCAAAACTTTTTATCTATCAAACAAAAACCAATGAAATTTTTTTTGATAAATTTTTTCACTTGGATCAATATTTGCCCACTAGTTCCTTTTTAGTTTTAAACGATACGAAAGTCATTCCAGCGCGGTTAACATTGAGACGAGTTACTGGCGGAAAAGTTGAGGTGGTTTTTTTGGAAATCGAAGACAATCAAATAGAGATAATGGTTGATCGAAAAGTTATAATCGGTGAAAAATTATTTTTTGATCAGAAAAATTATTTGGTTCTCATTAGTCAAGAAAAAAATATTTTCAGCGGACAATACAAGTTTTCTAAAGAAAAATTATTTTATTTAATTCGTCGTTATGGAAACATGCCCATTCCATTATATTTAAGAAACACTTCTCTTTCAGAGAATGAGTTAAGAAAAAAATATCAAACGATTTTTGGCAAAAAAGAAGGATCAGTGGCGGCACCAACCGCTTCATTACACTTCACTCACCGGGTGTTTAAAAAATTAGAAAAAAAAGGAATAGAAAAATTTTTTATTACTTTACATGTTGGATTGGGAACATTTGCTCCTTTAACTGAAGCAAACTTAAAAGAGGAAAGACTTCATCAAGAATATTTCCAGGTTGATAAAAAAACATGGGATACGATCAATCACTTAAGAAATGAAGGAAAAAAATTAATCGCGGTTGGAACAACAACGGTAAGGACTTTGGAGTCGGTGATAAAAATGAATCAATTATTCGGTCAAACTGATCTTTTTATCTATCCACCGTTTGATTTCAAAATGGTCGATATCTTGATTACCAATTTTCATTTACCTCAGTCTTCTTTAATGATGCTAGTTGAAGCCTTTCTTCGATATAAAAAAGCTAAAAGAAGTTTGGTTGAGTTGTATAATTTGGCTATAAAAAATAATTTTCGTTTTTATTCTTTTGGCGACGCGATGTTAATTTTATAAGACATGAAACAAGAAAAATTTTTTAAGGTTTTGTTTCAATCAAAAAAATCAAAAGCGCGATTAGGAGAAATCCGAACGGATCATGGAGTGATCAAGACACCAGCATTTGTTCCAGTGGCGACTAAAGGAACAATTAAATCTCTTTGGCCGGAATTGGTCAAAGAAATTGGGATTCAGGTAGCCTTTGTTAACACTTATCATTTGATTGATCATCCGGGCGCTGAAGTGTTAGCAAAGATTGGTGGGATTCATCATTATGCCAATTTGAAAATTCCTTTAATGAGCGATTCTGGAGGATTTCAGGTCTTTTCTTTAGGAAGAGGAAAAAATAAGATACTCGATACCGTTTTTCTCGGCCGCCTCACCCCCGACAATGCTCGGGGGAACCCCCAGGCGATTGTCTCAAAAAAGTCATCTTCGCTTCCAAAGACTGATAACAACTTTGTCAATTTACCTCTTTTATTAAAAATTTCCGAAGATGGAGTTAAGTTTCGCTCAACGTTTGATGGACGTTTAATTGAGTTTACCCCGGAAAGATCAATGGAGTATCAAAGACAAATTGGCGCTGATATTATTATGGCTTTTGATGAGTGCATTTCTTATGGCGTTGATTATCGATATGCCAAAGAAGCGACTGAGAGGACGCATCGGTGGTTAGAAAGATGCATAAAAAAAAGTCAAAAGTCAAAAGTCAACAGTCAAAATCACAATTTAAAACTCAAAAGGCAAAATGTGACCCTTTTTAGGGGTTATAAATCAAAATTTATCAATAACCAATACCTCTATGGAGTTATACAGGGTGGGGCGTTTGAGGGTTTAAGAAAAAAATCTGCTCAGTTTGTTGTTGATCAGCCTGTTGATGGGGTAGCAATTGGCGGTGTTTCGGTTGGCGAGTCAAAAAGAGAGATGAGAGATCAAGTCCGTTGGGTCGCCGATTATCTACCAAACGATCGACCAGTTCATCTTTTGGGTGTTGGTCAGTTCGATGATATTTTAGATTTAGTGAAGTATGGGGTTGATACTTTTGACTGTGTTGAGCCAACAAGATTGGCAAGAATGGGGACAATTTATCAGTTAAAAGTTAACCCTCCGATTCGGAGGGCAAAGTTCAAAGTTGTTTGGGAAGAGATTGATATTTTAAGAGGAAAGTATCGGGATGATTTGTCGCCAGTTGATAAGAATTGTTCTTGTTGTGTTTGTCAGAATTTTACCAAATCATACCTTCATCATCTGTTTAAACAAAAAGAGCTTTTGGGTTATTCTTTAGCGACTTATCATAATCTTTGGGTGATGGAGAGATTTTTTGAGAAAATTCGGGAGATAATAGAGAATGGGTTGATGTGACAAGTCATTCCAAACCTGCGAGGTTAGAAAAATTAGGTGGCTTGGCGTTTTAAAGCTTCAGCAATGGCTTGGCTTTTTAAGATTTTTGCCAGGGTTTCGTTTTTTGCTTTTTTAACATCAGCCATCGTTTTAATTCCGGCATTAAAAAGTGCTCTTGCTCTTACTCGCCCGATGCCTTTTAATTTTACCAATTCCAAAAGTTCTTCTTTTACACCGTATTTCATTCTTACTCGTAGTTGTTTTAAAAATTTTCTGATTTCTTTATCGATATCGATTAATTTACTTAATTCAACGATTGAATACAATAACCAATCACTGATTTCCAGTCGCGAGCGAAGATCGCCCGGACTGATTTTAAAGTTTTGAAAGAGATACTCGTCTTGGGCTTCGTTGATCCAAAAATAAAAAATGGTGGCTAATTTCGCCTCTTTTAAAAATTCTTCATATTCATCTTCAAACTCATCGGGAATATCAAAGAAAAATTTTTCTTTGTTTTTCAAAATCTGTTTTTCAATTGTCTCAACATCGTCAACTAAAAGATTTGGCGATGGTTTTAATTCTTGAGTTTGGGCTAAAAGGCAAAAAAAAGTAAAAGGAAGGATTTTTTCTTTATCTAAAGAAAGGAGATTGTCTATTAAGATATGGGCAGTTAAAGGGTCAAGATAAAGCTGAGAGACGCGTTTGCCTAAAGTGGTGGTGGCGATGATTTCCTCTCCGTCAAGATTTTGTTTTTGATAAATAAAATTCCATTCTTTTAGTTTTTCCAAAACCTCCTCAGTTTTTTCTTTTAAGAAAGAGACGTCGTATTTAAAACCAAAAAAAGTTTTTTGTAAAAATTGATAAATGGATTCTTTGGTTTGACAAAAACGATTGGCGATTAGGGATAAAAGATGAAGGCGAAGACTGTTCTCCGACTCAATTTTGCTTGAGATTTCTTCCATTGCTCCTTGAAGATAAAGATCAGTTAGTTCTTTTAATTCCTGTTGATATCGAGCATACAAAATGCCTTCTCCCCACTGATCATAGGCCGGTCGACCACTGCGGCCAAACATCTGCTCAACCTCAATCGCCGGTAAATAAACCGATCCAAGACCAGCTAAATAACGTTTGGTGTCACGAATCACCGCTCGAAAGTTAGGCAAATTGATGCCGATGGCTAGAGCCGTGGTTGAAGTAATTACTTTGATTAATTTCTTTCGATACGCCTCCTCAATCATTTCTTTTTGTTGAAAAAGAAGACCGGAGTGATAAAAAGAAACTCCTTTTTTCACACACTCGGCTAATTTTTGACACTGTTCAGTGGGTTGTTCTAATACTGTCTCAATTTTTAACGCCAGCTCTTTTAACTTTTCTTTTTCTTCAGCGGTTAAAAAAAACGGGATAAATTTTGTCAATCTTTTGGCTAAACTTTCGGTATTTCTTCTTGAAGAAAGAAAAAAAATCATCTGCTTTTTCATCATTAAGGTATCTTCAACGATGGCTTCTTCAAAAGGAAGATTAGGATTGAGAGAATATTTTTTAAAATCAGGAAAATCAATCTCATTTTGATAGGCGATGCCCCGATAAAGAGGGGTCGGGCGATAGGTAGAAAAAACGACTTGCGCTTTAAGCCAGTCAGCCAGATCTTCGGCGTTTTTGATAGTGGCGCTTAAAGCCAAAATTTGAAGGTGATGCAAATTTTCTTTTAAGATTGTTAATAATATTTCCAAAGTTGGGCCACGGCTGACATCGTTTAAAGTATGGATTTCATCAACAATAATTAAACCAATTTCATTCAGCCACGGAGGTTGATGACGAAGGAGTGAATCCATTTTTTCATATGAGGTAATTAAAGCATGATAATGGGCCAACCATTGATCGTCAGAGTCATAATTGCCAACCGAGAGAGCGACTTTTATCCCTAAATTGTGATATTTATTTTTAAACTCCTGATATTTTTCTCGAGCTAAGGCAACAAGCGGGGAAAGATAAACAACTTTTTTTCTTTTATTTAAGACAGTGTTAACAAGAGCCAGTTCAGCGATTAAGGTTTTGCCACTTGAGGTTGGGGCAGCGATGACTAAATTTTTATTTTGAAAAAGACCGGTGTTAATAGCTTCTTTTTGTACCGGATTGAGATCAGAAAAACCGTTTTTTTCAAGAATAATTTGGACGATTTCTTTATCGGTCATCTTATAATTGTAAGCATTAAACATTAAACTTTAAACTCAAAACATAATAAAATACATTTTTTATATAATAAAAGCTTTATGGAAAGACGTGTTTATTATTTAATTGATCGATTTCCAAGACTTGAAGAAATTGCCTTAGGAAAGATAGTCGTACCTGTTTATCAACTTTATGGAATACAACCGCCTTCAGAATACTCTAAAAATAAATTGCAAGCCTCCGCCAGACTTTGACAATTTGAAAATCCGACTATTGTTGACCCTCTCATTGTTTGTGCTTTGCCGGTAGAATTTTCTAAATCTGCTATTGTTGGTATTCAAGAAGAAGAATTTTATAAATTAACTCTTATTGATGGTCACCACCGTGTGAGAGTAGGGCCTAAATTTGGATATTATTCAGTGGGTTGTTTATTATTTACATCGGTACCATTACATAAAAATTGGTCTCTGAATGATCAAAATTTTCAAAGAAGATTTCCAACTGTTGAAAGTTATTATGAAGGGGTTAAACGCTGCAATCGCTCAAACTTTAGTTGATTTTACACGATTAATGGAAGCGAGGGGAAAAACACCACACAATCCGCATCCTTTATTAGGAACAGAAATTTTATCAATGTTAAAATAGCGAATAAAATAAAAAAAATTAAAATTTTAAAAACTTTTGTTATTTATGAAACATTTTAGAAACGGTCGTAGTTAAAATGTTACATGAATTAGTCTGAAATTGGCATGGAATTAGTTTAAAATTGGTTTTAAAGTATAAAAGTATAAAGGAGTGTAAAAGAGAATAAAGGTTGAAATTAGTTAAAATCGGTTGCAATCAGTAGGAATCAGTTGAAATCAGTCAGAAAAGTGTAAAAGTGTAAAGATGTAAAAAAGCAATTGAGCAATTAAACAACGAAACAATTAAATAGTATTTATAATCCCGAAGGGATTTCTTTATCTTTTTGTTTAGGATTCAGAGTTTAGAATTTAGGATTTATTATTTATAATTATCTTAATTATCAATTTTTAAAACCTATGTCTCAATCAGATTTTTTCAAAATTATGGGGCAGTTGGAAGCCCTGTTAGATAAATATTTGCGTGAAAAAGCACCTAGTTTGCCAAAAGACTGGAAAGAGTTTCTTGTTAAAATCTCTCCTTATTTAGCAATTCTTGGAGTGATTGTCTTGGCGCCAACAGTTTTAGCCGCTTTTGGTTTAGGCACTTTCGTTGTCCCTTTTGGAACAATGGGCGGGATGATGACCGGTCGGCCGTTTTTAGGGCTGAGTTATTTAATTGGGGTTTTATTCGCTGCGGCCCAATTAGTCTTTATTGCTCTTGCGGTTTCCCCCCTTTTTAAAAGAGCAAAAAAAGGCTGGCAGTATCTATATTACGCTGCCCTATTGGGAGGAGTTTCGAGTTTAATCCGTTTTTATTTAGGCGGATTAATTATCGGCACTGGTCTGTCGCTATATTTCTTGTTTCAGGTCAAGGAGTATTATAAATGATATCGGTTAGCGAGTTTGCGAGTTATCGGGTTTGCGTATTGAAATCAGTTAAAAAAAGTTAAAAGAGATTCCCGATTAAGTCGGGAATGACATAAAACCTGATCGCCATTTCCTCTAGTTTCCTTGTCATTCCAGCGAAAGCGGGAATCTCAATTTGGCGAAAACCAAGTCTAAACTTGGTGAAAGCGGGAATCTTGATTGATTGTTTTATTTTTAATTTTTTATTATGTCTAGAGTAGAAAAAGCCAGGCAGGCATTTTTAAAAAGGAATATCAGCAAGCTTTATCTCTCTCATCAAAAAAAAGCCATTCATCAGGCGATTCATCATAATGAGGCTCATCTAAGAAATTTTAGTCTGCCTGAGGTGATTTTGGGTTTTCAAGACGGTTTAGTCAATGTTTTAGGCATTGTTTTAGGGATGGCGGCGGCAACGGTTTCATCGAAGATTGTCATTGTCGCCGGTTTGGCAGCGACTTTTGCTGAATCAGTGGCCATGGCGGCAGTGGCTTATACCTCAACTTTGGCAGAAGCCGATTATTATCAGTCTGAGTTAGAAAGGGAAAAATGGGAGATTGAAAATTATCCGGAAGGAGAGAAAGAGGAACTGCGAGCAATGTATGAGAACTACGGCTTTAAGGGAAAAATTTTGGACGATATTGTTAATAAAATTACCAGCAAAAAAGAAAATTGGTTGAAGGTGATGATGGAACAAGAGTTAAAGCTTGAGGCGATTGATCGAAAACAAGCCTTGCCCAAGGCAATCACTGTTGGTAGTTCTTCTTTAATGGGTTCTTTAGTTCCAGTACTTCCATTTTTCGTTTTTTCAGTCCAGCTAAGTATGATACTTGCCGTTGTTTTTTCCTTTATTAGTTTGTTTATTTTAGGCTACATAAAAGCTAGAAAGACACTTGGTCGAAATTTAATCAAAAGTGGCCTGGAGATTGCGATAATTGGTATGATTTCTGCCTTTATTGGATATTTTATAGGCTGGCTCTTTAAGACCTAAAACTTTAGAGAATGCGGATTACTTTTTTAATAGCTTGAAGAAGCTGATCTTCAAATTTTTCATTCACGATGAGAATAAATTCAGTGTAAGTGGAAAAAATTTCAACTAGCGGTATTTTTTCATAAGCAATAAATTGAAGAATTCGGTAATAAACACCGGGAATGGCGACCACTTTTTCTGGTAATTTAATCGAAATGACGCTCAGATTTTCAAATGCTTTCTTAAACAGAGGATACTCTTTGATGATAGGGTGTAAGTATTTTTGGGGGGCAACGAAAGTGATTTCATAAAAACCTTTAGAGAAAGCAAAAAATTCTTTTTCTTTCTCGAGATTGACTTTTAATTGGGAGAAAATTTTGATAATTTTCTCTTCATTGGAGTAAACCAGTTCGGTAAAATTGGTTCTTAAAGTAATTTCTGTAGTTTCATCAAAGATTTTTATTTTTTGATTTTGTTGGTTGCTAATCTTTTTTTTTAAACGAACTATTGCGACAATGATCGAATTTAAATTTATTTTTCTTAAAAGTTTTTTTTCTACTAGTGGTTGAATTTCTTTGGCTAACGCTGAAGCATTGATAAATCTTAAACCTAAAACTTCGTAAAAAGTGACATTGTCTTTGATAATTTCTTCTACGATGTCTTGGATAGTGATCATGTTAAAAATTTAACATAAGATCAAAAAATTTTCAATTTTATTAAAAAATTTGACAGCAGTTGTCGGTCAAGATTATAATCGATATTTATTTTTTTTAGTTGATACAACAATATGAAAGCTATTTGTCCAACGTGTGATTTTCAGTTTAAATTAAAAGAGGCAGAAGAATCGGAAATTGTTACTTGTAAAGAATGTGGGGTAAATTTAGTGGTGAAGAAAGTCGGAAAAAAAGAGGTTATCCTGGAGGAAGCACCAGCGGTGGAGGAGGATTGGGGTGAATAATACCATTGGTTAACATTGATTTTAGAAAATGAAAATCAAATTAGGGTTATTTTACAATTTATTGCGTTTAGATGAGAAATTGATTATTAATGCAAGTAAAAAACTAGGGGTTGAGATTCGCCTTTATCAGGTGACGAAATTAATCCTTGATCAAAATCAATTTCATATTGATTTTGATATCGCTCTTAATCGATGTCTTTCAAATACTTTTGGGAGATATACCACCTTTTTTCTTGAATCAATTGGGGTAAAAGTCGTCAACTCCTCTCAAGTAGTTCAAAATTGTGAAGATAAATTCGTCACCTCCCTTCTTCTTAAGAAAAATCAAGTACCGACGGTTGATTTTATGATGGTTTTTTCTTTAGAGGAAGCTAAAAAGGCGGTTGAGGTTCTTGGTGGTTATCCAGTAGTGATTAAATCACCTCTTGGTTCTTGGGGAAGATTAATGGCTAAAGTGAATGATGAGGAGACACTTGAGGCAATTGTCGAACACAAGTTTTCCCTAGCGGCACCATATCATAAAGCTCTTTATCTGCAAAAATTTATTGAAAAAAACGGGAAAGATATTCGAGTATTTGTCATTGGCGATGAGGTAATTTGTGCTATCTATCGTCAATCTGGCCATTGGATTACCAATACTGCCCGTGGAGGAAAAGCAAGCAACTGTCCTTTGAATCAAGAATTAATCAATATCTGCCAAAAAGCCGCTTTAGCGGTTGGTGGGGGGATATTAGCGATGGATGTTTTTGAGACAAAAGATGGTTATTTAATTAATGAGATTAATCATACGATGGAATTTAAAAACTCAGAGGCACCCACTGGTGTTAGTATTTCAAGTGAGATAGTGAGATATTGCCTTAACCAAGCAAGCAATACTAATAGTTCATCGAAGCCATGATTACTGTGGGAATTATTGGTGGTTCAGGTTATGCTGGAGGTGAACTTTTACGCCTTCTTTTTTTTCATCCCAAAGTAAAGGTTGAATTTGTCACTAGCGAAAAATATCAAAAAATACCAATCGGTTTTATTCATCCTAATTTAAGAGTGAAGAATGACTTAAAGTTTATCTCTTTAAATGAAGTAAAAAAGAAGGTTGACGTTGTGTTTTTTGCTTTACCCATTGATCGATTAATTTAATTAATCGATCAAGTGAAAGATTTTGGGCGGGTGTTAATCGACTTAGGCGCTGATTTTCGATTAGAAAATGAAGATGAGTGGCAAAAATGGTATAAAACAAATCACCTCAAGGGTGCTTTATTAAAAAAATTTGTTTATGGTTTACCAGAGGTTTACCGCGAAAAAATAAAAAAAGCAAAATATATTGCTATTCCTGGTTGTGAAGCAACTGTTTCTATTTTGACTCTTTTTCCGGCAGTAAAAAATAAACTGATTTATCCTTCGCCAATTATTATCGATGCCAAAATGAGTAGTTCTCAAAGTGGCAAAAACTTTTCATTAGCAACTCATCATCCAGAACGAGCCGGCGCTGTTCGTTCTTATTCTCCCTCTGGTCATCGTCACACAGCTGAGATTGAGATGGTGTTAAAAAAATTTGATTCTTCATTCAGAGTTGATATTTCAGCAACAGCGATTGAAATGGTAAGAGGAATATTGGTCACAATTCATTGTTTTTTAAAAGAAAAAGTTGAAGAAAAAGATATTTGGCGAGCTTATCGAAAATTTACCCAAGAGAATATTTTTGTGAGATTAGTAAAGCAAGAAAAAGGTCTTTATCGCTATCCAGAACCAAAGATTCTTTTCGGCTCTAATTATTGTGATATTGGATTTGAGATTGACCAGAGAAGTCAGAGGTTAGTTTTAATTGGCGCCATCGATAATTTAGTTAAAGGAACCGCGGGTCAAGCAATTCAGTGTTTAAATTTGGTTTTTGGACTGAGAGAAGATTTAGGATTAGAATTTCCTGGACTTCATCCAATATGAGTGACTTTGATATTGTTGATTCAACTTTTAGGGAAGGGGCTCAATCTCCACTTCTTTTTGAGAGAAAAAAATTTTTTTTTACTCTTGAGGAGAAGAAATCTCTAATAAAAGAGATGATTTTTTTGGGGATTAGAAGATTTGAATTTTTTACCGGGATAGTTGGCGAAAAAGAAAGAGATGATTTTTTAGAAATCAAAAAATTTGCCAAAAGTCTTTCTCCGGAAGTTAAATTTTATGCCCATTGTCGCCTTTCTCGAGTTGATATTGATTGTGCTTTGCAAGAAGGTTTTGACGGTTTGCATCTTTATCTTAATCTTTCCTCGTTAGGAAAAACCCAATATTCACGACCTGTTTTTGATTTAGTCAAAGAGGCGAAAAAGATAATTTCATCACTGAGAGAGAGTTTTTCTCGATTATATCTAAGATTTAGCTGTGAAGACGCCTTTCGGACCGAAATTTCATCGATAAAAAATGTTTTTGATCAAATTGCCAAATATGTTGATTGTTTTGGTTTGCCCGATACTGTTGGCTTGGCCACACCTCTCTTAGTTAAAAAAAGAATCAAATGGTTTAAAAAAAGGTACCGATCAAAATTGCTTGAAGTTCATTTCCATAACGATCGGGGGTTATCGTTAATTAATGCTTTAGCCGCGATCGACGCCGGTGCTAATTTAGTTGACACAACAATTTGGGGTATCGGTGAGCGCAATGGAATCACCTCTTTAGGGAATTTGCTGGTCAATCTTTATTTAGAGAAGCGATTTTTGATAAAAAAATTTAATCTCGAACGCTGTTTTCAAGTTAATCAACTAATGAAAGAGATTTTAAAGTTTGACATTCCTTATGGTGAGTCAATTTCAAAAAGCATTCGAACTCATATCGCTGGAGTTCATCAAAACGCGGTCTTAAAAAACAAGAATCTTTATGAAGGAATACCCTGGGAGATATTTGGTGTTAAGGAAAAAAGTCTATTACCCTCTTATCTTAGCGGTTCTCATTTTATTCATTATTTTTTAAACCAAATTCTTAATTATCAAATTTCCTTTGATCAAGCAAAAAAAATCACCAAAATATTTAAAGAAGTGTTGCCAAAAAGCAATCAAACTCCTGAAGAGTTATTGATAAAAATTGCCGATCAGTATTTACCAAGAAAAAATCACTATGATTATCATTAAAGTTGGCGGAGATAAAAAAAATCGTCTTGATTATGTCGCTTGCGATATTAAAAAGCTTTGGGATGAAAAAAACGGTCGTTTGATTGTTGTCCATGGCGCCAGTCAATACCGGAATCATTTGGCAGCCCAATTGAAGGTGGAAATTAAAAAAATTATCTCTTCCTCAGGTGTGGAGAGTTACTATTCAGATGATACTTTTATGGACGTTTTTCTTATGGCCTACGCTGGTTTAGTCAACAAAAAATTAGTTGCTCAATTGATCAAAAACGGAGTTCCTCGAGCGATTGGTTTATCAGGTGTTGATGGCAGTTTAGTTTTAGCTGAGCGCAAAAAACATCTTTTTCAAAAAATTGGAAGAAAAATCAAACTAATTCCTGGTGACAAGAGCGGAAAAATTATTTCGTTGAATCTTAATTTGCTAAAAACATTAATCAATCATGGATATTTACCGGTAATCACCTCACCGGCAATTTCAATTGAGGGAGAGATTTTAAATGTTGACAATGACGCCATCCTCCTTTTCCTTATCAAAGAATTTCAACCAAAAACCCTTATTTATCTTATTGGAGAAAAGGGATTTTTAAAAAATCCCAATGATCCAGACTCATTGATTAAAAGAATCGATAAAAAAAAATTAGATGAGTATTCTAATTTTGCTTTTGGAACGATGAAAAAGAAAATTATTTATGCTAAAAAGTACTTTGAGCTTGGATTAGAAAGAATTTATTTGGGTGATGGTCGAGTGAGAGAGCCGATTAGGAGATTGTTAATCAAGGGAGAGGGAACAATTATCAGTTAATTTTTCAAGGTTGATGGAAAAAGATTTATTGTCAAAAAATATTTATTTTGTTGATCTTTATCCCAATCGAAAATTAGTCATTGATCGGGGAAGAGGAGTATATCTTTTTGATCGTCAAGGAAAGAAATATCTTGATTTAGGAAGTAATTATGGGGTTAATATCCTTGGTCATGGACATCCGAAGTTGATTGAGAAAATTAGTTCCCAACTTAAGCAGTTGACCAACCTTCATGGTTCATTTACCAATAAAGTCGTCCTTGAAGCGGGAAAAAAATTAATTGAAAAAATTGGCGGAGGATATAAGGTATTTTTTGTCAATTCGGGTTCGGAAGCCGTTGAAGTGGCGATAAAATTTTCTTTTTTTTTAACAAAAAGAAAGAAGATTGCTGCATTAGTCAATAGTTATCATGGCAAAACTCTTGGCGCTTTGGCTTTAACCGATAACCATCATTATCAAACAGGTATTCCAAGGAATTTATTAAATTATGTAATTCGAATTGATCAAAAAAAAATAGAGAGTCTTGAAAAAAAACTGGCCGAGGATGTGGCGGCAGTTTTTATTGAGTTAATTCAAGGTGAAGGAGGAGTAAAAGTGATATCAAATGAATTTGTTGATGAACTTCAAAAAATTGGTCAAAAAAGAAAAATTCTCGTGGTGGTTGACGAGATACAAACAGGTGTGGGACGAACAGGAAAATTTTTAGCGAAAGAAGGATATCAAAATTTAAGGCCAGAGATGATTCTTTTAGGAAAAGGATTAGCCGGTGGATTACCAGTTGGAGCAGTTTTGGTTAAAGAGGAATGGGCAAAAAAGATTCCTCGTCTTTTTCATACCTCCACTTTTGGTGGTCATCCATTAGTGGGTGCTGGGATCATGGCGGTGCTTCAAGTTTTAACAGATAAATTTCTGGCGGAAGTTCAAGCCAAAGGACTTTTTTTTCTTCAAAGGTTAAAAAAAATTACTCATCGAAATATTGTTGAGGTGAGAGGTAAAGGTTTAATGGTTGCTGTTGAGGTAAAAGAAAAAAGGAACGAAATTCTCAAACGGTTGCAAGATCATGGAGTAATCGCTTTGCCTTCCCGAGAAAATGTGATAAGATTTTTACCACCCTTAATTATCTCTCGTCAACAGCTTGAAAAGGCCAGTAATCTCTTTGAGCAGGTGATAAATTTATTTTGAAGCGAAAAAATGTGTCGTTTTTTAATTGTTAAATCAAAAAATTTTTTTTCCCTAGAGCCTTGGTTGATAAAATTTGCTCATCTTGCCAAAAATCATCCTACCCCAGAAGAAGATATGCAAGAGGATGGTTGGGGAGTGGCTTGGCTTAATAATAATCGATGGAAGATCCGCAAATCAATAAAACCGATATGGGAAGAGGTGAGACAATTTTCTCAGTTTGATTATCAGACAAATCTGGCGATTTTTCATGCCCGAAGCGCTAGTTTTTCTCATCATAAAAACAACCTCGAATTTAATCAGCCTTTTTATAAAGAAGACTTTCTATTTGTTTTCAATGGGTTAGTTTCTAAGATAAAAATAAATTTCAATTTAGAGGGTGATCTGGGGGCGCAAAAAATTTTTTCTCTAATTTTATTGCTAAAACAAAAAGTAAAAAAAATTGAGACGGCGATTGAAAAGAGTTATTTTATTATAAAAAATAATAGTGAAAAAATTCGAGGCTTAAATTTCGCTTTGATTAAAGAGACAAAGGTCTATGGTTTTAATTATTTTGAAGAAAGCAAAGATTATTATCAATTATGGCAAGGAAGAAATCAAAAGTTAATTTGTCTATCATCTAATCGATTTTCAGATAATTTAGCGTGGGATAAAGCACCCTTTGGTCAGGTTTTTGTTTTTTGAAATTTGTAATATAATCATACAATGAGTCAAAAACCATTTAATATCATTGATATTTTACCTTATGTCAAAGTTGATTCATCTATAACTCCGCCTTTTTGTGTTGATGGGCGAGTTGGTGAAAGAAAAACAGAAGGTCCTTATCCTCAAGCATTAGGCGGTAGTTTTCATTTCGTTGCTTTACGTTGGCTCTTAAATGGAGGATATTTTAATCAGGTTTTTGAGCAAGCAGTTTCCGATTTAAAAAATTTGCAATATCCCATTGGTTTTCATCGCGATACCCATGGTTATGGGGAAAACGCTGGTTGTGGTTTTGCTGATCATCATCAAAAAATTATTACTACTTTAAAAGAAGAAAAAGATGAGATTTGGGGAATTTTAACTTCGGTCGATTCTCGTTTAGGTGAAAGTAAAAATCTATGGGAACAAATAATTCAAGAAGTTGGGAAAAGAAATTTAACAGAAATTCCTTCAGGCGAAAAAATTATTTCTTTAGGAGAAAGTTTAGGTGGTGAGATTCAGGTTTTGGAGGGCGAACATCAAGAACAGGCAGCGGTGGTTAATTTAGAAGATGGAACAACTTTAGACGTTGATAGCAATCAAGACCATCAAGCATTTAATTTAGATCTATGGTATGTTTTGAAGGTGGCGCAAGAATTAGGGATTGATATTGAAAAAGCGAAGTTGTTATCTTTAGGTTTATATGTGGCAACCGAGATGGTTTTGGTTGAAGGAAAGGGTAAGCAAAGATTGCCGATTTTAATTCACCGATAAAATGGAAGAAGAAAGAAAACCAAGGCAAAAAACTGTTGGTCAGGCGTGGAAGGAATTGTTGCGAGGGTATGATGTGATTAATAATCTTAAGATTTTAGTCGTTGCTTTTTTTGGTTTGTTTGGTATCGGTAAGAAATAATTACTTTTTTTCGCAACAAGGAAGAAAATCATTAAGAGCTTCTTTGAGATGTTTAGTTGACAAACCCTCTTTAAGGAACTCTTTTAATTTTTGCCAGAGTGATTTAAAACTTTTTTTCATAAGAATAAATTAATTATAACGAATTTTGCCTTTTAATTTTATTTTTCAAACCTGCGAGGTTTAACAGGGATTGATAGGGTCTAATAAAATTGATTTCTACAAATCTGTTAGGTCTGCAAGATGGTCAAATGATGAATTTTTGGGAACAAAAATTTCCGCCTACGCGGGAATGACAGAAAGGTCAACGCGATGATAAGAAACTGAGAAGGAATTAGAGAAAGAACGAAGGAATAAAAATTTTTTAATACTTAATACTTTCTACTTTATACTTACTACTCTAGATATTAGAAGACTTTATAGGCACGATTGAAAGTCTCAAAATCAACCGGTTTTTTGCCTTCGAGCTGAACCTGAGTAATGCGTAACTTAGAACGTAGAACTTGGAACGTGGAACTTGGAACGTTTGATTTTTTGTTTTCTTCTAATTTTAAATCACAAATTTTTAATCTTTTGCCATTGGGAAGAGTGGTCCAAAGACCAGGCCAGGGGGAGAGACCGCGAAAGAGATGAAACATGAAACATGAAACATGAAACATTTGTTTATGTTGAAAAAATTTTTTGATAAATTTCAGTTTTTCTCTTGGATATTTATTTAAATATTCCTGAACCACTAGTGGTAGTTCTTCAAAATTAAGCGGCTGGTTATTTAAAACTTTTTTCAAAATAGAAAAGGGGATAAAGCCGTCATCTTTTTTTAACAATCGGGTATAAGTAGCAAAAGAGTGATTTTGAGGTGTAACTGGGTACTTATAAGAGACGATCGTCTCGTATGCGTTCCATATTTTTTTTATAGTTTGTTTGAAAAGATCAAGGGCGAGGTCGGTGAGTTTTATTTCTAGATCAGTCCTATAATCGTCATTTTTTATTGTTAAACTTTTTTGAGCGATAATTGGTCCATGATCGATTTTTTCGTCCATTTGAATGATGGTAACTCCGGTCTTTTCTTCACCAAGAATAAATGGATAAGCAATTGGTGATGGACCGCGGAAACGAGGTAAAAGCGATGGGTGGATATTCCAAAAACCAAGTCGTGGCAGACTGAGAAAATCTTTAGGGATAATTTTGGAAAAAGCATAGACAAGAGATAAATCTAAATTTTTAATTTTAAATTTTGAATTCTCCGGTTCGGAAGACAATTTTAAATTACCGATTTCTAAAACTTCTATGTGATATTTTTTTGCTATTTGTTTCACTGGGGTTGGGGTAAGGATTTGCTTTCGACCGACTGGGCGATCGGATTGGGTGATAACAAAAGAAACTTTGACCATTGGTTTTAATTCTTTATCAGTAAGGATTTTTTCTAAAAGGTAAGCGGAAAAATCTGGGCTACCAAAATAAGCGATTTTAATCATCCAAGTTAGACGATTAACTTCCAACTTCTAACATCTAAAATCTTAAAGTGGGACCTAGAACATCCAACATCAGACATCAAACATTTAAACATTAAACGTTAAACTTTAAAAAAATAAAATTAAATTTCTAATTAACCTAATTGACCTAATTTATAATTAAATTCCAAGTACCAAACTCCAATGACTAAATAAACTAAAAAAAACCTATAAATTAATTAAATAAATATTTTTTTAACCTTTACATCTTTACACTTTTAACCTTTCGACTTTAAAACTTTTTATTTTTTAATCTCAATTACCGCTTCTTTAGTTGATTCAATAATTTGGAAACCTTGTGGATAAATCAACTTAAGATTATAATGTTTGCTTTTATATTCTTGGTAGCTGGTGGTAGGTGTTGGTGTTGGCGTTTTGGTTGGTGGTGGAGTAAGAGAAAGAATAATGGCGTTAATTTTATTTTGCTTTTCCACATACTGACCAGAACGAAAACCAACCAGAAAAAAAAAGATTAAAAGAAGCAAGATTAAAAAAAGATAAGTTTGAGGTTTCATAAGATAATTATAAATAAAAAATCCTAAACTCTAAATCCTAAAATCTAAACTCTAAATTCTAAATTCTAAACCCTAATTCATAAATCCCAAACAATAAGAAATAACGAATATTAATTATTAAAACATTGATTAAAAATTTATTATTATCTATTAATTGTTAATTAACATTTTTTTCGTATTTCAATCATATTTCTCTCGTATTTCATTATTCTTTATTATTTTCTTTATCACCTCTTCAATCGGCTCATCTTCCACGGTAATGTCGACATATTCAATTTCATCACTTAATTGAGACACAATTTGATTAATTTGATCCCTTTTTACCTTTAAAATTAAACGTGGAAATTGATAATTAATAACAGAATATTTTTTAAAGAAATCTTTACTTGGTTGTTTTTCTAAGTTTAATCGAATGGTTTTTTCTTTAGAGTAAAGATTAATAATATTTTTTAAACTGCCGTCATAGATGATTTTTCCTTTATTGATAATGATTAATCTCTTGGCTAATCGGTTAACATCTTCCAGATAATGACTGGTTAAAATAATTGTTTTTCGAAACTCTTTTTGATAGGTTTTTAAGAAGTTTCTTATCGCTTCTTGGGAAAAAATATCAAGACCGATGGTTGGTTCGTCTAAAAAAATAATTTTTGGATCATGGAGGAAAGCGGCAATCAACTCCATTTTCATCCGCTCACCCAAAGAAAGCGATTTTATCGGCTTGTTAATCAAGCTTGAACAATTTAAGAGAGAGGTTAAATCAGAGAGATTTTTTTTAAAAAGAGCATCATCAATTTCATAAATTTCTTTATTAAGAAGAAAACTATCCATTGCTGATAGGTCCCAAATGAGTTGATTGCGTTGACCCATAACAAAAGTGATTTGTTTTAAAAACTCCGGTTTTTTATCAAAAGGAAAAAAACCCAGAACATTAATTTCACCCCCGCTTGGATAGAGAATACCCGAAAGAATCTTCATCGTTGTTGTTTTGCCCGCGCCATTTGGACCGATAAAACCAACAAATTCATTCTCTTTAATCGAAAAGTTTAATCGATCCAAAGCTAAAATTTCTTTATACTTTCTAAAAAAGATATCTTTAATGAGATTGTTTTGCCGATAATAAACTTGATAAATTTTTGTTAGATTTTTAACTTTAATCATTTCAATTGCCGCCAACTTGATATTTTTTTAGGGCAAATTGCCAAATTTTTAGAGATAAGAATAATGATATTAATGATATCAAAAAGGCAATAATGGTGTTTTGAAAAGAAAGTAAACCAAATAATGCCTTTGGTGGAAAGGAAAACATAACCCCAACCGGGATGATAAAGGTTAAAAAATCCCGCAAACTTTTGCGGTAAATATCAAAAGGAAAACGACCAAAGGAGGTGATATCCCGATAAATCATAATCGCATGATCAACTGTTGTGAAAAGAATCCCCATCGCCAAGACAATGATGTGAAAAGAAGTCGATATTAAGAAAGCATTGATAAGAAGGAAAAAAAAAGCAATTAGGGAGAAAAGATTAATTGAGGGCAATTGAAAAAGAAAATAGAAAAAAAGAAAACACAATGGAAAAAGAACAACAAGGTCAAGAAAATCAAATCCACCAAAAAGCAAGCGAAGAAGCACAGGATAAGGTTTTAAAAGAATAAAGTCAAACTCACCAGAAACAACTAATGGTCGAAAACGATACACTTCTCGAAAAACCATTTGAGTCGCTGTATCTATAAGATTAAAAGTGAGAAAGACGATGATTGCCTGGGTAAAATTATAACCGTTTAAAAGCTGATTTTTAGAAAACACTAAAAAAATTAAGAAAAAGAAAAAGGAAAAACGAAGGATTTTCCCAAAAAGAAAAAAGAACACGCCAGCCCGGTGATCAAGGGTGGAGCGAAGAGAATATCTTGAAAATAAAAAAAAGATTTTTAAATTATGATAGATTTTTTTCATCGTCCCCAAAAAGAAAAATTTTTATTACCCAATCGCCAGATTTTTTTGGTAATGAGATAAGTTAAAAAAAACCAAAAAAAAGATAAAAAAATAACAAATAAAGGAAATCTTTCTCCCAAAAATATTTTGGTTGGCAGGTAGTAAAGATAGGGAAAGGGGGTGAGAAGTAAGATTAAATAAATTATTTTTGGCAAGAGATTGAGAGGAAAATAAGCACCTGAGAGAAAAGAAACCAGGATAAAAAAAATAAATCTCGGCCCCCAGACCTCTCGTGACCAAAAGCCGATAAAAGAAAGAAGAAGATTAATAAAAAAAGAAATCATTATTCCGTTGGCAAGGAGAATTACTCCTAAAACAATCTGCTGGGGGAGAAGTAATTTAATTTGAAAAATTTTTAATGCCAAAAACGCCTCAAAAAGAGCAAAGGAGAGATTAATCATCTTATCGGCTAAATCCTTGTAAAAATAAAAACGAAAGAAAGAGATTGGTTTCAAAAGAGTATTGACAATGGCGCCAGAGTTAATTTCACCGGCAATATCAGTCGTCCTTGTTCCTAAAACTAAATAAGAGATGGTAACGGCGTATATCAGATAAGAGAAAAACGCTTGTTTTTCTAACAAAGAAGGAGAGCTTTTTAATCCGGCCTCCCAGAGAAATAAAATGATGAGAAGATTTAAAAAAGTTCGAAGCCGCCAGAGAAGAAAATTCAATCGGTAGGCGAAGTATTCTTTAATGGTTACTAATACAAGAATACAGAGAGTTCTTATGATAGTTAAATTTTTTTTACACCGTTTTTCTAATTTATTAATCATTTTTTGATTGTTTTTGCCAATATTCATAAGGACCAATTCTTGTAAGATTATAAAAAACATAAGTAGGACCACTTACCGGTCTCTCGAAACCGATTTCTCGTCCTTCGTTATAAACAAGCCCATCATAACCAAGTTCTATCATAAACTGGGTAAAAGTAGCAACCCATGGAGGAGCTGAATAATTGAGACTTATTTTTGGATTTGCTCTTAAAGGTGCCGTACCGAGCATTTCTCTCAAATCAAGATTCTGAATTTCTGATATTCTCAAAAGATATGAAAAATATTCATCTTCCATCTCTTGAATTATAAGTTGAATTTTATTTTCTGGTGCTGGGCGCTTTTTCAAATAATTAATGTAATATTTCTTCCATTTTAGGAAAAACTCTAGGGGGATCGGGGCGTTTAATTGTGGATTCTCTTTTCTTCTCAAATCTAAAACTCTTGCTTGATAAGGCAAAACTGGAGTAACTACACCTACACCTTCTCTTAGTCCCAGTTGCCTGGCACGCAGCCTTGCATATTCTTCAGCCAATTGACGATTATCAGTTGTATAAAGACCAAAGCCTAAGGTTTTGCTGAAATCGGGTGCTTCTGAAGAGGTATAATCATAAAGTGGAGTAAAATTTAGAGGGTAAGCAAATCCATGAAATAATAAATCTGGGCTTTGATTAAATTCTTCTTCAGTCATTAATCTTGGGTCTTTTTCTCCAAGAGTTCTAATGCCAATTGCTTCATATTCACAAATAGGTTTTTCAATATTTGGAGAAAAAACTGAAGATTTGAGTGATGTATTTTCAGTATCCATATTTTCGGTATCCATAATGATATGATATAAAATTTAATTAACCGATATTTTAAAAATATTTTTTGATTAAATGTGGATAAACGTTGGTTGTTAAAATTGAATCAAAATAATGTATTTTTAAATTAATTATCAATAAAGTTTTTGATAAAGTCCTTATAAACAAGCTATTGACAAAATTACTATGTTTTTAGTATACTAAAAACAATCTCCTAAAGGGGAGCGATCTTAGGTACTTTTTCTTGACGAAATCAAAACGATAGGGTAACTCACCCTCCGATTCGGAGGGGAGAATGAGAAGAGCGCATTTCCCGCTCAATCTTTTATATTTGAGCGAGAGGCCTTCTCCCCCTTCTTAAGCCGGGAAAAAGTCCAAGATCACCTCTTTGGGAGGGTTCTTTTAATTTATTTAAAAAAAACATCGGCTTCTAAGTTTAGCGAATGAGAAATTAAAAAAAATATCCAAACAAGAAAAAATCAATCTTGTCACTTTCTATTTATGAAAAATAACTGATTACTGAGAATAATTAATAAGCATAATAAGCAATATAACCATTATTAATTTTTATATTTTTATGGTAAAAAAAGACTTTTCAAAGGAAAAAACTCTGCCTTCTTCAGATGAATTTCTAGATGTTTCAAAAATAATTGAGAAGGTTGAAGAAAAACCAATTGTCGAGATTGAAAAAAAACCGATAATGAAGGTTGTAGAAGAGAATAAAGAGATTGATTTGCAAGAGAAGTTAAAAGAAGATTTAAAAATCAGTTATTCTACCTCAGGAATATTAGATATTACCCAAAGCGGTTATGGTTTTTTAAGACATGATTATACCTTAAATCCTGATAAAGATATTTATGTTTCTGCCTCCCAAATTCACCGTTTTTGGCTACGTCGGGGCGATGAGATCGAAGGATTGGCCCGACCTCCAAAAGAAGGAGAAAGATTTCACTCTCTCCTTTTGATTAAAAAGATTAATGGGATTGAGATGAATGAGGAGCAAAGTCGAGCGCGAAAACAATTTGATGGGTTAACTTCGATTCATCCTAATAAACAAATTATTTTAGAGACGACAAATGAGGTTTTATCAATGCGAATCGTTGATTTAGTCGCCCCAATTGGTTTTGGTCAACGGGCACTGATCGTTTCTCAGCCAAAAGCCGGTAAGACCACCTTTTTAAAGGAGATGGCTGAAGCGATTGCCAAAAACTATCCTGATGTTTTTTTAATGGCGATTTTAATCGGTGAGCGCCCAGAAGAGGTGACAGAAATAAAACGCTTTATTAAAGGAGAAGTCGCTGCTTCAAACTTTGATGAATCACCCCGACAACAGGTTAAGGTAGCTAATTTAGCTTTGGATCGGTCAAAAAGATTGGTTGAAACCGGGCGACATGTGGTCGTTCTTTTAGATTCAATTACTCGTTTAGCTCGGGCTTATAATTTAACGGCTGGTAATAGTGGTCGAAGCTTATCAGGGGGGGTTGATCCCCAAGCGCTTTATCCGGTGAAAAAATTCTTCGGTGCCGCCAGAAATTGTGAAGAAGGAGGTAGCTTAACCATTATTGGGACGGCTTTGGTAGGAACTGAATCAAGAATGGATGATTTAATTTATGAAGAATTTAAAGGCACTGGCAATATGGAACTTCACTTAGAGAGACGATTTGCCGATAAAAGAATCTTTCCGGCGATTGATATCGAAAAATCAGGGACGCGTCATGAAGAGCTTTTGTTTGATAAAGAAACGCTAAAGAAGGTAACCACGCTTCGGCGAATGCTGATGCTTTTAGATCCTGAAGAACGATTAGTTTCTTTGATTGAAAGACTTTCAAAAACAAAAAATAATAAAAAGTTTTTAGAGAGTTTAAGCAAAGGGAGTTAAATTGGTACTAGGCAGTTAGTATAACACCACTAAGGGGTCTTGTTGAGACTTTAACCAACATCTATCTTTCTAATATTTAACCTCTTAAAGTGGAACGTAGAACGTGTAACGCAGAACTTGGAATGTGGAACATAAAACATTAAACTTTAAACATTAAAAGTTAAACAAAAATTTTTTAATTAACCTAATTATAATCTAAATTCTAAATCCTAAATTCTAAAAAAGTTAACTAATAACTACAGCAACCAGTTAACTTTTGAAAATAACTAATAATTAATTTTTATTCAATAATCAATAAATCAATATTTAATATTTATTTTTTTATTTTTATTAATTATTAAAATATTGATTAAAAATTTTTTATTGGTTATTAATTATTTTTAAACTAATTTATTTGACAAGTTAACTGTAAACTATAAACTAGCAAAACAAGTTAACTTATTAACCTTTACACCTTTACGCATTACACCCTCCACCTTTTAACTTTTTGCTAATATTAACTTTTCCTCTTGACAAGTTTTTACGTATACTCTATACTGGTATATAGTATAGAATTTTAGCCTATTATGAAAGAAATTCGCGATCGGGTCAATCGGATTATAGGTCAACTAAAAGGCGTAGTAAAAATGACTGAAGAAAAAAGAGAGTGTGCTGAGATTCTCCAACAGATTCAAGCAATTAAAAAAGCGATTGATGGTCTTTCTAAGGAAGTAGTAATTTCTGAAATCTGTCGGTTTATTCCAGAGGAAAAAATAGAGAAAGTTCAGAAAACGATTGAGAGAGCGATTAATTTATAGTATAACGTAGAACGTGGAACGTGAAATCCCGAAGGGGTCAGGTTGGGATATTAAACATTAAATGTTAAACAAAAATATGGAAAGAGTGATTGTTATTGGGGGAGGGCCAGCTGGATTATCAGCTGCTATTTATTTAGCCAGAGCTGGGCTTGTCGCCGTTAGTTTTGCCGGCTCACCGCCAGGGGGACAATTAATGTTGACATCAGAGGTAGAAAACTTTCCTGGTCATGAATCAATTTTAGGTGCCAATTTGCTTGAAAAGATTCGTCAACAAGCAAAGAATTTTGGGGCAAAAATAATCGATCAAAATATCACTAAAGTTAATCTTAGTGGATCAATTAAAAACATATATATTGATGAAAAAAATTATCAATCAGCAACAGTTTTGATTGCTACAGGTGCCAAAGCTCTGTGGTTGGGAGTCCCAGGTGAGGAAAGACTTCGAGGAAAAGGTGTTTCTGCTTGTGCCACTTGCGATGGGTTTTTCTTTCGCGAAAAAGTCGTTGCTGTTGTTGGTGGTGGCGATACGGCGATGGAAGAGGCATTAACCTTAGCAAAGTTTGCGAAATTAGTTTATATTGTTCATCGTCGTGATCAATTTCGGGCTTCAAAAGTGATGCAGGAGCGGGTTTTTAATAATCCTAAGATTAAAGTTATTTGGAACGCAGTAGTTGAGGAAGTTTTAGGAGAGAAGAAAGTAGAAGGAATAAAAATTAAAATAAATCCGAAATCCGAAATTCGAAGCACGACACAATATCAAAATTCAAATAACGAGAGTTCAAAACGTTTTGAGCCTTTAAATTTGAAAAATTCGGATTTGTTGAGCTCTCCGACTCGCAGGGTAGAATTTAGAGTCTTAAATGTTGACGGACTATTTGTCGCTATCGGCCATAAGCCAGATACTGAGATTTTTCAAGGTCAGGTAGCGATGGATGAAAAAGGATACATTATGACGGTTGATAGGATAGCTTTAGAATGGTTAAAATCTGAAGTTCAAAGCACGACCCTCCAAATCGGAGGACAAAATCCAAAACTTATAACCAATTTGCATTTAAAACATTTGAAAATGTTTCGAATTTCGGATTTCGATATTCGAAATTACCGAAGCATGACTTCGATTCCGGGTGTTTTTGCTGCTGGAGATTGTGTTGATTTTCAATATCGACAGGCAGCGACGGCTGCTGGAATGGGAGTGGCAGCAGCTCTTGAGATAGAAAAGTATTTAGAATATAGTAGTTAGTATTAAGTATTAAGTATGGGGAGAGCAATACATTTATTTTCTGATTTAATCGCTTGGCAGAAAGCACACAAATTAGTTTTAAGAATAAATGAGGTGACTACTTTTTTCCCTAAAGAAGAAATATATATCCTTTCATTTCAAATTAGGAGGTCGGCGATATCGATTTCATCAAATATTGCCGAAGGATTTTCAAGAAAGACTAATAAAGATAAAATTCAATTTTATTATATTGCTTTAGGGTCTTTAACTGAATTTCAAAATCGATTAATTATTGCTCGAGATTTAAAACTTACAAAAAAAGAAGATTTTCAAAAATTAGCCTCAATTTCTATTGAGTTATCAGAATCGATTAATAGTTTAATTAAAAGTTTCAAGTAGACATACTTAATACTGTCTACTTAATACTTTATACCGATATGAATCAAGGGGAAAAAATGCTCGCATCGGCACAGATACTTATTAAAAAAGTTGGTCAAAAGATAGGGTTAGATGAGGTTGAGATCGAGAAATTAATTCAACCAGAGTATATTCATGAGTTCTTTTTTCCAATGAAAATGGATAATGGTGAGGAAAGAATTTTTCAAGGATGGAGAATACAACACAACAGCACTTTAGGTCCATATAAAGGCGGAATTCGTTTTCATCCAGAAACCACCAAAGAAGAAGTCCAAGCATTGGCGATTTTGATGTCGATTAAATGTGCAGCGGCTGGATTACCCTACGGAGGAGGAAAAGGGGGAGTTAAAGTTGATCCAAAGACACTTTCTGAAAGTGAATTAGAAAGACTTTCTCGAGAATATACAAAAAAAATTGCTCGTTTCATTGGTGAAGATATTGATGTTCCAGCCCCAGATGTTAATACCAATCCAAAAATTATCGGTTGGATGCTTGATGAGTACGAAAAAATTATGGGTAAAAAATCTCCAGCGACTTTTACCGGAAAACCGATTGATCGAGGAGGAAGTTTAGGTCGTAATGAGGCGACAGGAAGAGGAGGAGTGATAATTTTAAAAGAACTACTGTCAAAATTAAAATCCCAATTTCCAAATCCCGAATTCCAAAAAACATTGACGATCGCGGTACAAGGTTTTGGCAACGTTGGTTATTATTTTGCTAAAATTGCTGAGGAAAATGGTTTTAAGGTGGTGGCGATTTCTGATTCAAAAGGGGGCGTTTATGTGAAAGACGGTCTTTCGGTTGAGACTACTATGACGTGCAAAAAAGAAAAAGGGACTGTTGCTGGCTGTTATTGTCGGGGATCGGTTTGTGATGTGAAATATGGCAAGACAATTTCTAACGAAGAATTGTTAGAATTGCCAGTCGATATCTTAGTGCCGGCCGCTTTAGAGAACGTCATCAATGATAAAAATATGAAAAAAATTCGGGCAAGAATTATTGTTGAGATGGCCAATGGCCCGATTACTGAAGAAGCATTTAAATATCTTAACGAACAAGGGAAAATTGTTGTTCCTGATGTTTTGGCTAATTCAGGTGGGGTAACAGTTTCTTATTTGGAATGGGTCCAAGGAAAGCAAGGATATTGGTGGAGTGAGTCAGAGGTTAGTAAAAAATTGGAAGAAATGATGAGTCGAGCTTTTGAAACTATTTGGCAAACAGCTCAAAGAGAAAGGATTTCTTTGAAAGAATCAGCTTTTCAAGTGGCGCTAAAACGAATTTTAGGTAAGATTTGATATAATTAAGATATTGTGAGAGAAGAAATTAATCTTTACCTTCGATTTTTAAACGACTATTTTAAAAGTAAACTGCTGTTTTTCGGTGCGAGATTTGAGGAGATAAAAGACTTAATCGTTGCCTTTCTTCTTATTAAAAGAGGGAAGTATACCGGTTCTTTTTTTAACATTTCTTTTATTTTTCTTTTGATGGTGGCAATAATTGCAGGTCCAATTATCGCAGAAAATAATTCTTTTATCGGTAGTAACGAAGTAGTCTTTATTAATCAACCAGTTTTAGCTTATAATCCTTACGAGACTTCTCCTTTAACCACTATTTCTAAAAAACCAGAGATTATTGATTATCAAGTACAAACAGGCGATACCTTAGCTTCAATTGCCGAGCGATTTGGGATTTCGGTTGATAGTATTAAATGGTCAAATAATATCAAAAGCGATCTTATTAAACCAGGCCAGATTTTGAAAATTCCTCCAGATGAGGGAATCGTTCATAAAGTGGAAGTTGGAGAGAGTGTTTATAGTATTGCTAAAAAATATAATGTACCGGCTCAAAATATTGTTAATTTTCCTATGAATGAATTTGCTGATTACAATACCTTTGCTTTGACAGTTGGCCAAAATCTATTTGTTCCTGGAGGAAAAATTATTGAAAAACCAGTCTCTCAACCTAGGCCATTTATCGCTCAGATCCAAGCAGGGGTTCGTGGAACATCGAATTTTATTTGGCCAACATCAGGATCAATTACTCAATATCCGGTCTGGTATCACATGGCGCTTGATGTTGCTAATCCATCAGCGCCAGCGATCCTTGCCGCTGATTCAGGAACAGTCACTTACGCTGGTTGTTTAACTTGGGGGTATGGTTGTCACATTGTCATCGATCACGGGAATGGCTATCAAACATTGTATGCTCATTTATCTCGTTATGATGTTAATATTGGTCAATCAGTCTCTCAAGGTCAAACAATTGGCGTTATGGGATCAACTGGGCGTTCAACCGGTACTCATTTACATTTTGAGATTCGTTCAGGTGGCCAGCTTTTAAATCCTTTTAATTTTTTGAAATAAATTATTTCTATCCTTGATTTAAAGTTTAAAATTCATAATTATTTGTTATATCATGCTGATTTTTCTTATTTTTTATATTACAACAAACAAGGAAAAACCCTGTCGCAAGGAGAAACCTTACTATTTTGCCTCTGGACTGGCTTCTTTTGGTAGATTAATTACCGGTTGTCGAGTGGGAATCGGTGTCGGTAAATTAAGCTGCGATGGTTGGCCGGATTCGGTCGCCGTTTTTTCTTCTGGGAGTAATTTTTTCTTAAATTCTTCAAGTTCGCTTTTTGCTTTTTCGTAGTCAATTTTGTCTTTTTTCGGATCAAGGAGCGATAAAACATTTTCCATTTCTGAAACCGCTCGTTTATAATTACCTCTTTGATAATCAGCCCAGGCAAGGTTATAATGGCCAACGACCCAATCAGGCTTTAAGACAACCACTTGTTCAAAAATTTTGCTGGCTTCTTCGTAATTGGCTAATGAATAATAAACACCCCCCAGGCTTAATCGATAAAATGGATTTTGTGGGTCAAGAACAATTGATCGTTGATAAGCAGAGATGGTCCAAAGATCAGCCTGTTGGGCAAAATTAATAATATTGCGGTAAATATTGGCTAAATTTTCCCAGTATTGAGCTTTATTTGGATTAAGGGATACAGCTGCTTTGGCTTCACTGATGGCTGCTTGAATCGCTTGGGAAATATTTTGACGATCGGTTTCTGTTAATAGATTTTGTTTTTGATTCTGATCTTTTTTTTGATTCTCGGTGCCTCTTTTTAAGATATTGTTGGCAATAATTAAATTAATTTGAGAAAAATCAACCCGAAAACGTTCCATGTAAGGATTGAGGATGATCGCTCGCCGGATATTGTCATAAACTTCTTTTGCGTTGTTTTTAATTATCCCATCAAGCCCTTTTTTATAATAATATTCGGCTAAATAGCTTCGAGCAAGAAGATAGCCGCAAGCGATGATAAAAGCTGTCCATACAAAAGCAAAACTAAAAACAACTGGTGGGAATTGGGCTAAATTTAATTGATGGATTGATACTTGTTTTGCACTTTCCTGAGCAACTGTTGCTAGAAAAAAGAAAAATAAAAACCAGACGGGTAAAGATGAGGGAAAAAGAAGAAGGGTAGCGATAAGGTAATAAAAAAGCATTTTTTTTTCAGCCGTTTCTTTTTCGAGTAATAGCTTCCAAAGAGCCAGTATAATTAATAAAATACCCACCAGTCCAAAGAAACCAGTTTCAGTGATCAAATGCAGAATGGCGCTTCTTGACGAATTAAACGAATGAAATTGCCACAAAGGCGATTGGTTATAGCTGATATCTTTGACTCGAGTAAAAATAGAAGAAAAATTGTCAATGCCGATGCCAAAAAAAGCTGTCAGCGGTTGTTTCAGTATCTCAACGGCCGCATACCAAGATAATTTGACCGGCGGAAGGATGACGCCGGTTGATTGGTTAGCTGATTGATTGGTTAGCTCGTTGACTGGTTTGAAAATTAAATATAAATTTAAAGAAATTGATAATAAATAAATAAATAATAATGAATAATGAATAATGAAAGAAAGTTTATTTTCATAGTCCATTAATTGACGAGAAGATAAAATATAGGTTAACTGATAGAGAGCAGAGAAGCCCAGAAAGACGACTAGATCAATAGGTGAACCCAAGAGGTTAAAATATGGGTTTTTCAGAAAAGCTAAGTTATTTGGAAGGTTGACGTTTTTCAATGGCTGAAAGAAAAAAACAATGGTGATAAGAGAAAGAAATACGTTAGAAATATGGAGAGATACATAGAAATGCTTTGTTTGGGGAGTGCGGGAAAGATAAAAATAAAATAAGGTTAAGACGAAAAACATTAGTAAGCCAAAATTAGAGTTTAGAATTGCTTGAATTTTATTGGGTGAGACAATAATAATTGAAAGGGCAATTGAAATAAGAAAAAAAACAATCGGCATATCGCTTGGAAGACTTTGCCAGGTGATTTTTTTTGAGATGATAAATTGGATAAGATAAAGAAGAGAGATTAAAATGATTCCTGACCCGAGCAGATAAAGTTTATTGTGATAGAAAAATTCTTGTGTGATAGGCAAAAAGAAAAGAGGGAAGAGAAAAATAATAGTGAATAATGAATAATAAATAATTATTTTTAAAACTTTTTCTACAGAGTTCAAATTATACCTTTTTAACATATGGTTAAGGGTTATAAGGTGTATAATAACAATTTGAAACTTCAAGACAACCGCTTTCTCCACAGTTCGGGTCAGTATAAAGCGGCTGACAAACCTTTAATTCATTTGGCAACCGATCTTGATTGATTAGACTACAGTTATTAATACTGGAGCAATAATACAGATTGTTAATGTTATTCTCTGGTTTGGTGTTTGGACTGGTAACGGCATAGTTATAATTTAAGGGTTCATTCTTTGGTCCACATAAAGGATAACAACCAACTTCTTTAATTGCCGGTTCATTGGTGGTAGAAAAACGAGTATAAATTCGATAATATGTGGGACAGATGATGTTATTAGTTTGATAGAGATATTTTTTCGATGGATGTTGAGGGTCGCAAGGAAGGCGAGGGAGATATGGGGAGAAATTAGGCGAGGTTGATTCGTTGCCACAAAGATGACAAGTGTAGGTATTGTCAGTTATTTGTTGAGGAGTGTCATAGCAGATTTCAGAAGGTTTAGGATAACAGTTTTTATCATTATACCAATCTTCTAACACTTTTTTTAATTTATTAAGCTCTTTTTTTCTTTTGATATCCAATGATTTTTCGATCTGTTTTTTCGGATTAAGAAGAATAAGAAAAGCGGTAGCAATAAGAGAAATAAGAGCGATTAGAATCATTAATTCCATTAAAGTAAACGAATTATCACTAATTGGGGATGAATTTTCACTGATACACTGATTTTCACGAAGACACTGATTTTTATTTAGAGACGAATTCTCCCGAGGAGACCGATTTTTTAGTAGGGAAACAAAAGGTTTGTGATTATTAGTGTTGACAGATCGTTTGTTTTCCAGTTTATTTGCCCCGAAATTGACTAGATAACCAATTTCATAACGACTGACTTTAAGAAATGAGTAAATTTTAATATTTTTTGCTTTTTCATAAGTAAGTCCAGCTTTTTTAAATTCTTCGGTTAGCGCTTTTTGATATATTTTTTCTTTTAATCCCCGTCCATATTTTTTGGTTATTTGATAAATACAGCCAACTATTTTATAGAATAAATTTTTTTCTAATATATTTGTATTTTTATTTTGGTTTATCATATTAGTGTTAATTCGTTTTAATTCGTGATTCAATGTTTATTCATCATCAATCCGTGCCAATTAGTTTATTTTACTAATTAATAATCAGCCAATCAAATGTACGAGAAACTGGTAATAAATTGGGGCTGATAACACGGAAATAACCGTCGGCTTTTTCTGCGACTGTTAAAGTGGTATTTGTCGGGTGACCGTTCTCGGTGAGATAGATGAGAGAGTCTTTTTTCGCTTTTTGGGTATAGATAACAACTTCGTTTTGATTAGCAGGTAAAATACCGATACCGGCTGAAGCAGTGGCGGTTTCAATCGCTGGGGCAAATATTCCATGCTTTTCAAAGTTATCTGAAGCGGCGATAATGGCGGCTTCTGGGGTGGCGGGGGTGAATTTTTCTAAGGCGATTTCTTTAAAATAAGCGGAACCAGAAGCATCGACCGAGGCAACTTCGTCTCCTAATTCGTTTGTGATTTGGAATTTGGATTTTGGTAATTGTTTGGAATCCCGAAGGGACCCTGTTGGGGTTTGGTTATTGGAATTTAGTACAATTGAGATATTTCCACGATCATCAATTGGTCGTATTTCGTTCGTCCGTACTCCTCCTTTCGCGATCAGAGCCCCTTTTGCCGTAATAGTTCCATCTTTGGCGATGATGACCACACCGTCGTAGAAATTAATCTGAGAAAGGGCAGCCAATTTTAGTTCTGAAGAGAGAGAAAGGATTTTGTCATTTTCAATTAAAAGATTACCGAGCGTGGAAGAATTACTAACGTAAAGATTATAAAGATTAGTATTGTTTGTGACGGTTAAATCAGTTAAATCGGTCGTGGTGGAAAGATTGGTTTGATTCGATAAATCAGGTAGGGGAGTGTTTTTAATTTCAGCTAAAAGTTGTTGGATTTCATTGATGTCAGTTTGCGTGTTTTCTAGTTTGTTGGTTAGCGATGTGATATTTTGAGCTTCAACCTCTTTAGCGATTAATTTTCCGGAAAGAGTGGCTTCACTAGCGGCTAAAGTGCCAGAAATAGTTGCGTTTTTGCTTTCTAAATTATGAGTGTTTAACTTTTCACTGGCAACCTCTTTGGCGGTTAATCGACCACTGAAACTGGCGTTGCCATAACTATCGATTCGGGCGACAGTGACATTGTCTAATCCTTTAATCACTACCTCTGCCAGTTTCCCTTTTTCTTGATCGTTTTTGACATTTAAGACGCCAAAAATACCTATTTCTTGATTTTGAGTATTAAATTCAGCAATAGGATGTTCATTTTGATCGACAACTTTTAACTTTTCACTTTGAACCTTTAACTTATCGGTTTCCACCACCGGCGAGATTATCTTTTTTGAATCAAAACTTAACTGACGTGAATTTAATATTTCGTTAATTCGAGCGTCAATGTATTGGGCTAAAGTTTTACCGGCAATAGTGAGATGTTCTGTGGTAAGAGAAAGATTTTGAGCAATGAGCGTTTGGGTTGTTAGTGTTTTTTCAACAACGATTTCTTTGGTATCGATTAATCCAGTTCTAATTTTTGCCACAACTAATTTGGCAAAAGCGCCGGTCCGATCAATAACTTCACCGGTAGTGTTTTTTACTAATTGATAAATTGAATCATTGGTGCTTATTTGGTTATTGGTAATTGGTAATTGGTTATTTTTGACAATATTTAAATCACCGGTTGAGCTAAGGGAAAGGTCAAGATTAAGTTTATCTATTTGATTTTGTTGTTCTTTAATCGCTTCAACTAAGTAAGGAGTAAATCGACCGTAGTCAAGCGATTTATAACCATTAACGTCGGTTGAGACAAGATCAGGGATGATCGATTCTACCTGTTGGGCGATAAAACCGGATGAATGAACATTCTGTTCTTTCCAGTCAAAAGTTACTCCCCGGAGGGCTAAAACTTTATCTAAAGCATTTTCAATAGGTTGAACATTCTTTTTAAGACGAATGTCAGAGTAGGTGACCCAGGCGTTGGCTCGTCCTTGGCCGGATGCGTTAGCGACATTGGGTAGTTCTAAGCGATAAGCTGGCGCCGTCGTCCCAATGCCGACGTTGCCACCTCCAGGATTGAGAATTACTGGATATGAACTAGAAGCTGTACCAATTTCAAAGTAATTTGAAACGCCAAGCCATTTCAAGTATCCCTTAGCTGTGGTGCTTTCTCCGATTTGAATGGCGGCGTCAGACGAAGTGTCTTGAGAGCCAATGGCGATAGTATTTCCTGGTACTGCGGATGCACCTGTTAAATCAGAACCAACAACAAGCCTATTACTTGGATTTGTCGTCCCAATGCCGACGTAACCGCTACTGGTATTCAAATGCATTTGTCCATTAATTGCAAATAAACTGTCCGTTTGCATACCCATCCATAGAGTTCTTGCTGTATCATTGTAATATTCTATATAATTCCATCCTCCGCCAACTTGTCTTAATCTAATAATTGCATCACTTGAAGACTTAATTTCAAGAGGCGTCCCTGGTTCTGTTGTCCCCACGCCCACATTGCCAATGCTGTTGACATACAATCCTGATGTTCCACCCACTGTTCCTCTTAACCAGGCAGTGCCATTAACATCTAAAAGTGAGGCAGGGTTGGTAGTACCAATCCCGATGTTGCCGGTGCTTGTTACTCGCATTCTTTCCACCTGATTACCCCCACTTTGTCTGGTATAAAAGGTAAGATATCCTGCAAAATCACTAGCATTAGTAGACTCCTTTAGTCCTGCTATTCCACCAAAAGTCCTTAAAGTATCTGCCATTCCACCAAAGAGTATAGAACCTCCTTTACCTTGCGCAGCCGCATCAGTAGCATAAACAGTTAAAATTGCATTATTATTTGTAACTGGATCGACAAAAGCACTATCTATTCTAAGCTTACTACTTGGCGCTGTCGTCCCTATGCCGACATTACCGCTAGTGTTGACATACAATCCTGATGTTCCACCCACTGTTCCTCTTAACCAGGCAGTGCCATTAACATCTAAAAGTGAGGCAGGGTTGGTAGTACCAATCCCGATGTTGCCGTTTGCATCAACTATCAGTTTATCATTCAACGCAAATAATCCGTTTGCTTTGGATGTAACTCTAACCGTACCTCCTCCAGCGGGCAACTCACCGCTATAAATGGTGCCTTTGTCGTGACCACCTATAAACTGCAGACCGATATTTAGCCCCGTAATTGTTTGTGTGAAGTTAACTTCTAAGAATGAGTTTGTTCCATCGTCAGTTACACGAACATCAGACCAATATCCGGACCCAATCTCTGAAATAACACTCACTCCTGCTCCACTAGTCCAATCGTGGTACCAACGGAATGTCGTACTTCGTGGAGTATAACTGCCGCCCGTCGTATAAATAGTGACTTGTTGTTGTCCTCTTCCAGCAGAGCCTTGGATAGTTGCTATACGATACCACCCTGCGCCAGCTACATCTCCAGTAGTTTTATACTCATATTGAGCATAAAACCCTGATGTTCCTAAATATGTTTTTCCAGTTGATCTAATATCTCCTACAACATCTAAATTATATGCCGGCCCCGTCGTCCCTATGCCGACATTACCGCTAGTGTTGACATACAATCCTGATGTTCCACCCACTGTTCCTCTTAACCAGGCAGTGCCATTAACATCTAAAAGTGAGGCAGGGTTGGTAGTACCAATCCCGATGTTGCCGGTATCTGTAATTACTATTTCAGGTGTGGTATCAGAATTAGGATCAAAAGCAAGATAGTTAGTATTGTTATCAAATATGGTTGATGAACCAATTTTTAAGAATCCAATACTGCCATTACCAATGGTTAATCCAGGATTACCAGGATCAGCGACAATTAGATCTAAAAATTTAGCATTACCAGATGAATCCACATAATAGGTGATACCACCAGCAAAATAGACATTAGAACCAAAATAACTATTGCCTGAAGTGCGAAATGTTCCTAAGACATCAAGAGTGTACGAAGGAGAGCTTGTTCCAATCCCGATGTTGCCGGTTTTGATCCAGGAATTATTGCCGCTTGTTCCAGTTAATTTGATTAAAGCAGATGTTGTTGCTGTTGCGCCTAAAAGCAGATCATCGGTAATGTTGGTTGGAGAGAGAGCTTGGGCGTTTCTCTGCCACCAGCCTTGAGTACCAGTCGATGACCCAGAGACAATATTGTTAGCATAAATATTGTTCCAGACACGGGAAGATGAACCCAAGTCTCTTATCCCTGAAGCCTCTGGACCAATATTCCCAGCCACTTCGAGTTTGAAAGAGGAAGGAATGGTCGTCCCAATCCCGACGTTGCCAGTATTATCGACGAACAAATGAGTATAAACATCAGTTGTTCCTCCCGTCCGTAATGTTATTGTTCCTGACTCAGTTGCTTGCAAGATAACATCGCCAGTACCAGCTGCTTGGATTATAGCGGTTTTGGCGCTTGAGAGAGTGAAATTAGCTGAAGAATAGGTTGAGCGAATGCCAGGACTGGCGACGCCAATTAGCAAATCACCGTCTTTATTGATAAAAGGGATAGTAGAAGTACTATTTCCAGGAGGGAAGCCTTGAAGAGTTTCTGCGTTGATTGCATAACCAACGTTAGCAATCGGTTGACGAGGAATCATTTCTGAATCGGCTCCGATGGTTACACCAAGATAAATACTCGTATTTTCGGTAAAGACTGAATTTGGGATTTCAAAGCCACAATCAGAGCCAATGATAACATTAAAAATACCATCTTGATCAGGAGTGATTGAACAAGCACCTGTTTGATAAAGCGGTGTTCCCCCATTAGCCACGTTATAAAGTCTAAATTGCATGTTTGTTGAAGTTGTTATTGGATTGCCTAAAGAATCAGTTAAGCGGCCTTGAAAGTTAAGTGTTCGTCCAGCACGAACTAGTGTTTGAGGATAGGCTAACGGACGTTGAACTTTCACAAAAAGGCGATTATAGAGACCAGCGCCTAAAAAAGAGATAAAAAGTAAGATTATTAAGAAAGCGATATAATGATGAGGTCCAAATACCCCTGAGATCCTTTGAAAAGCCAATGGTGATTGGGAGAATGGGGGAGTTGTAACAGTTTTTGGAGAAAAAAGTTTTTCTTTTAAATTTTTAAAGTTAAAATGTAGTTTTGGTTTTTGTCCTAAAGATAGATTGATATTTTCAATGGTTTTTTTAATTTCGTAATAGCTATCTTTATTGATATATGATTGTTGATAGAGCCAATCAATAAATTTTTTAACAGACGTGATTTTTTTTTTAACTTGAGGATTTTTTTCTCCTCGGTGACGAAGAGCATCTATGTATTTGTGAATGGATTGAGGATTGATTTTTTTCATAAATTTACTACAAATTAACAAATTCCAAATTCCAAATTACGAATTACAAACAAGAATCAAATCCCAAGTTACAAATTCCAAATAAATTCTTTTAGAATTAAGGACATTTTTCATTTTCAACATTCTTAATAATCGTCGATAAAATATTACGCAACTGATAACTTTCGTCTATTAGTTGATTAATACTTTCTTTAAACTCGCTATTGGTTTCTAAGAGTTCTTCAAGCCAAAAAGTTGTTTGCTTGGCTTCTTTCCTTGCAATTTTTAATCGGTGAAGAAAATCTTTTTTTCCTACAGAATCATTTACTTCTCGATAATTAGCACCAATAGAAGAAGCCGATCTCATGATTTGATCGGTTAATTTGAAATAAACCGTATTATTTGGAATTTTTTTACACAATCTGACTATTTCTTTAGTAAAAACAAGCGTTCTTTCTTCTAGATTATATTTTTTCTTTATCGTTTGATTATTGTTCATTTGTCTTTAATCCCGAAGGGATCCCTTCGGAGTTTGGTACTTGTAACTTGTTTGTAATTTAGTGCTTGTAACTTGTCATTTTTATAGATAAGGATTTCCCTCCATCGCCGGATCTGTTAATTTTTTTAAGCTTGAAAAGGCCTTGCAAACTATATAAAAGAAAATGAAAAGAAAAGATCCGTGAAATTCTTTTTTCATATGATTGATAAGAATTCTTGGACATTGTCCAAATAACTTTTAATGGTTTTCTGATCTAATTTTTCTCGTTCCAATGAATTCTTAAACAACTCAAGTAAATTTTTTTGATTGTTTTTAGCAGGATTGGACTTCAGCCAGTTTTGACTGATGCAAAAGGTAAAAAAAGTTCTTAGGGTTGATAACCGGCGTTTGATTGTGCGAATTGGTAAATTATTCGAGGTGAGATATTTTTGATAATCAGCGATAATTTCTGGATTAATTTCTTTTAAAAGTTCAATTTCGTTGGGGGAAGAAAAATCTAGGTTAGGCTTGATAACTTTTAATTTTAAAATTAACCAACCAAAAAAATGTCTTAAATCAGATAGGTAATTCTTGATAGTTATTGGTTTAAAATTTCCCGCAATAAGAAATTGTCTAAATGAGGCTTCAAAATTATAAAAATTATACTGTTTTTCCATATAATCTTATCGTAATACATTAATAATAGATTTGTCAATAAGTATTTTAAGTATATTTTGATATATTTATTTCTAATGACTTAAGGTTAAAAAAAGTGGAAGTAGATAGTATTATAGTTTATTTTAAATAGATTTAATTAAATTAACGAAAAAAATTTTTAATTACTTAAATATATCAAAATAAATCAATATTCCTATAGTATAATTGAGAAAAAAAAGTATTTTTAACGACATTTTTAGTACTTTTTAAAATAAAAAAAAATTTTTTTGTTATTTTCTTGGGAAAATATGAGATCATCTTCAAAAAGTAAATAGAAAAGAAATAAATCTATTCATTTATTAGTCGTGACTTAATTTTTTTATTAATTTTTTCCAAACACCGCAAATATCCTTCTTTTATCAAATTATTATCAGTAGTGCTAAGAAATAAATTAGTTGTGTTAAGATCGATAGGAAGCTTTAATTACTATAGATAGTGTTTGGCAACCTCCTTCTTCACTACCTATAGTATAGTTTTCTTAAAATTTATAAGTTGACATTTATTTTTTTTTACTTTAAGATAATAACAAAGAATGAAAACAAATGTTGTTTTTTTAATTTTTTTTTTAATTATACTTCTTACTTTTACCTTTTATTTTGGGCTTTACGAGTCACGGTTTTACATTGGAAGAGCCGGTATTTCTCAGCAATCCTTTTCTGTTGATAATTCCTATCTTTTTGTTACTCCGTTGCGAGCTAAAGCCAATGGTATCGAAAAAATTAGAGTTAACGTTTTTATTCTCAATAACCAGGGGTTAGGGGTAATGGGGAAGGAGGTTTTTTTAGGTGTTGATCAAAGAATCAATATCGAAGCGATACAAGGAGTAACAGATAATTATGGCAAAGCAATTTTTGATGTTTCAAGCACTACACCAGGAGAGTATTATTTAGAAGTTAAGGTTGACGGAAAAATTCTGCCTCAAAAAGCACATCTTAGTTTTTACTAACGTTAAAAATCTAAATAATTACAAATTTGATATCATGCCGATCCTCAGATTCTGAGGCTTCGGAGCTCAGGGAATCTGGCGAGTGAAGCGAGCATAAAGAACAAAAACGCTGGCGCCATATTTCTCTCTTCGAACCCTCCGATTCGAAGGGCAGGCTCGGAGGGTTTAAATGACTTAGTGATATTATTAATTTTTAAGCCTAAGAATCTGGGGAAAAATTACTAATTAAAATTTAAAATTGTTTTAAAATTGAGAATTAAAAATTAAAAATTTGGTGGATCTAAACAAAATAAGTGATAAATTTTAAAGTAGAACTCATCAATTTCAACTTCACCAATAAACTTTTTAATTTGAGTAATTTGATAATTAAAGATTATTTTTTTAAATAAAGAATAATATCTATTAATTCTCTTGAAATATTTCTTATTTTTGATGTTTGAGTGGGGGTCAAATAAAGACAAAAATAATTAATAATTTTTTTTATTTTACAATTTGAGATTTTAGATTTATATATCATTAAAAAATAACATAGTTAATATATCTATTATTGTTGAGGGTCATTTGGTTATTGTAATTTGGTGCTTAAAATTTGGATTTTTATGTTAATTAGGTCAATTAGGTTAATTAGAATAATAAATAGGTTTTTTTGATATCCTTCCACTTCGCCCCGTGGATAACTGGGGCTTTGGTTGCGATGAGAAAGTGAGAATGTTATTCCTGTGAAAATGGGAATCTCAAAATCTTATGAGGTCACCGCTGGAATTTACCCTAATTTCATTGGAGTGGAAGTGAAAAATTGATGGGATTTCCAATTTCTTTGGAATGACAAGGAATAGGGTGGGAAAGACAAAAAAAGAATGCCATTCCCGACTTCGTTGGGGATCCATGTCTCCATGAAAATGGGGATTATTTTAGCAAGCAGAATCCTTGCATCAAGGATTCTGCTTGATAGAAATTTCTTTTTTCTCATACTTAACAATCGCTAACTGTTTATAATGCAGACGTGAATGAAGTAAATAAATTGTTAGAACAATTATTTCTACTAAGATAAGAAATTCTGACAGACGTGCTTTTATAATTTCGAAAATTAAACCAAAAAATTTAATAATCATCATCCACCAAGGAAGAATTTCAACCGTTAATTTTCTACTTTCTGGTGAATTTTTTTCTAAGTAATAAGTTTGTGTAAAGAGACGATATTTTTTAGCCGATGTTGATGGTAGAGAAATAGAGAAATTTCCTTTATTATCAGATTTTATTTCTAATTTAGGAAAGGAGAATGCATATATATCTTTAATCAACGGAGTAATAGAAATTAGTTGATCAATTATTTCATAAGATGTATTTTGAGTGAAAAAAGAAAGTTTCACGCTCGAATTTGGAATAGTCTGACCGGTTAAAACAACTTGATCACCAATCCAATAATCGTTTTTATTCAGAGAAAGACTTGGCGGCATAATCACCGGTCCAATTTCAACATCATAATTGGTTGGGAAGGAAGGAAGACAAACTGGACTTGTTAATCGACCAAATTGATCTTGGGCCGTAAGACAGGCCTCTTTTGGGGAAAAAGGGGAGTAGCGATTTTTAAAGACAAAATAGCCTTTTTCATCAGCGTATGTTTGATCAAAAATGCCCAAACCAGAGAAGCTAACTAAAGCATAAGGTGAAGTATAGCCAAAAAGAGTGAAATGATGATCGCCGATTGTGAGATTTATCTCTATTTGGTGATTAGTAGTTTTTCCCAAAACATTATTGTTATGATGATAAAATCTATCTTTTTGCCAATGAATAAAGAATAATGAAGAAAGAATAATGATAATTAATAATGATTTAATGTTTTTCATTTATTCTTGATAGTAATCAAACTAGAGGCAAAAATTCTACTAATTTCGTCTAGTTCTTTTAATAGATTGTTGTCTGGGTTGATATCAGCTTTTTTAGAATCTCTTAAAACCGCAATCCACGTTGTAGTTTGATTAACAGATTTTAGAGAGTGATGAAAATATTTAGCAAAATCTCTTTTTGAGCTAGAGACTTGTTTTTCTAAATAATTTGAAAGAATTCCTGTACCACTATCTATACCCTGTTCTGATATTTCTCGACATGTTTGATCTTTTTTATCTAATTTATCAACGAAGGTAATTAATTTTAAAACAAAAAAATAAACTTTTCTCTTAAATTCTTTTTTAAAATTAGCTTTATTAATTTTTTCATTACCATTATTCATTATTTTTTATTCATTTTTATTTATCATTCTCTTAAGCCTTTCAATTTCTTTTTTTTCCCTTTCAAGCAAAGTTAATAATTCTTTTTCTTTTTGAGGTGATTGGGTTAAAAAGTGACGAACGAGAAGAATGAGGATAATAATCGCTAGGATAATAATGATAGCGACTTTCCATGGAAAAACCCAAAGATAGACGTTGGCTGATAAAGGAAGATTTTTTTCGCCATAAGTACCAGTTAATTTTACCTGATAGCGACCTATTAACCATTTTTTTCCGAGTTCGTTCTCATATACGCGGCTGCGTTCGGGAAAAATATTAAGAGGAGTTAATTTTTGTTCGTCAATTACTTTGCCAAAAGGATTAATCAGGGTTAATTTGGCTTGAGGAGTGATATGATAATTGCCTAAATTAAGGATTTCGGTGACCACTTTGACTGGTCCATATTCTTGAAAATTACTAGCAAAAAATTGAGTAATTTTCGCCTCTTCTTTAATATCCCCTTTTACTTTAATATAGACAAGGGAGGCGATACGAGTTGAGATTGCGGTTGCTTTTTCGGCGCCGGTTTTTGGTTGGGTTAATTCTGGCGTTGGTTCAAAGTAAATGGCTACATATCGACCGCCAGCAGTGGCGTCTTTGGGTACTGTGATATAGGTTAAAAAGCTTAATTTTTCATTGGCTGGGATGGTTCCTCGATCATATAAAGAAGAGAACCAAGAGGAAGCAGTGTAACGATTATTAGCCATTTCTTTTGATTCAATAATTTCAGGAGTTCCTTTATTATTAATGACGATAAAATCAGCGATACGAAAATAACCAGAGAGAGGTATTTCGCTTTGATTTAAGAAATTTATCGTTACCCCTGTTTTTTCGCCCGGGGAGACCTCTAATTGAATTTTGGCTGGATAAACAACTAAAGGTAGTGATTGTTGAGCTGAGGTAGGTGCTGATGAGACTAAGAAGAAGGCAACAATGATTAAGAAAGAATCAAATAACATTTTAATTATTTTTTTCATACCTTAAAAAGTAGCGCTGGCAGTAAAGCGAACTTTGTTAAAATAATAACCGGCTGGCTGAGTGGTTGAGATATTTAACCGATAACAAACACGTACTTGAGATGAAGCGGCTGGAGTATTTCTGCTCATAATGGTTTGAGCCGTTTCTCCTGCTTCAAGATCAGGGATCTGTCTTGCCGAAAAAGTTCTAGATGATTCGTTATAAAGAAAAATTGCATCTGATCCAGAGACATTTTGTAGTGAATATCCAAAACCATAAGAGGTAGTTGAAGTCCAGTCGTCAGAAGTACTTTCAGAACAAGAAGTATTGCAGGTTGTATCTCTAATGCAGTTTTGAGCTTCGCCTGCATTAGCACCGGTACAGACATTGCCATTTCTTCCCATCTGATCATTCTCATCGATTCTAACAGTATATCCTGAGACAGCGTTGGTGGAGACGGTTATTAATTGAGAAGCTTCCTGAAACGCGCCAAAATTAGCAATAGTTCCCCATGGTACTGCATAGGGATAGGTGGTAACATCGGTTGTCTGTCCACAGGCAGCAATTCCTGCAGACTCACCAGCGATGGTTAAAGATAAAGTTTCTTCAATGTTGGCTGAAACTAAAACTCCTTCAATGACCGCTGTTCTAATATTGGCTTGATCTAAAGTATTATTACCGCCATCGCGTGTCCTGACGTTAATAGTGTAAATGTCAGCTACTCCTTGAGCATGAGAACTCGTAATAGGTGCTGGATTAATTAATCTCCTGTTAGTATCACCGACGGTTACAGTGATTGTTGACCCAGCGGCACAGCTGTTAGTATTGCGATCTATTCTTATTGTGTGGTCATTGGTGGCATCACCAGCAGTGACGGCCGCTACTGTCCAATTGTTATTGCAACCGGAGCTGGAAATAGCGATGTTAGTTGTGCCTAAACCGCAAAGATCAAAACCATTCGAAGCAATTGTTGAATTAGTGTCAGGGAAGCAGTCATTGGTTTGTCCTGTTATATCAATTGCTGGTATGGTGATTAAGATATTACCATTTGCAGGAATAGTATTAATTAATGTAAATTGAATTGAATGAATAGCTGATTGAGAGGCGATGACATAATCATTAACACCCAAAGGGGTTGAGGCTAAGGGAGGAGAAATATTAAAAGTAGTAGTATTAATAATAGAAGCAACGGTGTAATTTGTTTGTTGATAACAACCATCTAGATTAGGTCCAGCAAAACATACATTGTCATTCGGAAAAAGATGATTGGTATTATTATCAGCATTACCAGAAGAATCGATAGTGACCACAGAGCCATTTGCGGCGCCTGTTGCCACACCAGCCCGATAAGAAAGTCTTGAGTTAGATAAAGTATCACTGGCATTTAATAAGGTGGCCCCTTCAACAGTGAATATTTGAGGTAGACGAAGGAAAAAAAGATAGAAAGATTGAAAAAAAAGAAAGAAAATAAAAGTTAATTGATAAAAAATTTTTTTCATCATTATAATAAACATTATTATGAATCATTATTAAGTTGTCAAGAGAAATGCATTACAACAAAATAAAAACTCAAAGTATTAAAACATTTTTAATCTTAATTTCTAATTGACCTAATTAACATAAAACTCCAAATTCCAAGCAAAAATTACAATAACCAAATTTTTAATTTTTTATTCTCAATTTTAAGACAATTTTTAATTTTTAATTTTAATTTGGACCTTCGACTTTTGAGTTTTATCTACCATATTTTTGCTTTTTGCTTTTGCCTTTTGATTTTTGCCTTTTGACTTTAATAAGGACTTCCCTCATATTTCTATGTACTTCTACTGTATTTCAATCGTATTTCAATAGTATTTCTATTGTCCTTCAAATTCACCTTGACAAATTTTTTTCGTTTGTTAAACTGAAATATAGAATAATGATAAAAGATAGACGGACGAAAATTCTTTTAGCAATATTTTTAATCTCTGACGTTAACTTTGCTTCTGTTAATTTTGATGAAAAGATTGAGAAAATATTCGACTTGCCTTTGAATCAAAAAACTCGAGGAACGCTTTTTAGTTTAGTAAAAGAAGGATTAATAGAAAAATTTCAAATTCCGAATTCCAATATCCAAACGCAAAACATTGATTATCCGATTCAAAATCAATATCGGTTAACTGAAAAAGGATTTCAAAAGCTTTGTCTTAATTTTCCTTTTTTTCGCTTTCTTAAAGACTCTTGGGATGGTAAATGGCGAATCATCTCATACGAGATTCCGGAATCAAAAAGAGAAATACGCGATCGCTTAAGAAGAGAGATGCAAGGTTGGGGTTTAGGTCCATGGCATCGTTCTTTTTGGTTAACACCCCATCCAATAATTGAAAATTTACGTCAGTTAGTTATTGGTAAAGAAGAGGAAAAATATGTTCAAGCATTTGAGACTACCCATGTTTTTGGTGATCGTGAAATTTTGATTGAAAAAGTTTGGGAAAAATCAACTTTAGACAAAAAATGCCGCCAGCTCTTTAAAGATTGGCACCAAATTTTATCTTCCGGCGATGAAAAATTAGTAAAATTTAGGAAAATAATTGAAGCTTATATTGAATTATTAAAAATCGATCCTGGTTTACCAAAAGAATTAGTTGGTCAAACTTGGATTGGATTTGAAGGGTGGAATATTTTTAAAGAAATTAGAAGCATACTTTTAAGTTAAAAGTGAAAGATTGAAATTAAAAAATTATAGCCTAAAATCAATTTCTAAATTATTAAAAACCTTTCATTATCGTTTTTTTATTATTATTTATTCATTTAATTTTATTTCTACGTCTCCATTTTTATCCGTCCGTTTAATTTTTACCCTTTGGGCTTTGAGCATATCCAACACTTCTTTATTTGGATGTCCATAAGCGTTATTTTTACCTACACTGATTACTCCTATCTTGGGATTTGCTAATTTTAGAAAGTTTTCAGTCAGGCCATTTCTTGAGCCATGATGGGGTACTTTTAAGACATCGAGATTTTTAAGACGCAATAAATCAACTTTAGATTCATTCAAAATACTATTTATTATTAGGGGCGAAGCATCGCTGGTATAGAGAACACGGAAGCGATTTTCTTCAAGAAGAAAGATTAAAGAGAAGTTATTAGTATTATCAAGCGGATAACCAAATCGTGAGTGATTTTTAAAAATAATTTTTGATTGTAAGAAATCTTTTTTTGGCCAATAAAAAAAAATTATCGTATCAAAAATTTTTATTTGATCACCGGCCACCGGGAACAGTAGAGGAATATTTTTTTGGTGGATTTTTTCTTTTAATTTTTTAAAAGAAGAACTAGGATTATCAATAGGAATTATTGCAATTTTTTTAATATGGTAACGGTCGAGCAAATAAAGATAGCCACCGAAATGATCTTTTTGGGGATGAGTGATAAAAGCCAGCTCGATTTTCTTATCCCAAAATGGCATATATTTTCCCAAACAAGAAAAAATTTTTTTATCGGGACCTGCATCAATTAAAAGATCCATTTTGTTTTTAATTCTGATATAAGAAGCATCACCTTGTCCAACGTCGCAAAAGACAATTTTTGTCCGCTGATCAAAAAAATAGGAGAGATATTTTAAAGAAAAAATTAATAAACAAAACAAAAGAATTAAAATAACCGATTTTACTCTATCTAACACCATAAAGATATTTTTTATTACCTATAAAATCTCAACACTTAGATCCACAATCATGTCGCAAAACGTTGAAATTTTGAACTGAAACTTATAAAGTTTAAGTTTTTAAGAAGCTCTTTATTTAATTGTGTAATAATTTTGTATTTTTTATTATTTTTTATATTTATATTTTTAAAATTGAATAAAGCCATAGGGGATGTTGCTGAAAAAATTAATAATAAAAAGCATATAATCAAGAATCATTTGACAAACAAAGGAAAAAGGTAGACCTAAAAGATAGTGAATCTTGCCCAAAATTGCGGTCAAAAAACCGGTGATCATTAACGGAGGAATAAATGGGGCAATTAATAAATTAGTTAAAGGTGAAATTAAAGAAATCTGTTTGAAATAAAAAAAGATTATTGGGGCGGTAAAAATTTGAGCGGCTAATGCTGGTTGAAATTCTTTTAATAAATTAACTTTTATTTTTTCCCAGTAATTTTTTGGTTGAAAATTTTTCGTCCGTCCGAAAAGTATTAAACCTAAAGTAGCACCATAAGATAGGAGTGTGGAAAGAACAGTTATTTCTTTAGGATAGAAAAAATGAAGAATTGATACGGGTAAAAGTGAGATAAAGAGTAGATAAAAAACATAAGTTTTTCTTCCAATTAATAAAGCCACGAGCGTTAAAATAGTCATAAAACCAGCTCTAATAATTGGGGCTTGAATACCTACTATATAAATATAAAAAATAATAAAAATGATATTAATCAGAATTGCTATTCTTTTGCTAAAAAATTGGGTAAAATTGGCAACAATTCCTGAAAAAATAGTCAGATTGGTACCAGAAGCAACAACAATATGTAATAATCCAGTTGCTTTTAGTTGATAAAACAAGTCGTTTGAAGTTTTTAATGTTTTGCCAAATAATATGCCATTAAGTAAAGATGAATGAGGTTCGTAAAAATAAGAATTAATAACGGACGTAAAAATATTATTATTGAGCATTAAATTTGAATTAGGGCTTTAATTTTTTCAAAGGTTGATTTATTGACAATTTTTTTGTCAAGTAGCTCATTAAGAGAAGAAAATGGACGATTATCGATAATTTTTCTAACCGTTGTTGGCCCAACGCCTGGCAATTGATCTAATTCTTCGGCGGTTGCCTGATTAATATTAACTTTATTATTAGTTTTCGTTTCTGTATTTATTTGATTTGGAATTTCATTCGGAGTGATATAATCAACGTTCCTAGCCGTTTCGGTAAATATACCGGCATTAATTTCTGTTATCGAGGGAATATATATTTTTTCTTGATCAGAGACAAATCGAGCAAGATTAAAATTACGGGCAAAAAACATTTTATCAGCATGATCCGATAAGCCACCGCTTAATTTTAAGATATCTTTTAATCGGGCTCCGGGTGCAATTTCATAGACTCCTGGTTTGTTGACCGCTCCAGAGATATCGACAAAAAGACTAGTTTTTTCAACCGCCATAATATTTTTTTGGGGCTCTATACAGATATCTTCCGAAGTAGAATTTTTATTATTTTTTAAAATAGAATTAAGAGTAAAAACGGTAATAATAATAGAGACAAAGAAAACAGTTAGTTCAAACCAAAGCTTTTTGATTTTTTTTCTTAACCACCGAAGATTTTTTTCTGATAACATTAAATAAACAATTAACACAAAGTTTTTTTAATTTCAGCCTGATAAAAACAACAAAATTTGTTTTTAGATTGTCATGAAAGGATTAAATTTTCAAATAGAAAAACAATACTGGCAAAAAAAACTTCTGGTTATTGGCGTTGATGAAGTAGGGAGAGGGGCGTTGGCCGGACCTTTGGTTGTTGCTGGCGTTTGTTTCCCACCGAAAATTATTAAAACAAGATCTAGAGAGCGTTTTTTAATCAACGACTCAAAAAAAATTTCTCCTTTGAGAAGAGAAAAGCTAGCGATTTGGATTAAAAAGAACTGCTTATTTTATTCGATTACTCAAGTTTCTCATCAAATAATTGATCAACATGGAATAAGTTTTGCTTTCGAAACAGGGATAAAAGAAGTATTTAAAAAAATTATCGAAAAAACAAAAAGAAAGAATCTTGTTATTTTAGTTGATGGTTATTTACCAAAAAGAAATATTAATTTAAAAATTAAAGATCGATTAATTAATCAGAAGGGAATAATTAAAGGAGATTGTTTATGTTTTTCAATTGCCGCCTCTTCGATTATCGCTAAGGTTTATCGAGATCGATTGATGAAAAAATTAAACCATTGTTATCCTGCGTATCGTTGGGATAAAAATAAAGGTTATGGAACAAAAGATCATCGAGAGGCGATAAAAAAGAATGGGATCAGTCGGGTTCATCGAAAAAGGTATCTTAAACATTTAACGTCTAAAAACTAAGCCTAAAGGGATCCCTTTCGGACATTAAAGATTAAACCCAAATAGGTTCTTTTAGGACAATAAAAATTTCTAACTAACCTAAGATCATAAAGAGAGCTTCCAAATGGGAGGGGTATAAGAGTTAAATCAGTTGAATCAGTTGAATCGGTAAGATCAGTTAACGGGTTGCTATTTTTGCGAGTTAGCGAGTTGTTTTCCTTTGTCATTCCGAACCCTTCGATTCTCAGAGGGTAGGTTTGGGGGTCGAAATGACTATCGGGGTCTTTTTTTATTTTAAGGCTAAAAATTAAACTTCCACATAACTAATAAATTAACCGTATTTATTCTCGTTCGTTTGTAAATTTTCGGAAAATTACGATGATAATTATTAGAGCTCCAAGGAGACCTAAAATAAATTTAAAGGGTAATGCAATAAAGGAAGTTGAGGCAAAAATATTTGGCGTTCCTTGGCCAAAATTAATATTAGTTGAAAGACGATATCGACCAAGGAAAAAACCGGAAAGAATCAGACTGACTGGTTTTTTTATCTCGATTTCTGCTGAAGGAGTGGCTTCAATTAATCGTTGTGATTCGGCTAAAATATTTTGGGGAAGTAGTTGATAATGAGCGGTTTCACCGAAATTTCCTTTTAAAATAATTTGTCCTTCTGGTTTGATAAAGTTTTTTCCTTGATTTTCTAAAATCAAGACGATGGGAATTTTATCATTACTGTCAAAAAAGTTAAGATACTTTTTTCCAAAAGGTAAACGAAAGCGGGGAAGGACGTCAAAGAGAGCAACTTTGCCCTTAATATTAATCTTTCCCGATTCAGTAACTGTTGTGATAATGTTAGCTCCAATTGTCGCTTTTGTGCTACTAATTGATTCCCCTTCAGTGACCATCCTTGGTTGGGTTGAGACAATCAATGTATAGTAATAATCTCCTTCTGGAGCCCCTTCAATCGCTCTTATCCTTAAAAGTAATTGTTCTTTTTGGCGAGTTTTAAGAAAAAAAGGTTGATTGAGAGCCAATTGACTATTATCAAGAGAAAAGCGAAAAGGACCTTCGGCTTTTTCTTTTAGTTTAACGTTGCCTAAATTATCTTTAACTTCAAAAGAGACAACGTTGGTACTTAGATAGACTGGATCGCCTAAATTTTCTATTTGATAGGCAATAATGACTGATTTGCCAGGTTTAATAATTAATTCAATCAGGGGAGGAGAAAGTGAAAGAGAGACTTGTTGAGCGTTGACAAATTTTAAGTTAAAAGTTAGAAGCCCATAGATAGAACTTAAAAAGATGAACAAATATTTAATCGTTGTCAATTGTAAATTGTGCATTTTGATTTTTTGATTAAAATCTTGGAGTGGCGACAAAATTGATAATTGTTTGATAACTGCCAGCAGGTTGAATAGGCGATACATTGATTTTAAAGGTTATTGTCGCCTGACGATTTTTTCCGACATTATTTGAAGTCATGATTAGAGCTGGGTTTTCATTACTTAATCGATCTGGAAATGGTCGGAAGTAATTAGTATTAATGAAATCAGAAGGGATATCGTTACCACTCATATTATATCCAAATCCGTAGGCTGAATTAAGGGTCCAAAGTTTAGCGAGAGTTTCAGTGCAGGTATTAGTACCACCGTCACAGATAGTATCAGGGATAATGTTGCTACCATTAAGGGTTCGCATTGGTCCTTCTTCGATTACCGTGACTTGATAGCCATAAGCTGAAGAATTAGAAACATTTAATATCGCCTGTTGAGTTTGAGGATTATTTGGTATAATTGTTCCAAAATTAATTCTTGTTTGAGAAACTGAAAAGATAAAAGGGTAAAGCGAATAAAGGTATTGGAATCCAGCCTTAATAATATAACCCGAGGAATTAAACTGATTGGCTGCTGTTTGGCCGATACTATCTGATAGAGAATAATTACTTGATTGTTTTTTTCCACCGGCAATATCTATCGTCCCAAACTTAATTTTATATAAAGATGACTCCATATCAATGGCATAGCCGGCCTTTATTAATTTCCAAGCAAAAATATATCTTAATATGATAAAAATATAGAATAAGACAACAAAAAAAACAATTTTTTTCATTGGCTTTTTTCAAATTTTTCGATTAAGCTTTCCATTTGGAGAGCGTGTTTTTTAATCTTTTCTAATTGATGATCGCCAGTAAAATTTTCGATTGCGTTTTTAATATTTTTAAGATGGTTTTTGATGATTAAAGAAAGAAAAAGAAAAGTATCTTCTTTATTTTGAACCAGTATCTTTTTTGTTTTTTGGACAAGAAGATATTCTTTGCCCAGATAAAGAGCAAAAGGGGTGAGAAAAGCTAAAGAAAAGATTGGTAGTAAATGCTTAAAATCTTCGGTTGGGGATGAAAAAATAAGAAAAAAGATAATTAGGGAAAGAGAAAGAGTTAAGGGGGTGATTGGTTCTAAAAGAAGCGAAAGAGAAAATAGCAAAAAATAAATAAGAAAGAAAAAAGGAGAATTGATGCCGCCGGTTGAGTTGATAACAATAAGAACAATGAGAGTAAAAATTATTGATTCTAAAAAATTGGTTTTTTGAGGAATAAATTTTTTAGCCAAGTAGAGGATAAGAAAAAGCAAAGCTCCGATTTCAATATCATAGTTTATAAGGGAGGTCTTTGGCCATAAAAAAGTTAGAAATGCCGAAAAGACAAGAAAGAGTGAGTGAATAATTTTTTTAATATTTGATTGATCACTCATAGATTTAATATACATTATTTTTATCTGTGGTAAAATATTTTCATGGATAACAAAAAAATTGGTTCACCTACTTTTGGTAAAGAAGTAGTTGAGGAGTTAAAAAGGGTTAGCTGGCCGAATAAAAAACAAACGATTTATTTAACCGCGGTTGTTGTTGTTATTTCCTTGACTATTGGTTTGTATATCGGTATAATAGATATTCTTTTAACCAAATTTTTAGAATTTATTACTCGAATTAGGTGACAGATAACAGAAATTCAAACCAATTAGAAGAAAAGAAAAATAGTCAACTAGAGTCGAAAGAAGACGTTAAGTCTTTAAGCGAAAACGGAAAATGGTATGTAATTCATACCCATACCAATTATGAAGGAAGAACAAAAAAAGCCCTCGAGCAAAGAATTAAGACTCTAGGTGTCACTGATAAAATTTTTGAAATTGTTATTCCTACAAGAGAAATAGTGGTTGTTAGAAGGGGAAAAAAGATTAAAAAAGTGGAAAATGTTTTTCCTGGATACCTTTTAGTTAGAATGATTTTAGACGACCAATCTTGGTTGGTGGTTCGAACAACTGAGGGAGTGACTGGTTTTGTCGGTTCAGGTTCGAAACCTACTCCAGTATCTGAAAAAGAAATTCAAGCCATCATGCAGTTCGTGAAACAAGAACAGCCAAAATTCAAAACGAGTTTTTCTGTTGGCGAAGCGGTTAAGATTACTGAAGGACCTTTTGCCGACTTTCTGGGAACAATTGATAAAATAGATGAAGAAAGAGGCAAGGTTAGAGTTTTGGTTTCAATTTTTGATCGCGAGACACCAGTTGAACTCGACTTTTTTCAAATTGCAAAGATTTGAAATCAGTTAATAAATCAGTTAAAAGAGATTCCAGTTTACACTGAAGTGACAACGAATTCGAGATCATAAATAAAGGTAAAGGTTAGGACAATAAGATAAACATTTAAAATTAGAATTTATAATTCAATCTATTATGTCTAAAAAAGTTAAAACAGTCATCAAATTAAACCTACCGGCTGGAGAAGCCACTCCAGCGCCCCCTGTTGGACCAGCTCTTGGTCAACATGGAGTAGCGATTATGGATTTTATTAAGGAATATAATGCTCGAACGGCAAAAATGAAAGGCCAAATTATACCGGCGGTGATTACCGTGTATGAAGATCGAAGTTTTACTTTTATTACCAAATTACCGCCAGTTTCGGCGATAATTTTAAAAAAGTTAGGGATTCAAAAAGGATCGGGTAAACCCAATACAGAAAAAGCAGGGAAGTTGACTAAAAAACAGGTGGAAGAGATCGCTAAAGAAAAAATGGCTGATTTAAACACGACCAATTTAGAGGCGGCAATGAAGATTGTTGAAGGAACAGCAAGAAGTATGGGAGTAGAGATTGAATAAGAAACTCTAGGCTCTAAATTCTAAACTCTAAACGATTTGAATTTGAATTCGTTTTTGTCCAGAAGATTTGGAGTGTAGGATTTAACAATTTTGTTTAGTTTAGGATTTAGAAATTAGAATTTAGGACTTAATTTAATATGGGAAAAGTTCGAACAAGAATTTTAGGACTAGAAGAAATTGAAGAAAAACAAAAAAAAGAACAAAAGGAACGAGCTCAAGAAAAAAAGAAGATTCGCGCTCCTGGTTTAAAAGGAGGCGAACGAATGGTGGCGGTTGAAGTGAAAGAAGAAGAGTTAGTTAAATTAGAGAAGGCAAAAAAGATTTTAGAGGAAAATAAAGAAACAAAAAAAGAAAAGAAAGAAAAAAAGATAATTGTTAAACGAAGGATCCGCGGTAAAAAATATCTTGAATTAAAAAAATTAATTGATAAAAAGAAAAAATATCCGTTAAAAGAGGCGATTGCCCTTTTAAAAAAGATGGATGTTTATCATTTAAAACAATCGATAGAACTTCATTTAAATGTAGATAAAAAGGGATTAAAGGGCGAGTTTGAACTTCCTCATTCAATCGGAAAAACCGTAAAAGTGGCTATTGTCAATGAGGAGGTTTTAGCGAATATTGAAAAAGGAAAATTAGATTTTGATATTTTAATTACCCACCCTTCTTATATGCCAAAATTAGCTCGATTGGCTAAAATTCTTGGTCCAAAAGGATTAATGCCCAATCCAAAAGCAGGAACGATTTCAGAGAACCCAGAAGAGGTGGCGAAAAAATTTGCGAAAGGTGTTTTCCAGTGGAAAACAGAACCTAAATTTCCTTTAATCCATCAGATGGTGGGGAAACTCTCTTTTTCCAATCAAGAAATCAAAGAAAATGTGTTGGCTTTTTTAACCTCAGTTGGAGTAAAACATATTAAAAAAGCTTATATTAAAGCAACAATGACGCCTTCGATTGAGTTAGACTTGTCAACGATTAAATAACATCTTAATAAAGTATAACGTCGAATTAGAACAGAAAACTAAAAAAATCAATAAATTAAAAAATTCAAAATTGTTTTAAAATTTGTAATTTAAAATTTAAAATTAGCTTAGTTTTTTGATATTTGGTTAATTGGTTATTTTAACCCAAATCTTCTTTTTGCTGCTAAGATGATAATTTGAGCCGCATCTTCGATTAAGAGATTGGGACCAGTGCGAATGACCAAATCATAATGATGGGCCTTTTTGATATCATGATGATAAAGAGCGCGAATAAAATCGCTCCGTTCTTTGTCAGATTTTTCGATTAAATTGATCGCTTCATCATGAGTTAATTTTTCGTATTTCATTAAGTTTTTTATTCTTTGCTCCATCTCACAAATAATTCTTACTTTTAAGGCGAAAGGAGCTAAATATTCGGCGCCACGACCAACAATGACCGCATATCCTCGTTGGGCGATTTTGGCAATTATTCGAGCAAGAAGTTTTTGATAACGAGTAAGAGAGAGATATTTTTTGCCAAAAAAATCATTGATCATTTCTTCGATCAAGGATAATTTTTTTTCATCAATTTCTTTTACCAATTTTTCTTCTAAACGAGAATTTTTAGCAATCTCTTCAATAATCTCTTTGTGATAAAGTTTCCATGGCGATCCAAGCTTTTTTGTTACCAGTTGAGCAATAATTCTTCCTCCGGATCCTTTTTCTCTTGAGATAGTAATCAAAGGCGGATTTTTGACCAAAGGAACTTTATTTTTTTGAAGGTTAAAGAGGCGCCGGAGATTGGTATTGATTAATTGAAAAATTTTTTTCATTTAAGTTCTATTATAATAAATTTATGAATTATCAAAGTCAATACCCGAAATTATGGAGTTATCTTTCTCAAGGTCAAAAAGATTTGATTAGTGAGGGACAATTTTTAATGGATGAAGTAATCGTTAATCAAGCTTATCAATTCAAAGATTACTCTTTTCTTGTTTTTCCATTTGCTAAGGCTTATGAAGGTTTTTTGAAACAACTCTTTCGTGACATTAAATTTATTTCTCATTTGGACTATATCTCTGATCATTTGCGGTTGGGAAAGTTGATGTCGCCGTCTTTGGTTGGGCGATTGGGGGAGCGGTCTTTGTATAAAAAGATTAAAGAAAAAAGCAGCAAAGAATTAGCTGATCGAATTTGGACGACATGGAAATCAGGAAGAAATCAGATTTTTCATTACTTTCCTCACAACTTAAAAGCAGTTTCTTTTGAAGAAGCCAAAAAGATTATAAATGAAGTTTTAGAAACAATGTTGCAAGCATACGAACGCTTGAGGGGTTCTTTATAAGCTCACTAAATTGGATTTAATAGTTTCATTAAATTAAACGTAGATTGGTCAATACGGTTGCAAATAGCTATAAAACTAGCCAAACGCATTCTTGTTGCTAGGGGCAAACACCCTCTACTATCGTCATCCTAGATTAACCTCTAATTCCTATTTTTAAGAGCTTTGTTAGAGCGTTTCTTTATTTTTTTACCGTAATCGGAGATTGATCGTACAAAGAGATTTTTCGATTCTCAATTTTGACTAGCAGAGAGGTTAAACAACTAAAATGACAAAAAAAAGGATTTCAATTTAATATATGATTCAATCCAAAATATTACAATAACCAAAGAACCAAGAGTCATTCCACATGATTTTAGCCTCATTGGACAATCTTAAGTATCATTTTTTCTTAATATTTACTTTTATATTAAAGCTCGAGCTAGTCTAAAGCCAAGTCTCTTCTTATTGATTAATTTTGATCTAAACTCTAATTTTGCTTGGCAGTAAATTAATATGGTAAAATAGTAAAATGTCTCTAAGTCCCGATATTTTTTTATCATATCAGCGAGGAATAGGTCCTTTGGAAAAATTGATCAAGCAAATTTATGGAGTAGATGGTCGACAACCGAGAAATCAGGAAAATGCTGCGACGAAAGTTGGCTTCATCGGAGAGGATTTAATGGATCTTGGAGGTTTGTTTTATCAAGAAGATCTAAGATCAGATAAAATAAAAGAGCAACCGACTGAGTTATACGAATTGAGGGAAGCTATTAAAAACTATCAAGAGGGCAAAGGTCCGCTAAGCTCTGTTGTTTTAGAACTTGCTGATATGTATTATGTGCTTTACGCCTCAGCAGTTATGAACAACCAATTAGGTGATCCTAAAGTTCGTTTAAGGATTAAAACTGTTTTGCAGGTTGATGGTTTACCTGATGATTTAGATATTATTAGGAGCAAACTTGGTGAAGGATGGGAAGAATTGATTCAACTAGTTGCTTATGTTAAAATTTCATTGATGGGTAATCCAGATAATCCTCGCAATACTCAAAGAGAGAGAATCAAAGTTTTAAAGAAAAAAGTGGACGAAGGGGATAAAAAAGCAAGAGATGAATTAGATCAAATTCTACAAGAACGCGATCAGTGGGAAATGAGAGAAATTGTAGAGCAATTAAAGCAATTGTCGGAAAATTTACCACAAGAATTAAAAGAGGCAGTAAACACGATTTTTATAAACCAATATAATTTTTAAATCATTTAATACTTGTCCATTTTTTACCATTTTGCAAATCTTATAGGTCTGCGCGGACCTTTGATGTCAGATTAGGCTTGTTGTGGCTTGCTAAAATTGATTTTTGGAAACTTATTATTTCAATGAGGTGGTATTGCAAACCTGCGAGGTTAGTAAGCGAGGTTAGTAAATTCGGTTATTTTTCTCTTTCTATTGTTTTAATAATCGCTTCTTTATCAATCTCTTGAAAATGAAGAAGTTCTTCTGGTTTTCCAGAGCTGGGGATTTTTTTGACACAAAGATGGACAAATTTTTTAACTGAAGTGAAATCTTCAATTGACGATAGAACTGCTTCAGCAATACCACCGGCTGGATAATGATCTTCAACAACAATAATTTTTTGATATTGTTTGATTAATTCATTTAATTTTTTTTTGTTAATTGGTTTTACTGAGTATAAATCGATTACTGAAATATCAAAATCTTTTTTTTCTAATTCTTCTTGGGCTTTTAGAGCTTCAAAAAGGGTAATTCCAGCAGTAATAATGAGAAATTTTTTCGCTGATTGTTGATTTTTTGAAGGATGAATTTTAAAACCACCGATGGTAAATTCTTCATTATTATCATAAATAATCGGTGTTTTTTTACGGGTGACCCGAAGATAAAAAAGACCATCGTTTTCTGCCATAATTTTAACCAGTTTTTTAGTTGAGACAGCGTCAGATGAGTAAAAAATAACGTTATTTAAAATACTGCGAAACATGGCTAAATCCTCTAATCCCATTTGTGAAGGACCATCTTGACCGATTGAAACACCAGCATGAGTGCCAACAATTTTTAAATTTGGATTTGAGTATTGCGCCATTCGCAGTTGATCAAAGGTTTGAGTTAAAAAAGCAGCGAACGTGGAAAAAAAAGGAATAAAGCCGATTTTTGATAGACCTAAAGCGACATCAGCCATATTTTCCTCAGCGATAAACATCTGAAAAAATCTGTCGGGAAATCTTTTTTGAAATTGATTTTCAAAATTTGAGTTGGCAACTTCAGCATCAAGAACAACAATGTTTGGATTTTTCTCTCCCAATTCCACTAAAACCTCGCCATAGGCTTGACGGGTAGCAATTTTATTATTATAACGTGGCACGTAGAACGTAGAACGTGTTGGATTTAATTTAGTTTTTAAGTTAAAGCTTTCGAGTTTTTGTAAAATATTAATTATTTTTGCATCGGTTTTATGATTTTCTTTTTCAATTTTTAGCTTTTCTGGTGCGGAAATTTTTCCTCTTACATTAAAATCAATTTTTCCTAATTCTTTTAAAGCTTTTTCTAATTCTTCTTGATTTAAAGCCTTGCCATGCCAGTCGTTTTTGTTTTCTAAAAACGACACCCCTTTTCCCTTGATTGTTTTCGCAATAATTAACGTAGGTTTATTTATTACGTCAGTTAATTTTTTATATGCGTTAATAATTTCTTCAATATTATGACCGTCGTTGACAAGAATTGTTCGCCAACCGAAAGCTTCAGCTTTTTTTTGATAGTTAAAAATATCCCAGCCTTCTTTTGTCTCTCCTTGTTGGCCTAAACGGTTAACGTCAACAATGCCGATAAGATTACTGATTTGATAATAAGAAGCGATATCCATTGCTTCCCAAATCTGTCCTTCAGCCATCTCTGAATCGCCAAGCAAAACAAAAACTCTAGGTATTTTATTAATTTTGAGTTTTGAATTTTTAATTTTTAATTTAATTCCCATCGCCATTCCCAATCCAATCGAAAGTCCATGACCAAGACTACCGGTGGAAACATCAACAAAAGGGAATTTCGGAGTGGGATGACCTTCAAGCGGGCTGCCAAACTGACGCAAAGTTTTTAAATCGTCAATTTTTATTCCTCCAGCAACAGCATATAAAGCATAAAGTAGTGGCGCCGCATGACCTTTAGAAAAAATAATACGGTCGTTAAAAATACTTCTAATATCTTTTAAATCTTGTTTTAAAAACCCGCCAAAAAAAAGAACGGTCACTAATTCAATTGCTGATAAACATGAAGTCGGATGACCGGAACCAGCCTTAGTCGTTGAGGTTAAAACAAAATAACGAAGAAGCTGAGAAAGTTTTTGTAAGTTTTTTTCATCAAGTTTCATAATTTTAAGGTTAGACCTCCGGAGATGTAAGTCTAAATTTTTAATTTTCTAAAGTTGAAGTATCTCCTAAAGGTTGTCCTAATTCTTTTGCTTTCAAAACACGCCGCATAATTTTACCTGAGCGAGTTTTTGGTAAAGAGTCTACAAATTCAATGATATCAGGGGTGGCGATCGGACCAATCTGTGATCTTACTTGAAGAGCGAGTTCTTTTTTCAACTCCTCTGATGGATTAACACCATGTTTAAGAATCACAAATGCCTTAATTTTTTCTCCTTTGACTTCATCAGGAAGACCAATGACCGCGGCCTCAGCGACTTTTGGATGACTGACAAAAGCTGATTCGAGTTCGGCTGAGCCTAAGCGATGGCCAGCGACTTTAATGACATCGTCGTTTCGACCAATAATCCAAAAATATCCATCGTCATCGATTTTAGCTGAATCACCGGTAAAGTAAACAAAATCTGAAATCCTAAATCCTAAATTCGAATTATCTAAACTTTTTGAATTTTTGTCATTTGAATTTTTGATTTGTTTAGAATTTAGAGTTTCGAATTTAGAGTTTTTTATTATTTCTTCATTCTCAAAATAAGTCTTCCGATAGCGTTCTGGATTTTGCCATAAATCCAAAAGCATTGCTGGCCAAGGAGTTTTAATGACAAGGAAACCCTTTTTGTTTTTCTTAACTGGTTCACCTTTCTCATTAACGACATCGGCCACCACACCAAAAAAAGGCTTAAAGCAACTGCCAGGTTTGAGAGGGACTGATGGGAGGGGAGAAATCATATTCATTCCAGTCTCTGTCTGCCACCAAGTATCCATTATCGGACATTGTTCACGTCCGACATTTCTGTAAAACCAGAACCAGGCTTCAGGATTAATTGGCTCACCAACAGAACCTAAAATTTTCAGTGATGACAATTGATATTTTTTTAAAGGTCCCTCACCGTATCGCATCAACATCCGAATGGCAGTTGGTGCCGTATAAAAATGAGTAATTTGATATTGATCGATTAACTTCCACCAAATCTCAATATTAGGATAGTCAGGTGTTCCTTCATAGATAAAAGTCGTTGCTCCGTTTAACAGAGGACCGTATAGAATATAGCTATGGCCGGTAATCCAACCAGCATCAGCTGTTGACCAAAATACTTGTTTTGATTGAGGCATGTTAAGGTTAAAGATATACTTGGCAGTTGCATATACACCGACCATATAACCTCCGTGCCCATGAACAACTCCTTTTGGTTTGCCGGTCGTTCCTGAAGTATAAAGAATAAAAGCGGTCTCGTTGCTCTCCATAATCGTTGTTGGGCAAATATTGTCTTGTTTTTTTATCTCTTCATCCCAAAAAAGATAAATTGATGAATCAGGTTGGAAAGTTGAAGTTTGACTAACAAAATTTCTTTTGACAACTAACACATTTTTTACCGAAGAGATATCTTTGATTGCTTTTTTAACGTTCTCAATAGGTGTCAATTTTTTATCTTTATAGGGATACCAATCGCAGGTAATAATAATTTTTGCTTGAGCGTCTTCAATTCTTGTTTTTAAAGCTTCGGTGGAAAAGCCACTATAAACAACCGAGTGAATCGCGCCAATTTTCGCGCAGGCGAGCATGGCGATAAATTGTTCTGGAATTCTTGGCAGATAAATAGTCACTCGATCGCCCTTTCTCACTCCTAAAGTTTTTAAAAGATTAGCCGCTTTCGACACTTCTTCATTTAATTGTCTATAAGTGAATTTTCTCTCCTGGTCGTCCTGACCGACCCAGATTAAAGCAAGTTTGCCAGCAATGGGTGTTTTTTGCCAGCGGTCTAAGGCATTATGAACTAGGTTGGTTTCACCACCGACAAACCAACGAGCATATGGATAATGCCAATCCAAAACTTTCTTCCATGGCTTGAACCACAGAAGTTCTTCAGCGACTGATTCCCAAAAACCCTCGGGATCAGTAATGGAGTATTGATAGATTTTTTCGTAGTCTTTGATAAAAGAAGCTTCAACCCATTCCTTTTTTTGATAGATCATAAAAACATTATAAAAGAAAAAAAGAGAAGAAAGCAAGAGAGATTTAAAATTCAAAAGTCAAAATTGAAATTATAATCTTTACCCCAAATGATAAATTTATTATATAATAATAACCTATAATATATGAAAGAAAGAGAAAAAAAATTAAATCCTTTTACCGATCTTAATCCTATTGAATATCGAGGACTATTGATAGCTGTCAATTTAAATTATCAAGAAGAATTAAGAGAGTCTTTGCCTCCATTTTTAGGAGAAAAATTATCCGGTATTTGTTTAATTTTACCAGGAAGTGATGGCAAAAAAGAAAGACATTGTCAATCAAAAACAGAAATTATAGTATTAGGAAGCGTAGAATATTTGCTTCAAAAAACGAGAGATATTTTAGGATCATCGACCAACCAACATTCTTTATCTGAAGGAAATATTTATGCCGGTTTGCCAGAAATTAAATTACTTTCAGATGGTTCAAATAATTATTTATCTTACACTTACGGTAATCCAAAATCAGTTTATCCTGATAGGATTCTTCATTCAGCATTTCTTTTAGGAGATGAAGAGTTATATCGTCGAGCTAAATTGGAAGTCTTAGAAGAATTGAAAAAACCAGAGATAGGTAAAGAAATGAAACATCAATTGAAATCTTATCGGAAAGCGATTGAGACTGGTTTTTATCGTGATCAACGAATTTTTGATACTGAAAAAGGAGTTCAATATTATGAAGAGAATGATGATCCTAAATTATTAAGACTTGGTTTCAAACAAGCATTTTTAAGAACAGTTCAAAGAAAACTAGATTTGTTAACAAGAAGGGGATTGCTTTCTGATCAAGATTTAGCAAATGAGATAAAAAATCGGTACCTTTCAGGTTTGTCTAATACTCTTGTAAGGATAAAATTTTTATCGGCACTAGGATTGATTCCTCAAGAAATGGTAATGCCGTTGATAGAAGCGTACTATTGGTTTTTACAGCGATATCACGAAGCACAGGAACAATATAAAAACACAAGAGAACAGGTCGAGTTACCTTTTGATAGAAAGTTATTCGATAAACATCGGGAAACAGTTTTGGATTTTTTGCATCTATAAAGGAATGTTATAATATTTTTATGATTCTCGAAGAAAAGCTTAAACTAATCAAAGAGGTCGGTGAAGAAATTATTACCGAAGATGAATTAAAATCCCTTCTTGAAAAAGAAAAAGAGATTATTGCTTATGATGGTTTTGAGCCTTCTGGTCAGATGCATATAGCCCAGGGGATTTTGCGGGCGATTAACGTCAATAAAATTACCAAAGCCGGGATTAAGTTTAAAATTCTTGTCGCTGACTGGCATGCGATGGCCAATAATAAAATGGGTGGTGATCTAGAAAAAATTCAAACCGTTGGTCGATATTTTATTGAAATTTGGAAAGCGAGTGGGATGGATTTATCAAAAGTGGAGTTTGTTTGGGCTTCTGATTTGGTAAAAGATTCTGATTATTGGAAATTAGTCATTCGAGTTGGCCGCTCCAACGTTCTTCGTCGATTTATTCGAACGGCTGAGATTATGGGTCGAGAGGAATCTTTGGATAAACTAACTGGAGCAATGATTATTTACTCCTGCATGCAAACAGCGGATATTTTTTATCTTGGAGCAAAAATTTGTCAACTAGGGATGGATCAGCGAAAAGTTAATATGTTGGCGCGGGAGATTGGACCGGGATTGGAATTTTGGAAACCAGTAGTTGTTTCTCATCATATGCTTTTAGGTTTACAAAAATTCGAAATTCGACCCTCCGATTCTGAGGGCGAAACAAACCCCAAAGGGGTTTATTTGAGATCTAATGACAAAAATTCTAAATTGCAAAAAACGATTGAGTTAAAAATGTCAAAATCCAAGCCGGAGTCGGCGATATTTATGACTGACACTAAAGAAGAAGTTGAAAGAAAGATTATGAAAGCCTATTGTCCTGAAGGAGTAGTTGAATTTAATCCGATTTTAGAGTATTATCGCTATTTAGTTTTTAATGCTTTAGATCGATTGGGGATAAAAGAAGTAGTGATTGAGCGACCAGAAAAATTTGGTGGCAATGTTGTTTTCAACTCTTTTGAAGAACTCGAGAGAAAATTTGCCAACAAAGAGATTCATCCGATGGATTTAAAAATCACTTTAGCCAAATTAATCAATCAACTTCTTGACCCAGTACGCCGTCATTTTGAAGAAAATCAAGACGCGAAAGCCCTTCTTGAAAAAGTAAAAAGTTTTCAGGTGACAAGATGATTTCGCAGACCCCGCCGGTCTAAAAGATTTGGCAAATGTTCATTTGACATTTCCAATTTCTTTGTTATACTTAATCTATCTTTATGATTTTGCGGTTGTTGATCTTTCGTGATCAAAAAAACTGCTAACAAAAAATAACAAAGGGGGTGAAAAAAACTTCTCATGAATAAAAAGCTTTACGTGGGTAATCTTTTATATGAGGTGAACGAAGATGATTTAAAAAATCATTTTTCTCAAGTGGGTGAGGTTGTTTCAGCAACTATTATCCGTTTTCGTGACAGCGGTCGCTCAAAAGGTTTTGGTTTTGTTGAGATGGCGACTGAAGAAGCGGCTCAAAAAGCAATCGAAATCCTTAATGCTCAAGATTTTAAAGGCAGAAAAATGATTGTTTCCGAAGCTAGACCACAAATCGATCGCCCAAGACGAGAATTTAATCGTCGATAAAAGAAAGGATTGGTTTTCTTGATAAAATAAGTTAATGAACCAATTTAAAAAAATAGCGATAGGGGGGACTTTTGACCATTTTCATTATGGACATTTGGTCTTTTTGGAAACGGCTTTTCTTAATGCAGAAAAAGTAGTCATTGGTTTGACTACCAAGAGTTTAATAAAAAATAAGCCTTATTCGTGGGCGATTCAAACCTTTCAAGAAAGAAAAAAAAATTTATTGAATTATCTTTCTCAAAGAGATCGTTTAAAAAGAGCGGAAATCATTCCTTTGAAGGATAATTTTGGACCTTCAATTAATCAAAAACATATCGAAGCTATTGTTATTACTAGGAGAACAAAAAAAGCCGCTTTAATGATTAATCAAATTCGCAAAAAAAGAAATTTACCACCATTAAAATTACTAGAAGTACCCTTATTAAGAGGGATCGATGAACGAATTATTTCTTCTGAACGAATTAGACGAGGAGAGATCAATCAACTGGGAGAAAATTACTGGGAAGAAACATTCGATCTTTTTAAAAATCAAGAAATAATTTATTTACCCAAAGAATTGAAAGAAAAATTAAGAAAACCATTAGGAGAAGTTTTTCCCGGGAGGGAAGGTGATATTTTAAAAGTCGGCACCGATTTAGTTAACTATATCAAAAAATATCAACCAAAAATTTTAATCAGTGTCGGCGACATTGTTTCTTATTCATTAATCAAAAACAATCTTGTTCCATCAATCACTATCGTTGATTTTCATTCAAGAAAAAAGGCAATTGATGAGGAGATAAAAAAATTTATCAATCACGATTTCCATTTCCAAGTGAGTAATTCACAATCAACGTTAAGTGAAAAAACTATTAGAACAATCCAAAAAGCTGTTAAAGAATTTTTAACAAAAAAAAGATTTCAGAAGGTTTTTGTTGAAGGCGAGGAAGATCTTTTAGTCTTACCGGCAATTATTTTTTCTCCTCTGAAATGTTTAGTCATCTATGGTCATTGGCAATATGGAGCGATTGTGGTTGAAGTTAGTGCAAAAATGAAAGATAGGGCGATAAAATTATTAAAGAGATTTGGAGTGAGTAAATTAGTATAGGGAAAAAGACTTTCTAAGACGGTTGATTATTTGCGTCATCTTACTCAATAAAAAATAATTACTTGGTTAGACTATGTATTAAAAGGAGGAATAAACTATAGTGATCTATTCGATTTAAATTATTCTAGGGCAAGAATTTGAGCAACTTTCTCCACGCTTTTTTCCAATAGTTAAAAAATTGTTTCCAATTTTAACGCAATATTATAATCATGAAAGACGAAAGGTTAACGCCAGTTTGTTCCTGCGTCATATTCTAAAAACAGCAATGATTAGCGAGATTCATTTTGATGAGTTAGTCGCCGCTGGTTTGATAAACGAAGAGGATTTTGATCTTTTTATCACTACTCTTCTTTTTCGTGATGCGATTGAGATTAAATTTGGAAAAGATGAGAAAAAAATTGCTCGTTATAAAAATCAATTCACTGCTCAAATCGATGAATTATTTAATGATATGGGCTTAGGTTGGCGTCAAAGATTATTAATAATTATCGACGTTTTAACACCGAGATTAACCGCTAAAGATTACCAACAAAGAAAAAGTGAAGATTTTCAAAGAGCGGTTGATCTATGGGAGAAGGGAGAAAAAATTCCTCTTTTGGTTAAAGTCTGTGATACGTTCGCCAATTTGTATGAAACGATTAATGATTTAGAGAGAGGATTGGAGATGGATGAATATAAAAACCCCTTTCTCAGCGAGTTTAGATATTCGTTGAAAGATATCAAGAAATAAAAAGCTTTATTGGGAAGAATTCATTAGTTGTTTCTTTCAATGCAGCGATAGAAAGAACTCTATCAAATCATCCTTCAGCGCGACTTATTTTGCTAATCAAATAATACAAATTTATCTAGAAAATAGTTAAGAAAGTAGTGTTGACTTAAAGTATGTTGTCGTCGGCGATAAAATAATTGTTGCTCCGTTTTCTAGTTTTGGGCATAAACGAATGGTTTTTAATGATGTCAATCAAGAAGCTCTTGGTGGCCTAATCAAAGTAGATTTTTCCGGCGACTTTCCGAAAATATCATATATACAATATGCTAGTTCAATTCCAGGAAATGATAATGGAAAAAAGTTGTTTGAATTATTAAGCGGAAAAAGATTGCGATCGATTGTTTAACAACCAATCTGCATCATCCGGTAGCGGGAGTAACTGAGGAATAGTTTTTTTAAAAAAAATGATTATTTTTACCATTACGTCAGGATTCCAAACCAAAATAACGAGTAAACATTTTTTATTTCTTGACGCAGTGAGGGAACTGGAATTTCTTGAGATATTTCCATTTTTAACTTTAAAAACATTAATTTTTTATGGTAAATCTATTTTTTTAAGTTTTTCCTTGATTTTGAAATTAAGAGCATCTCCAATATATTGGATAAGATAAGAAGTTCTATAAAAACCTAAGGAGTGTTGAGAGTGTTTTGAGCTTGTTTCGGATTTAATTTTCCGATTTCTTCCAATGTTCTTTTTCTTCACTTTCGTTTGGGAGGATTATGGCAAAAAAACCAAAGAGAGATCATAATTTTTCAATATTCTAATCATTTTTCGTTATGGAGACATGTTCGGTAATGAAAATTCTTTTGGTACACCAAGCATTCTTTTGATTAATTGAGCCAGTTTTGGATTTGGATTTATGTTTGTTGTGTTGCTTTTTCTAGTTTTTTACGATCTATTGCTTGACGCCATCCAAACAAAAATCTTCCAGCAAGCTCCAAACTCATTCACGAATCTCTTTGAACATCAGGGCTGCGATCTCCAAATAGTGTCGTCCATATTCGTTTTAAATAATCTGCTATTTCAGGTTTTTTCAATTCAGGTGGCAAAAAATTTATAGGTGGGTAATCTATTTTCTCTCTTGAAAATTTTTCGGGAGGTAAAGTAATACCTGTTGGAGGTTTTTTTCTTCTTCACTCATAAAATTTATTCAGCCACTACTTCTTCTTCTTGTCAAGAGGAATTTTTTGAGATTGACATAATTATAAAAACGTTATATAATTGTCCTATTTATAGAATTGTATAATTTACCCAAAATAATTCATATTTTAAAACAAAAAGAAATCTCCCTTTTTACTTTGGATTATTTTGCTCATATTTTTAATATAAAAAATGAAAACACTCTTTACAAAAAAATTCAGCGGTTGGAAAAAAAAGATTATTAAAAAACTTATCAAAGGCAAATATTATTTTATTTTAACCAACCGGATGATTTTTTAATAGCTAATTTTCTTTATTACCCGTCATATATTTCTTTAGAGTCGGCGTTGTCTCTTTATGGCATTATAACAGGTTTCCTTATCAAATAACTTCGATTTCAATTAAAAAAGCAAGAAAAATCATTGTCGATAACAAAGAATTTTCTTTCTCAAAAATTAAAAATGATTTATAATGGGGATCTGAAAAAAAAGATAAATTTATCATTGCCGAGCCGGAAAAGCCTTGTTAGACTATCTTTACTTCACTTTCGAAATTCATCAGAAAACAAATTAAAAAAAGAACTTGGTAAATTTTTACCAGTTTCTCAAAGAGAGGTTGTTAGTTTGTTAAAAAAAAGAGCTTTTAAATCTCGTTAGTTTTCTCTTAAAGAAAAATAAATAAAATTATTGATATTTTTTAAACATAAACAGGGCACTCTTTTTAAGTAGTCGTTTAATTAAGTAGCGATTGGTTCAGGTATAGTTGGGGCTGAAGATGTATCCGAAGAAGATTTTCTCATAATAAGTGATATTATTTCGATATCTAACGAATTTTCATATTTTTGAGCAAATTGTTGTCACTCCTTATGATTAAAAACCTGCATTTTCAGTAATCTATGAATATATGTTGGGACCATTGAATATATCAATCAAATAAAGAGATCGTTGAAAACATCCTTATTATGAGATAAAACCCTTGTTGATCCATCTTTTTCTAAGGCGCGGACAGCTATTTTATGCTATAATTGTCCAGCAATTTCTTTTCTTTTGATTGTTAGACAGATATTATAGCAAAAATTATTTCCGCCATGCCAAAAAAAGATTGTAATTGGCTATTTCTATCTCGGAACAGATTTTGTATTTTGTCAATAACTTGATGAAGTAGTGGTGCAAAAATACCCAACTTATCGGAATAATCTTTCACTTGTTCAGTAGTTAATACTTTTATAGAAGGTAAATTTTCAACCAAACTCGATGCCTTGCTTTTTTCTTGGAAATCTTGAGTATTTGAAGGAGCTTTGCCTTCTTCGTCCGTATGAAAAAAGTTTACTTCTTCTTGTCAAGAAGAAAATTTTTAGATAAAATTTGGTTTGTATGTCAAAATATCAGCCAAAAAGTTTTGAGGAAAAATGGACGAAGGTGTGGGAGGGAGAAAAGATCTATCAAACACCCGAGAGAGTAGAGAAGGGGAAAAAACAATACGTTCTTTCTATGTTTCCTTATCCTTCGGGTGACGGTCTTCATGTTGGTCACGTCCGTCTTTATACCGGGACTGATGTTATGGCGAGATTTTTTCGAATGAATGATTATCAAGTGCTTCATCCGATGGGCTGGGATGCTTTTGGACTGCCGGCTGAAAATGCCGCCATTAAAGCGAAAAAAAACCCGATGGAGATGGTGCCAAAAAATATTGAAAATTTTAAACGTCAGATGAAGATGCTTGGTTTTTCTTATGATTGGCAAAGCGAGTTTTCGACCATCGATCCAGAGTATTACAAATGGACCCAATGGTTATTTATTCAGTTTTTTAAAATGGGTCTTTTGTACAAAAAAGAAATACCAGTTTACTACTGTCCTTTTTGCAAGACGGGACTAGCTGAAGAAGAAGTTTTACCCGATGGGACACATGAACGGTGTCAAAAATCAATTACGAGAAAAACTTTGCCTCAATGGGTTTTTGCCATTACCAAATATGCCGATCGTTTACTTTCTGATTTAGAAAGACTTGATTGGTCAGAGGGGATTTTAGAGATGCAGAGGAACTGGATTGGCAGATCAGAGGGTACGGAGATAAAATTTAAAATTGAGTCATCAAATGTTGAACATTTAAAAAATAAAACAATTGATGTTTTTACCACCCGAGCTGATACGTTGTTTGGTGTCACTGCTGTGGTTGTTGCTCCAGAACATTGGTTGATTGAGGAGATATTAGATTCCAAATTTCAAACTCCAAATTCCAAATTGGAAGAGATAAAAAAATATGTTGAGGAAGCAAAAAGAAAGTTAGATTTAGCACGGACGGATTTAGCTAAAGAAAAAACTGGTGTTTTTACAGGCGTGTATGTTTTGCATCCCTTAACAAACGAAAAAATTCCAGTTTGGGTGGCTGATTATGTTGTTGGTTGGTATGGTGAGGGAGCGGTAATGGTCGTGCCGGCTCATGATGAGAGAGATTTTGATTTTGCAAAAAAAAATGATTTACCAATTAAAAGAGTGATAAATCCGAAATTCGAAATCCTAAACTCTAAACAAATTCAAAATACAAATGACCAAATTTTTAAAACAAAAAAAAATCTTAAAAAAGCATTTACCGAATACGGAATTTTAGTTAACTCGGGTGAGTTTGATGGGTTGACATCGGAAGAAGCGATAAAAAAAATTACCGAAAAACTTGAAAAATTAGGTTTAGGACGAAGAAAGGTGACTTATAAACTTCGCGATTGGATTTTTTCGAGACAACGATATTGGGGTGAACCGATACCGATGGTTTATTGTGAAAGTTGTGCGAAAAAGGGGATTAGTTATTCTTCTCTTGATAATAATTCTTTTAAGAAAATTAAAGTTGGTGTTTTTATTGATGATTCAAATTTATTTTATGGAGCAAAAAAATCTGG
>JBBILO010000002.1:0-105696 GCA_037444855.1 Candidatus Roizmanbacteria bacterium | reverse complement strand
TTCACCCTGTCCATGGTTAGCTCACCTGGTTTCGGGTTTGTCCGAATGCGCTAATCCTCCGAAACGGAGGATACGCCCTGTTAGGACTCGCTTTCGCTTTGCCTACCCCCGAAACCGGGGTTAAACAAGCGCTATTCGGACAACTCGCTGGCTCATTCTTCAATAGGCACGAGATTACCCTCCAAATCGGAGGGCTCTCTCTGTTTGCTAGCTATCAGTTTCAGTTTCTATTTCACTCCCCTTTCGGGGTTCTTTTCACCTTTCCCTCGCGGTACTGGTTCGCTATCGGTCAGTTTGAGTATTTAGCCTTGGATCGTGACCGACCCAGCTTCCCACAAGGTTTGCCGTGCCTCGTGGTACTTGGGATACCCACAACCGAACTCTTTCCTTTCGACTACGGGACTATCACCCTCTATGGTTAACCTTTCCAGATTATTCGCCTAGAAAAGAGTTTGGCTTGACGTAGGTCCCGCAACCCCCCCCTCCGAATCGGAGGGGGGTTTAGGCTTATCCGCTTTCGCTCGCCGCTACTAACGGAATCGCATATGCTTTCTTTTCCTCCGGGTACTGAGATGTTTCAGTTCCCCGGGTTCCCTCCAGCTCAAAGACTTTTGCTTTGAGCCGGCCCCGCTCATTAACTGAGCGGGGGGTTACCCCATTCGGAAACCAACGGTTGATAGCGTCTGTTTGGGGACTCACCGTTGATATCGGGCCCATACACCCGTCCTTCCTCGGCTCAAACTGCCTAGGCATCCACTGATAGCCTGAGTGCCTTTCCCATCTTTCTGCCTTTCCAACGTTAATTGCTCATTGTTAAGGTGCTAATTCTTTTCTTCCCCATTAAGGGGTGGACCTGACCGGATTCGAACCGGTGATCTCCTCGCTGCAAACGAGGCGTTCTAGCCAACTGAACTACAGGCCCAGTATAGAAAAATAAAAGTAACTCAGTTAGACTGTTAGGACCAGGAAAGATAGGCCCAATATTGTCTAACTTATGAAAGTTTAACTAACATCAAAGGTATTATATTGAAAAAAATCGTAAAAGTCAAGACAAAAAATATTTTAATTAATCCCAATAAAATGCCCAAATAAACTCAGACAACCTCCGCCATGATAGAATCTCTAAAGGATTATTGATTTTTATTTTAAACTCATTTATAATATTATAATGAGATCAATAAAAATAAACGAGAAAGAATATAATGTTGGCGATCAAATTGAGATAAAATATAAAATAAAAGAAGGAGAAAAAAAACGTCTCCAATCATTTAAAGGGATTCTCATTAGAATAAGAGGAAACACTCCTGAAAATAAAATGATCACGGTGAGAAAAGTAACAAAAAGAGGTATCGGTGTTGAAAAAATAATTCCCTTACTTTCACCGTTTATCGCTGAAATGAAATTATTGAAACGTTCACAGTACACAAAAAATAAAGCTTATTTTATAAGGGAACTTTCTAAAAAAAACCTTCGTCTTAAACTTTATAAAAAAAAGGGTTAAAATAATGGTCAACATAATCGGTAAAAAAGGAGAAGATTTAGCGATTGAATACCTAAAACATAAAGGTTTCACGCTTAGAGAAAGAAATTATCGGACTCGATGGGGCGAAATTGATATTATCGCTGAAAAAAATAATACTATCTATTTTATTGAAGTCAAAACTAGACAGAATTTAACCTTTGGAAAGCCTTATGAAGCGGTTAATTATTTTAAGGTCGAAGCATTAAAAAAAGCGATAACTTTTTACATAAGAAAGAAGAAAGTAAAAGATAAAAAATTTTCTCTCTCTGTCATCTCAATTATATTATCTTCCGAATTGACAAAAAGAGTCATCAAGTTTTATAATTTTATTGGATTTTCCAATAATTTATATGGAAACAGTTATTAATGAAATCTTCTTAAAGCTTTGGTTAAGTTTTGTTAACTTTTTACCTCAATTCTTTTTGGGATTGCTAATTTTATGTCTTGGCTATATTACAATAAAATTGGTCAGTAAATTCGCCTTGCTCTTTTTAAATTTTTTTAAGATTGATGAAATTTTTATTAAACTTCACTTAATAGAAAAAAAGCAAATTCTCATTTGGGAAAATATTTTAATTGAATTAATCAAATGGCTTATTTTTTTAACTTTTCTTATGACTTCGATGGAAGTCTGGGGTCTATCAAAAGCGGTCAATTTCATCAATCAAATTATCTCCTATTTTCCCAATATTATCATTGTCATCCTTATTGCCTTTTTAGGAGTAATTGCTAATAATTTCTTAACCAAAATCATTACACATGCTTTGCCAAGATCAAAAGAAAAAAATACCATTACCCTCTTTGTTCAAATTATTATCACCCTTTTCGCTTTTCTAATCATCCTTAATCAGTTGGGAGTTGCCAAAGAACTAATTATTATTCTTTTTGCTGGAATCATTTTTATGTTTGCTCTCGCTGGCGGCTTGGCTTTCGGTTTAGGAGGTAAAGAGATTGCTCGAGAAATTTTAAACTATTTAAAACAAAAAATTAATCATTCGTAAAACTTTTTGATATAATTTTTGTTATCGCCCTCGTCGTCTAGCGGCCTAGGACGACTGGTTTTCAGCCAGTAAATCAGGGGTTCGAATCCCCTCGAGGGCACTCACACGATTCTAGCTATTTTGGAGTTGGTGAGTTTGCATGTTAATTAAATAAAAATTCCAAATTCGAAATTAATAATTGATTATTGGTATTTAGTTATTGGTTCAATAATCATTTATTTCCTTTATTTCCAGCTGTCCTAAATAACTTAACCCTTTTGTTGTTAACACTCTTCCTTTAGCAGTTTTTTTAATTAAACCCAAACGAAGGAGGTAAGGCTCAATTAACTCTTCAATTGTTCTTTCTTCCTCAGAAAGTGAAGCGGCGATAGTTGATAAACCCACTGGCTGATTGCTAAACTTGTGATAAAGAAGCTCTAAATAATCGATGTCAATCGGATTTAATCCTAAAGCATCCATTCTAAGAACACCAAACAGTTCTTTAATAAAGTCTAAATCAATAATTTTCGCCTTTTTAACATCAAGGAAATCTTTGGCTCTTTTTAAAAGACTTAAGGCGATCCTTGGAGTTCTACGAGATCTTTTTGCCATTTCCAAGGCCGCCTCTTGATTAATAGATAAAGAGAGCTTTTTGGCGGCATTAAGAATAATTTCTTTCAGTTCGTTTTCGTTGTAATAATTTAATCTTAAAATTAAACCAAATCGATCGCGAAGAGGCGAACTAATTAAGGCGAGTTTGGTAGTTGAACCAATAATAATCATTTTTGGCAGAGAGAGATTGACGACTCTTGCTGACGGTCCTTTACCAATGACAATGTCCAATTGATAATTTTCTAAAACCGGATAGAGGATTTCTTCGACATTTTTTGGCAATCGATGAATTTCATCAATAAAAAAAATACTGTTTGGCGATAAATTTGTTAATATGGCGGCTAGATCACCGGCCTTTCTTAGCGCCGCGCCAGAGGTAATTTTAATATCAACTCCAAGCTCCTTGGCCATAATTAATGCCAATGTTGTTTTGCCTGTTCCTGGTGGTCCATAGAAAAGAAGATGATCATTGGGGTAACCTCTTTTTTTTGTTGCTAAAGTAAAAATTTTTAGGTTTTCTCTAATATTATTGTGGCCAATGAATTCAGCAAATGAACTTGGTCTCAATTGATTTGAAAATTGATTATTTTCTTTCATTACCCAATAACTGTAAAGCAAATTTTAATTTTTCCTCAATAGGTTTTTGAGAAGGAATCTTCGTCAAGATCTGGGCAATTTCTTTTCCTTGAAAACCCAGTTGTTTTAAAGTATCAAAAAGTAGTTTGTTTTCTTCAGATAAATTGATTAAATCAATTTTGACATCCTTTTTTAAACGAGTCTTAAGCTCAAGAATAATTTTTGCTGAGGTTTTTTTACCAACTCCAGGAATGCTCTGAAAAAAAGTCAAATCATTACCTTCCACCGCTTGAAAAATTTTTTTTGGTGAGGCAAAGCTGATAATATTATGGGCTGTTTTTGGTCCAACCGTATCAACCAAAAGCAACAGTCTAAATAATTGATACTCCTCAAGACTGACAAATCCATAAAGAGTGACCTCATTCTCGCTTATTTTTAAATAGGTAAATAACTTAATTGGATTATTTATCTGATGATTAGCGATGACCGATGTTGGCAATTGAACCCAAAATGAAAGACCGCTTTTTGTGGCAATTAGTCCTTGTTTTTCAATGATTTTTATCAGAATACCTTCAATTTGACCAATCATATTTTTTTTGGTTTTTTCCAAGAAGAAAAATCACATTTTGGATAGTTTTCACATCCATAAAACTTTTTTCCCTTTTTACTGAACTTAATTATAATTTTACCACCGCATTTTGTACAAGTCGCTCCTTCTAAATAATAATTAATTTTTTTTGTAAAACGACATTGAGGATAATTCGAGCAAGCGAGAAATTTCCCATATTTTGAATATCTAATTAATAATGGATTATGGCAGACTGGGCATTTTTCACTACTCACTTCCTCAACTCTAAGTTTTTTTTGAAAATCAATTTTTTCTTTTTGGGTAATTAAGGTTTGATAAAAATCTTTTAAAAGAACAATTTGATCTTTTTTATTGTTGGCAATCTGATCTAGCGCGTCTTCCATTTGAGCGGTGAACTGAAGATCAAAAATTTGTGGAAATTGATCAACCAAAAATTGGCATATTGACTCTCCGACAACTGTTGGGATAAAATAACGAGCTTTTTTTTCGACATAATTTCTTTGATTGATAAGAGAGATAATCATCGCGTAAGTCGATGGTCGGCCAATTCCTTTTTCTTCGAGTGATTTAATTAATGACGCTTCGGTGTAGCGAAGTGGAGGTTGAGTATTTTTTTCTAAAGGAATAACTTCTTTTAATAAGATTGGTTCCTTTTCTTTTAATAATAAATTTTTAAAATCCTCTTCCTTGTTCTTCCTTTTTTCTTTTTCTAAAACTAAAAATCCGTCAAATAACACGTGCTCTTTACGGGTATTGAAAAGATATCCTTTTTGGCTCAAAATATCAATAAAAATTTCTTCGATTTTTGCTTCTTTCATTTGTGTCGCCAATGATCGTTTAAAGATTAATTGGTAAAGGCGTCGGTGATTTTTCGTTAAACTATTTAATTTGGAAGGTGATTCATCAAATGTTGTTGGTCTGATTGCCTCATGGGCTTCTTGGGCTAGTTTTGATTTTGTTTTATAATTTCTTGGTTTTTCAAGGGCGTATTCTTTTCCATATTTTTTAATGATATAATTCTTAGCCCCAAACAGAAATTTAGTACTGAGATTAAATGAGTCTGTTCGATGATATGTGATCAATCCATTTTCGTATAAATCCTGAGCCAACTTCATTGTTAATTTTGTAGAAAAATTCAGTCGATTAAACGCCTGTTGTTGAAGTAAAGATGTTGTAAAGGGTGGAGGTGGAAATTTTATATTCTCTTTTTTTTCAATTTTATCAATGAAAAAAACATCATCTGATAAATCTTTGACAATCTGTTCTTTTTTCACATCGTTAATATTAGTTTTGGTAAAAGTATAACTTCCATCAAAAAGTTTTAATTCATTTTTTATTTCAATCATCTCATTGTTTATCTTCACTAATTTTCCTTGAAGATTATTTTCAAATAGAGCCTCAATCACCCAGAATTTTTCGCTCACAAATTGCCTTACGTCTTTTTCTCTCTCAACAATCAATCTTAAAGCGGCGGTTTGGACACGGCCAGCGGATAACCAATTTTTTCCTGTTTTTCTCCATAAAACTGGGGATAGTTCATAACCAACAATTCGATCTAATATTCTTCGTGTCATTTGGGCTTTTACCAAATCCGTTCTTATATGAATTGGATGAGATAATGCATCAGTAATTGCCGATTTTGTTATCTCATGAAAGACTACTCTTTTAAAATTATTCTTTTTTAAAACAATTTCTGGCCATTCCTGTTCAACATAACCAAGAAGATAGAGAAGATGGTGACTAATCGATTCACCTTCTCTATCGGGATCGGTGGCTAAGATGATTTCTTTATCTTTTTTTAAAGCTTCTTTAATTCTGGAAACAATTAATTTTTTACTTTTTATTAGTTCGTACTGAGGATAAAAGTGGTGAAGATAATCGATGCCAATTTTATTTTTTGGTAAATCACGAATATGACCAAAGGTAGAAAAGATTTGATAATTTTTATTTTTAAAAAGATAGCTAAAAGTACGCGCTTTGGTTGGTGACTCAACAATGATAATACTCATAGACTACCTAGATTTTACCACTTCATCTTCGATTTTTAAAAGGCGATTGTATTTTGCGACTCTCTCACCGCGAGTTAAAGCGCCAAATTTAATGAAATCTGCTTGTACCGCCACAGAAAAATCAGCAATGAAATCATCGTTTACTTCACCGCTGTTGCTACCAATAACCAAGGTTAACTTATTTTTTTTAATAATATCAATTAATTCCATCGTTTCGGTGATTGTCCCAAGATATGAGGGCTTAACAACTATAGTATTGAAAAAAATATCTTTAAAATACTTTTTAAGAAGATTTTTATTGCCAAAGAGAATTTTATCGGCAACAATATATAATTGATCATTCATTTTTTGATACATTTTTTTCCAAGAATCTTTATCGAATTCAGAAAACGGATCTTCGATAAAAATAATTTTATAATCAGCGAGGATTTTAGTTAAATATTGATAATATTTATCTTTTGATAAAAAATCAGGAAATTCCCTTAGTCGATAACCACTTTCATTAAAGAAATTATCGGCAAGAAAATCTACTCCAAAAAAAACATCAACGCTATTAGCAAAACCCAACTCATTAATCGCTTGAGTTAAAATCTCAAAAGGATCAATATTAGATTTAAAGTTTGGAGAAAATCCTCCCATCGTCCCAACACTGGTATCAATATCGAGATTAATTAAATCCTCCTTTACCCTTTCTCGAATTAAAAACAACCGGTGAAATAAATTAAGGTAACTGGTACTTGGTGGAAAATAAAGATAATATTCCTGAAAGTCGACCGTATGAGCATGTTTTCCTCCATCAAAAAGATTGAAAATTGGTCGTGGTAAATTATTGAAATCGATTTTAGTTTTATTAATTGTTTGATAAAATTGATTAAGATAGTGATAAAGAGGAAGTTGATTAACAACCGCACCGGCTTTAGCCACTAAAATTGAAATAAGAAGTATTGTATTTCCACCTAAGATCGATTTATTTTTTGTTTTATCTGCGTTAATGAGCCAATAATCAATTTCCTTTTGTTTTCTTGGATCAACATTCAATAGTTTTGGACTGATTAAATTATTTATATAATAAATTGACTTATTTACGCTATACCCACCAAAAAATTGAATATTATTATCTCTCAAATCTAAAGCGGCTTTTTGTCCGTCAGAAAAGGTGGTTGGAATCGCTGCTGAGACAATGCCTCCATTTGATAATTCAAGAATCCCAGCTAAAGTGGGAAAACCATTACTATCAAAAATCTGCCAGGCATAAATTTTTCTTATCGTGATCATTTCTTGGCAAAGATTTTTCTCTCAACTTCATAAACTATTTGCCGGGTTTGATTAATAACATCTGGATTAACTGAAATACTTGAAATGCCAGCGCGAACCAATTCTTCGACAATCTCTGGGTAGTCTGAAGGAGCCTGTCCACAAATAGAGACAGGTACTGAATATTTTTTCGCTTCACTGATGACATAATTAATTGTTTCTATAACCACTTTTGCTCTTTCGTCAAAAAAATGAGCAATTTCTTCATTGTCGCGATCAACACCTAACAACATCATAGTTAAATCATTACTCCCAATTGATAAACCATCGATGCCAATTTTTAGATAATCCTCAATTGTTAAAGCCGTCGCTGGTACTTCAACCATCATAAAAAGTTTAAAATCTAAAAAATGATTAAGACCTGATTTTTTAACAATTTCTTTAATTTTCACTAACTCCCATGGTGCTCTGATAAAAGGAATCATTAAAAATAAATTTCTTAACCCTTCTTGCCAAACTTTCTTTATCGCCATAAGCTCCATCATAAAAACTTCTGGTTGTTGAATAAACCTAATTGCCCCACGAAAACCTAGCATAGGATTTTCTTCTTTTAGCTCATAATAATGTCCATTTTTCAAATGGCGATACTCATTGGTTTTAAAATCAGTTGCTCGATAAATCACTGGTCGAGGATTAAAAGCCCGAGCAAAGGTTAATAAATTTTTAGCCATTTTATTGATAAATATATGCTCTTTGTTTTCTTTAACAAAGGTCCTTGGGTGAACACCTATATCAGCAATCATAAATTCAGCCCTCAACAACCCAACACCGTCAACATTCTCTCTGGCAATATGATTTGCCTCATCGACTTGAGCTAAATTGACATAAATTTTCGTTATCGTTTTCACTTGAGTCATTTTCTCTTCTTTCTCTCTTGTTCTTATAGTTACTTTACCTAAATAAACTTCACCAATAGTCCCATTAACAGTAACGATTTGACCTTCTTTTAAGACTTTGGTCGCCTTTTCTGTTCCAACCACTGCTGGAATGCCTAGTTCTCGAGATACAATTGCTGCATGAGAAGTTCTTCCTCCTTTGTCGGTCACGATCGCTACTGCTTTTTTCATTGCTGGAACATAATCAGGATTGGTTTGAGTCGCGACAAGAATATCACCGTTTTTCACCCGATTGATTTCTGATGGATGGTGAAGGATAACTACTGGCCCAAAAGCAATTCCTGGAGAAGCAGGCGAGCCGGTAAGGATTAATTGGTGAGCTTTATCTTTAAGATACTGGATTTGACTGTCAATTTTATTCAAAGTCGTAATCGGTCGAGACTGAACAATGTAAAGATTATCGCCTTCAATTGCCCATTCAATATCTTGAGGAAAGTAGTAATGGTTTTCGATTTCGTTAATGGTAATAGCAATTTTTAGAATCTCTTCGTCAGATAATTTTTGTTTTTTTCCTTCTTTTGGCGTTAACCTTAGTTCTTGATTTTTTTTACCTTTTTTAATGAGCTTAACTTTTTGATAAGCAATTTGTTTTTTTAAAATTAAAAAGCTCTTTTTATCAACTTCGTAATGATCGGGCGTAACCTTCCCAGAGACAATATATTCACCAAGACCAAAAATTCCTTCGATGATCATTAACCTTTTATTGGCTGTTAAAGGATCGACAGTAAAGGCGATCCCAGATCTATCAGATTGGACCATTCTTTGGACAACAACGGCAATATTGACTTTATTATGGTCAAATTTTTGTTGAAAACGATAATAAATCGCTCTTTCATTAAAAAGAGACGCCCAGCATTTTTTGATCGCCAAAATAAGCTCCGCTTCACCTTGAACATTGAGAAAAGTCTCTTGTTGACCAGCAAACGAAGCCTTGGGTAATTCTTCAGCAGTTGCCGAAGATCGAACAGCAACAAGAGGTGACCGGAAAAGATGTTTCACTCTCTTTTTAATTAAAGATAATAAGTCCTTTTGTCGATGAACGATTCTTGCTTCTCTTTCAGGCAATAATTCATAATATTTAGTAATTAAATTAAGCAACGATTCAGGAATCGACGCCTGAAAAATCATCTCTTTTATCGTCTTTGATACCTGATGAAGTTGGTTTGGATTTTCATAATCTAAGTTTGATAATAAAGCAGCAATTTTTGGTCTTAAAAAATGATTATCTAAAAAAAACCGATAGGCGTTAGCAGTAACAACAAAACCATAAGGCACCGGAAAGCCGGCATTAATCATCTCACCCAAATTTGCTCCTTTACCACCAACTAAACTTATGTCATGTTTGCTAATTTCTTCAAACCATAAAAGATATCGATCGAAAGTCTTGATCATAAATTTAATTTATCATAAATTAAGATCGAAAAACAAGTAGATGATTATTTGGTTTGATGTTTATGTTAATTGTTTATTTTTTTGTTAAAATATTAAGTAAAAGTATTTAAAACAAATGCCGAGATAGCTCAATGGCAGAGCAGCTGTTTTGTAAACAGCAGGTTCGGGGTTCGACCCCCCGTCTCGGCTCAAACCATGCCCCCATAGCTCAACGGATAGAGCAGGGCCCTTCTAAGGCCAAGATGGAAGTTCGATTCTTCCTGGGGGCACTAATTTAGTTAAAATCGACAGAATCTAAAATTAGTTGAATCGGTCATTTTGAAATAATAAAATAGTTGAAGGGCGAGTGGCGGAATTGGCAGACGCGCAGCCTTGAGGAGGCTGTCTCTCCGAGTCGGAGGGATGGAGGTTCAAATCCTCTCTCGCCCACAAAAAAGCCGGGATGTTGGAATTGGTAGACAAGCAGGACTTAAAATCCTGTCCCCGTTAAATCGGGGGTGAGGGTTCGAGTCCCTCTCCCGGCACCAGAACAAAATTATCTCTAAATGAGTTTTATAAAAATATGACTAAAACCGCTTTTAAATAAAAAGAATTTATGAAAAATCCCCTAACAAGACGCTTTCCAGATATTAGTAGCCAGACTTTGACCGCGTGGACTTTCCAAAGAAAAAGCCAAAGTTAATTTATGGCGTATAGATATTGCTCCATCTCATTAATTAAGAAAAAGGAATAATCACGATCTGACAAAATGGCAAGAATTTATAATATACCGAGATGAATTAAAGAAAATAAAGCGGTTAAAGAATTTAAAAACATCGTTCAAAAATCAGATAGTCACCTTACTTTTTAGCGCCAACAATCAAAATCACAACAAGCCGTGGCTCTAAAACAAATATTAAATTTATGATAATCTTGAATCTCCTAATAATAGCAAACAGCTTATAAAAGATTTCGACTAAATCTTTAAAATCATAATTTTAAGGCTTCTTTTTTAACAGCTACTTTCTTTCAATAAGATAAATATAGGGTTGATATAAGAAAATTGCTGGAGGATCATCATTAAAAAGTTTTTGAAGTTCATAGGCAATTTTTCGTTTTTCTTTAATATCTGTTCTTAGTCTTAATTCCTCTAATTCTTTATCAACACGAATGTTGCTATAGCGGCTAATATTAGTCGTTTTTTGCTGTGAATGCCAATAAAGATATTGATCTTCTACTGATGGTATTTCCCATAAAGTTAAAAATAAATCGAAATCATCTGGTATTTTATCACGGATAAAATTTATACTCACATCAATTCCTACTTCTTTGAACTGATTTTTAATAATTTCAGCGATCTGATAATAATCATAGAAAGTAAATAATTTTAGAGTAAGAGTTTTTTTTCCTTTAGATAAAAAATTATTTATGACAAACTCCTTAACCAAGTCAGGAGAGTAAAAACTATGGTTTTCCAATGAATTGTGATAATATGAATTAATGCTAATGGGGGTTGAATTGCTTACTCCAACTTCTCGAAAATCATTTTTATTAATCCCATCTTTTAAAATCTTTCTAAATTCTTTATTTTCGAAAAATTTTTTTTGATGATTAAAAAAAATAATCATCATCGATCGATAATCTATCATTTGAGTAATTCTGGTATTCTTCCACTTCTTAAAACTATCAGATAAATTTTTATTTTTTAAAATCATCTGGTTTATTTTCCCTAATTTGTAATTGATGACCATTTCTTCTTCGGTGGGATAAAATTTATAACTTAATGTAGGGAGATTGTCTAAATTAGGTAAGAGATAGATTTCTTTGAAAATTCCTTCCTTTAGTCGATAGCGACTAATTTTATATTTGCCAACAGCGCCAATTAAATTTTTTTTCAAAATCGGTTGGGTCAAATAATTTAAAAAATTTGGTGTCGGTTGTTTAAATCTAATCAAGAGAGTTTTTTTATCAATACTTTTCACTTCGGCTCCACTAAAATTAAAATTAATATCATCAGTAAAAATTTCTTGACCATCATTCCATAAAATATCCTTTTTCAAAACTAACCGATAAGTTTTAAAATTATCTTTTATTTCCCAAGACGAGAGTAAAACCGGTATATATTCTCCTTTATCGTTTATCATCAAAAGCGGATTTGATATCAAAGCCAGAACATCATCAGGAATTTTTGGATAAACAAAACTACCCACATAACCAATTTTTTTTTCAACGAAGAGAAATTTTTTTAGTGAATGAAGGAAAAAAGTAATAAAAATGAAGCTGATAAGAAATGTGACAAGAATTACGGTGAAATATTTCTTAACAAACTCTATTATTAACCAATAAAAATATCGGAAGGTCTTCATTCTTTATTTTTTTAAAAAAATTAGTAGGGAAAGGGCATAAAATAAAATGACGAAAAAAATGGTTAATCTAAAAACAACCTTTTCAATCCCCCTTCGAGTTTGGAAAAGTTCTCCTCCACCACCCCACGCGCTTCCTAAACCAGCTCCTTTGCCTTGAATTAATATTAAAAAGATAACAATTACGGAAACAACAATATTAATAATTAAAATCATATTTTTCATACAATAGACTCTAATAAACTAATAAAAAAAGAAACATAAAAAGCGGATAGTATACGATTATAAAATTCATTTATGACCAATCTCGGAACAATGAGGAATTCTGATGAAAACCCAGGGAAATCCCAACTCGTAATTGACGCCAGATGAAGATAATTAATCGCTAAGTTGAAGATAAATACATAAAGGATAAAGGAAAAAAAGCCTAGAGTAAGAATATTTATCGGCAAAAAAATGAGTTTTAATACCGGAATAAGTAAATAATAAACAATAGCAACTAGGATTGTTAAATAAATAAAATTTCTAAAATCGCCGAGGACCTTAAATGAAGGATTAAAAAGAGTCAGAGTAAAAATACTTAATCCAGAAAAAATTAGCATTCGACTAATTTTTTTCATATTTATTATTTTACTTTAATTTAAAAAAAATTTCTTGGTTCTTAAAAACAAATGATACTTTCTTGCAAAACGATGGGCTTCATTCCTTAAATTAATTAAAATTTCTCCCCCAGGAATATTTTTAAGGAGTATTTTTTTAATAATATCATTATTCATAATGATCAACCGATCGGGATTCTTTGCTAAACCAACAGCTGCGATTTGCAATCTCATTTGTTGAATGATCGTTTGAGCGACCCTTAATTGAGGTACTCCGCCATCAACAACCATTAAATCTGGTATCGGCCATTTATTCTTTAATCTTCTCTCAATTGTTTCTCGAATCATTTGAATATCTGATTCACTCGTTTTAAGTCGGAAGCGACGATACTGACTTTTATCCGGATAGCCATCGATAAAAACTACCATCGATGCCGCTGCTTCTTGGAAAGAGAAATCGCTAACATCATAGCCTTCGATTCGACTTAAAGCCTTTACCGGTAAATATTTTCTTAAGAAAGCGGTTAACTTTTCTAACAAATTTTCTTTTTCTATTTCACTATTAAGATCGATATTAATTTTTTTTTCATTAAGCAAGAAATTAAGAGTTTTTATTTTTTCTCTTAAGACAAGCGCCTTTTCAAATTCATTTTTTTTTGAAAACTGATTAATCTCTTTGAAATATTTTTTTGTTATCTGAACAAAGTTTCCTTTTAATAATTGAATTAAATTATTAATATTTTTTCGATATAGCCTTTGATGTCTTTTTTTTTCATTAATACCCGTTAGTGAATTTATAAAATTAGGACAAGGATTGCACAATCCAATTTTTGAATAAAAACAAGGTTTCATGCTGATTTTTTTTTCGGTGCAAAAAGGGACTACTTTTCTAAACTCTCTTAAAATCATTAAACTTTCTCTTTTTGACGAAAATGGTCCAAAATAAATGGATTCATTATCGTTTTCTTTTCTGACTAAAACTGGTTTTGGAAATTCATCTTTTAAATTAATTTTTATATACAAGAAATCTTTATCATCTAACCAGCGAACATTGTATTTAGGTTGATATTTTTTAATTAATTCTGACTCAAGAAGAATCGCTTTAAATTCAGAATCAAGAGAATAAACTGAGATCCTATCGGCTTCTTGTATAAGAAGATTTTCTTTAGGATTATTTTTTGCCGATTGAAGATGATTGGCAATCCGTGACTTAACGTTAACTGATTTACCGATATATAAAACTTCCTTTTTTTTCTTAAAAAGATAGACGCCGACAGTTGAAGGAATAGTTTTTAAAACAGTTTTATTAATCATCTCTTAAAAATAATATATTTTATGAATAAAAAGCAAAAAACAATCGCTAAAGATAATACCAATATTAGAATGGAAATAAAGTAAGGGATGGGAATAATTTTTATCTCTTTTGTTTCACTTAAATAATCAACGACTCTCAACTGGACTCGATCTGTTTTTGGCGCAAAAAAATTTTGAACATTTTTTTTAAGTTTAATCTGATAATCAAACTCTGTTTTTCCCAAAGGGGGAATGATTTCAATTGTTTGTGGGTTGATTTTAAAATCTAATAATTGCGATCTCATTGATACAGGCAGACGGTAAAGATAAACGTTACTTTGATTAATGATCTCCCCTTTACCTTTAATTTGTTGATTGCCAAAAATTTTTTCCGGTAATTTTAAGTTACCAAACTTGATTTTAATTATTTCTTTTGGTTTTTGATCCGTTGGTTGAATAAAGATTTTTTGCCCTTTATCCTCACGATAAAATCCAGCCGGTGCTGGCCGATCATCATTTTTTCCGTAAACGACAAAAGCAATATGATTTAGATCTAGAGAATGGAAATAGTCAATCCCAGAAGTATCTTCCCAAGTTGGATCAATAGTCTGCCAGATTCCTTTTTCATAAGCATAATATTCAGGCCAAGCATGAAGAACATCACCTTGCAAGGAAAGTGGTCTTAGTCGTTTATCCAAAGAATAACCATAACCAATCACGGCTCGACTATATAAACCACTTTCTCGAGCCAAAGCAACGAACAAATCAGTATAATCCAAACACATACCAGATTTTTTCTCTTGAAGGATTTTTTCTGCTCCATATCGTGGAATATTTTGATCAATAAGATCATAGTCATAATCTAAATAATTTAAAACAAATTGATAAATGCTTTTAGGATCTTTTGAAAGCGCAGGTGGTCTTGAATTAATCTTCCAATAACGACTGCTGGATAAAAGATAATTTTTTTGTCTACTTATATTTTTTCTTTCGAATTCAACAAATTGTTGATTCATCTTAGCTGTTATTTTTACTTTACCTTCTAATTCGATGGTTTTTTTTGCCATTGGTAGAAGTAAATACTTGGCGATTAAATTTCCATCATCATCTAAATAAACATCATTGGGAAGCGGCGATAATCGATCTAAATAAATTATCTGATTTGAAGTCTCTGGAATAAGAGCGATAGAAAAGTAACTGGGCGATAGCCCAGAATTTTTAAGTTGATAATTGATACGATATTGATAATACTGTTCATCGCCAAAGACGGCGTAGATTGTTTTTTCTTTTGGATTAAACCAATAAATATTTTGGTAACTCCCGCCTATCTCAATTTTGTCTGGTTTTGGTTTTGCTAGGGAGATTTTTTGAGAATAGTCTACTGGAATTTTAAGAAGTATTTGATATGTGTTAACATTAGGGTCATTAATTGTTGGGATAAACCCTTCAGTAATATTGCCAATTTTTTTAAAAAGATTCTTTTGAATAAATGAAAGATAAATATTGTTTACAGAACCTTTACCAATTCGAGGATTTTTTAAGTTAATTGTTATTTGATAATTTTTATCTTTTTTCTCCATAACCATTTCTAAGTCTTCATTTTCATTCCTCGCCTTAATATCTTCGACAGCAAAAGATACCGGAAAAACAACTCGAAAGTTTTTCACGTAAACATCGGAAAAAAGATGAGTAATTTTAATTGACCAAAAAACTTCAGTTTTCGAATAATTAATGAAATCGGGTCGATAAACAAAAGAATAATCAACTGAGTATTTTTTTTCTTGGGCATTGACACTAAGTGACAAAGTAAAAAATAGAATCAAAAAAAATAAAAAAATAATTTTTCTTATCTTCATGATTATAATTTTATCGTATTTGATTTTTAATTAATTAAAAAAGTTCACCAATAAACCAATCAATCAATAACCAATAAAACTTATAAAGGTGACTACGAGATTTTAAAAGAATCATTTGATCGTTAGATTTTCATCCAGCATCTTGATCACGACCGGCGTCAAGAGATATCTTTAATTATGCCAGGTTTTTTAGAATTTTAGGCGATTATATTAGTCTAAATAATAAACATCTAAATTTACATTTATTTCTCGAATTTAATTTCGACAATTTTTAATCATTAATCTTTAGTTTTTAATTGGCAAGGTATTTTTGCTGTATTTCCATCTTATTTGATTATTCTTTATTTATTATTATTTATTTTTTTATTGTATTTATTTATAAAGATTTAATCAACATTCAGAAGTATTTTCTTAGATATTTTCCGGTATAAGATTTTTTTTCTTTACAAATTCCTTCGGTTGGCCCCTGATAAACTACTTCTCCACCTTTATCTCCCCCTTCTGGACCTAAATCGATTAAATATTGACAATTTTTTAACACTTCTTCATTATGTTCAATAACAATGACCGTGTTACCTTTACCAATCAATCGATAAAAAACCTTTATTAATTTTTCAATATCGTATAAATGCAAACCAGTCGTGGGCTCATCAAGAATATAAATGGTATGATCGTTTGTCCCCTTAATTAATTCTGCTGCTAACTTGATCCTTTGAGCCTCTCCTCCAGAAAGTGTTGTTGCCGGTTGTCCTAATTTTAAATAACCTAAACCAATGTCATCCAACTCACTCAAACCCTTTAATACTTGATAATGATTAACGAAAAATCCTTTGGCTTCTTTTACTGTCATCTTAAGCACCTCATCGATCCGTTTATCTTTAAATTTAACTGAAAGGGTTTCTTGGTTGTAACGTCTTCCTTGACAAACATCGCAAGTGACATAAACATCACTTAAAAACTGCATTTCAATCTTTAAAAGTCCACTTCCCTGACACTTTTCGCAGCGACCACCCTTAAGATTAAAAGAAAAACGCCCTTTGTTAAAACCTTTAATTTTCGCCTCAATAGTTTCTGCAAACAGAGCTCTAATCTCATCAAAAAAACCTACATACGTTGCTGGATTAGACCTTGGTGTTCGCCCAATAGGTGATTGATCAACCAAATACACTCGATTTATATATTGATAACCCTCTAATCTCTCAAGTTGACCAATTTTGTCTTGATAATAACCTTGCAGATAATATTTTAAAGCGGGATAAAGAGTATCAACAATCAAAGTTGATTTACCGGATCCAGAAACGCCACTCACTCCAATTAAATTACCTAAAGGAAATCGAACAGTAATTTTTTTAAGGTTGTGCTCGCTGGCGCCGCGGATAATCAGCTCACCATATTTTTTTACAAGAGGTTTTCTATATAATGGAATCTTATTCTTCTCAAAAATATATTTTGATGTTATTGTCTGTGCTTTTTTCAGACCCTCAACTGTCCCACTATAAACAATCTTTCCTCCCTGCTCACCAGCTAATGGACCAAGTTCTACCAAGTAGTCAGCGGCAAGAATTGTTGATCGATCGTGCTCAACGACAATCACAGTATTACCCAAATCCCTTAATCTTTTTAAAGTATTAATTAGAGCATCAACATCGCGAGAATGTAAACCAATTGAGGGTTCATCTAAAACATAAATAACCCCGGTTAATCCTGTACCAATCTGGGAGGCTAAACGAATTCTTTGTAATTCCCCTCCAGCTAAAGTTTTTGCCTCTCGATTTAAAGTCAAATATCCCAATCCAACGTTTTCTAAAAATTCAAGTCGGTAGAGAATTTCTCGGATAATGGGTTCAGCAATTGTTCTCTCAAAATGGCTAATTTTTTCAAAGAAATGGTTCTTGTAATAATCCAACAAAAAGGTAATTGTCTTTGCAGTAATTTGAGCAATATTTTTTTTATCGATGGTAATTGCCAGCGAAATTTCTGATAAACGATTTCCTTGACAAAGCGGACAGAGTTCTTCTTTGATGTATTTATCAAAATCAATCGCATTGTCTTGGTTTAAAAATCGCCGCTCAATTTCGGCGATTATTCCATCAAATTTTTCAAAAATGGCGGTTCTTTCGCCTTGACGATTAAAGCCGGTTACCCGATAAACTTTATTAGTTCCATAAAGAATAATTTTAATCATCTCAGAAGGTAAATCTTTTACTGGTCTATTCATGTCAACTCCTTCCTCTTCTAAGGCTTTTTTCAGTAATCTGGTATACCAGGTATTTTGGTAAAAAATTTTGTTTAAAGGCAAAATCGCCCCTTCATTGATTGAGAGATTTTTATTTAAAACTAAATCCGGATTAACCTTATAAACTACACCTAGTCCTTTACATCTTTGACAGGCGCCTAAAGGTGAATTAAAAGAAAACATCCGTGGCTCTAGCTCAGGTATTGAAAGATTACAAAGAGGACAAGAATATTTTTCTGAAAAGATGATCTCTTTTTTTTCATTAATATAGAGGGTAACCAAACCTTGAGAGAGGGTTAAGGATAACTCACTAATTTCTGATAATTTTTTTTTGATTTTTTCTTTTTTTGCTCGATAATCTTTAAGATTAAGGTCTAATTCATCAATAACTACATCAATTGAGTGCCGATTATTTTTTAATAAATTTATTTCATTGGATATTTTTTTAAAATAACCATCAACTCTCACCTTTTGAAATCCTTTTTTTAGTAAATTCTCAAATAAATCTTTAAACTCACCTTTTTTTTCGCGAACAACTGGAGAAAGCAGAATAAATTTAATTAACTTTATGGGATCATTAGTCAGTTCATTTTCAATTTCCTTTAAAATTTTTATCACAATTTCATCGACGCTTAAACGAGTAATCTCAGTCCCACAACGTGAGCAGTGAGGATGACCAATTCGAGCAAACAAAACTCGAAGATAATCATAGATCTCAGTAATAGTTCCAACCGTTGAGCGAGGATTATGAGAGGCAGTTTTTTGATCGATGGAAATTGATGGTGATAGACCTTCAATTTTTTCAACATCCGGCTTATCCATCACTCCTAAAAATTGTCGGGCATATGTTGATAGTGACTCGACATATCTTCTTTGCCCTTCAGCATAGATCGTGTCAAAGGCAAGAGAAGATTTTCCAGAACCGGAAATTCCAGTAATAACAATCAATTTATTTTTTGGTATTTCTAGATTAATATTTTTAAGATTATGTTCCTTTGCCCCAATTATTCGTAAATAATCGTTCATTTTGTCGATAGAGACAATCCTTCATTGGATAAACTTTTAATTTTGTCTCGGATTTTAATTGCTAACTCAAAATTTAAGTCATCAGCAGCTTTTTTCATTAATCGTTCTAATTTTTTAATGAACCGTTTTTGATCATAAGGAGTCAAACCTTCTGTTTTAATTTCATCGATTTTTTCAAAAATTTGGCGATCACGAAGTTGTAAGAATGTCTCTTCTTGATTTACTTCTCCATCGATAATCTTTTCACGAATTGGCTTGTAAACAGTTTGGGGATTGATTTGGTGTCTTCGATTATATTCTAATTGATATCGCCGACGTCGTTCAATTTCCTTTTTAGCTTCTTCGATTGACCGAGTCATAATATCAGCATAAATTATTACCCGACCATGAACGTTTCTTGCCGCCCTTCCCATTGTTTGGATCAAGCTCGTTTTCGATCTTAAAAACCCTTCTCTATCACCATCCAAAATTGCCACCATTCCAACTTCTGGTAAATCAAGTCCTTCTCGAAGCAAATTAATGCCAATTAAAACATCATATTCTCCTCTTCTTAAATTTTCTAAAATATTACTTCTTTTTAATGTTTCAATATCTGAGTGAAGATACATTGCCCGAATTCCTTTATCCTTTAAAAAATCAGTCAAATCTTCAGCAATTCTTTTGGTTAAGGTTGTTACCAAGATTTTATTTTTTTTGGTCACTTCTTTTTCTATCTCAGAAACCAAATCCTCTACCTCATTTTTAGCCGGCCTGATTTCAATCTCTGGATCAACGATACCAGTCGGCCTTATTAATTGCTGAGCCACTCCTTGGTAATCAAGCTTTAAATTTTTTGCTTCTTTTTTTGCTTGTTCTAATTCCCAATCATCCGGTGTTGCTGAAACATAGATAATATAGCTTGGCAATTGATAAAACTCTTCAAATTTTAATGGTCGATTATCAAAGGCGGCTTTCAGTCGAAATCCATATTCAACTAAAGTTTTTTTTCTTGAATAATCTCCGCGAAACATCCCTTGCAATTGGGGCACGGTCATATGAGATTCGTCAATAAAAAGCAACCAGCGCTTTCCATAGGCTTTTTGAAAGTAATTGATCAAAGTATATGGTGGTTCACCAGGCGCTCGTCCATCGAAATATCGAGAGTAATTTTCGATGCCATTGACATAGCCGACTTCCCTAATCATCTCTAAATCATAATTCACTCTTCTTAACAATCTTTCAGCTTCAATAATTTTTCCTTTCCTTTTTAGTTCCTTAACTTCTTGAGCTAAATCTTGACGAATTTGTTTCTCAACCGGATCAAAAATCTCTCTACTTGTTAAAAAATGTTTTGCAGGATAAATCACAATATTTTTTAGATTTTCTCGCGTGATTTTTCCAGTTAATGGATCAATCTGGGATAAACTAATAATCTTATTATCTCTTATTTCAATCCGATAACCAAAATCTTCGTATGATAAAAAAATATCAAGAAAATCGCCTCTTCTTCGAAGGCTTCCTCTTTTAAAATCAAATTCGTTTCTCTGATATTGAAGTAAAATCAATCTTTTTAGTAAATTCTCCTCACTAATTTCTTGATTAGTTGCCAATTCAATGACATATTGACCATATTGAGAGGGATCACCTATGTTGTATATACAAGAAACTGAAGCAACAACGATCGTATCTGGTCGTGTCAAAATATTAGTCGTTGATTGCAGTCTCAATTTATCAATTAACTCATTTATCTGTGCTTCCTTTTCAATATAGGTATCCGTTGCCGGAATGTATGCCTCTGGTTGATAATAATCATAATAGGAAACAAAATAAGAAACGGCATTATGAGGAAAGAAGTCTCGAAACTCTTGATAGAGTTGTCCAGCCAAAGTCTTATTGTGAGAGATGATTAAAGCCGGCATTTGGAGTTTTTCAATCACCTTGGCCATGGTATAAGTTTTTCCGCTTCCAGTCACCCCTAAAAGAACTTGATTTTTTAAACCTCTTTTCACTCCATAAACCAATTGTTCTATTGCTTTCGGTTGATCTCCAGTTGGTTGAAAATCAGAGGTGACTTGAAACATAAACATTAAAGAATGAGTAAACTAATAATTATAGCAAGTTTTAAAGAAAGAAAAAGAACTCTTGTCACAATGATTATTCTTTCAGATAGTGACCGGAACCTTCCATCAAAATGAAGATCGACCCTTTAACTAATTTCAACTAATCTCAACCGATTTTGACCGATTACTGATTTAATTGATTCATCTGAATTAACTGATTTTAACTATTTAAATATTTACACTTTTACATTTATACTCTTTTGCACTTTCACAACCCTTCTCTTCGGAGAATCCGGTTTTTGTGTTACCCGTTAATTTTAATCGTTGAATATTATTTTCTAACCGACATCGCTGCTTTTAAAAATTCAACGAACACTGGATGAGGTTTAAGCGGTCGACTTTTATATTCGGGATGTCCTTGTGTACCAAAATAAAATGGATGGACATTTTGAGGCAACTCAATCATTTCTGCCAAGCCTTCATCAACCGAGCGAGCGGATATAATTAAGCCATGTTTTTCAAAATCACTAGTGAATTGATCATTAAACTCATAGCGATGGCGATGACGTTCGCTAATAATTGCTTGGTGATGATATATTTTTGAAGCTAAAGTATTAGGATTTATTTTCGCCTTCCAACCACCTAACCTCATAGTTCCTCCATAAGCTCGTTTTTCCATAAATTTTTTTTGTTTTGGCATGAGATGGATTACCGGATATGGGGTTTTTGGATCATTCTCTTCGGTATTAGCCTCCTTCCATCCTAATACATCACGGGCAAAAGCGACGACCGCCAGTTGCATTCCATAACATAAACCCAAGTAAGGAATTTTCTTACTTCTGGCATATGAGGCTGCTTTAATCATGCCTTCAGCTCCGCGTTCACCCCAACCAATTGGGACAATAATCCCGTCTGGATAACCAATTACTTTTTCGCTTTTTTTTTGAACCTCTTCGGCATCAATCCATCGAGTTTCGACATTAATCTCTAAATTAATTGCTCCATGATCGATGGCATCAAACAAAGCAGCATATGAATCTCTTATGTGGTAATTGCCGCTACCAAAATACTTACCAACAATAGCCACCACGACTTTTTTCTTCTTTTTTTCCTTAATTTTTTTTACAAAATTTAGCCAAAAATCAATCTCGCTTCTTTTTGGAGTCATATTAAATAATCTTTGAATTTTTATCTCAACTTCTTGTTGATAAAGTTTAAGTGGTATTTCATAAATTGACTCAACATTAGGATTTGAAATCACCGTTTCTTTACTCACATTGCAAAAAAGTGCCAATCGTTCCTTGCGTCTTTCATCTAAATCCTTTTCACTTCGTGCAATAATCATATTGGGTTGAATTCCCATTGAGTTAAGCATTCTTACTGAAAGTTGGGTTGGCTTTGTTTTTGGTTCATTAAGATGAAAAGGCACCGGGACATAACTGACATGAATATGAATCACCTTTTGCGGATAACGCAAGGTTAATATCCTTGCCGCTTCATAATATAAAACATTTTGATACTCACCCGCCGTCCCCCCCAATTCAATAACAACAAAATCTGCCTCATTTTTATTACCGACATTTAAGATATGATTGATTATTTCCTCAGTGATATGAGGAATCGCTTCTACATCTTCTCCCATGTACTCAAATCTTCTTTCTCTTTCTATAACTGTTTGATATATCTTGCCCATAGTGATAAAGTTATCTCTTCCCATATCCTGATCTAAAAATTTTTCATAGGTACCAATATCCATATCGGCTTCTGTCCCATCCTCGCACAAAAAAACATCGCCATGTTCTATAGGATTAATAGTTCCAGCATCAAGATTTAAATAGTTCTCGAATTTAATTGGTGCCACTCGATAGCCGGCGTGCTTTAGAAGAAAAGAGATTGAAGCAGCCGTTGTCCCTTTTCCAATACCCGAGATTACTCCACCTGAAATAAAAATAAACCTCATAATATCAAACTAACTCCTTTTTTTTCTTACTTTTTGTAATAGCCTATTCTCAATAATTGATCTTCTCAAAAGGGAAGCCGCCTCTTGTCGCAGTTTATCATCAATCGCTCTTTTCATCAACTCTTCAGCCTTTTTTTTACTCTCTTCAATAATTTTTTCATTAATTTCCGATTGACCAAACGCTCTGGCAACTAAAATCATAACTTTTTTTCCATTCGTTTGTAGATATCCGCGACCGATAGCGTAAAACTCCTCTTCATTATTTTCATCCTTAATTTTCAAGATGCCTTCATTTAAAAGAGTTAAAAGGGGAATATGTCTTGCTAAAATGGTGATTTCTCCCAATTCAGTCGGCACCGTTACCGATTTAACCTTTTTTTCTAAAACAACCCGGTGAGGAGTAGCGATTTGTAATAAAAGAGACATAATTAATTATTTAACTTCATCAATTGTGCCAACCATATAAAAAGCCATTTCGCTTTTATCATCGTGCTTCCCTTCAATTATCTCACGAAAACCCCTCACTGTCTCTTCTCGAGCAACATATTTTCCTGGTCGACCGGTAAAGGGCTCGGCAACAAACATTGGTTGGGTTAAAAATCGCTGAATTTTCCGTGCTCGAGAAACGATTAATTTATCTTCCTCAGATAGTTCTTCCATTCCTAAAATAGCAATAATATCCTGAAGTTCTTTGTAACGCTGTAAAATTTTTTTTACCATATTGGCTATCAAATAATGTTCTCCGCCAACAATCTTTGGGTCAAGAGCTCGAGAAGATGAAGTTAAAGGATCAATCGCTGGATATAAACCTTGTTCAGCTAAAGATCGTTCCAGCGCCAAAGAGGCATCAAGATGAGAAAAAGTTGCTACTGGTGCTGGATCGGTATAATCATCCGCCGGAACATAAACCGCTTGAATTGAAGTAATTGAACCCTTATTAGTAGAGGTAATTCTTTCTTCCAAAGCGGCCATTTCCGAAGCTAATGTCGGTTGATAGCCAACAGCTGATGGTATTCTTCCTAAAAGAGCAGAAACCTCCGATCCAGCTTGAGCAAAACGAAAAATATTATCAATAAAAAGGAGAACATCCATCCTTTTTTCATCTCGAAAATATTCTGCAAGAGTAACACCCGTCAAGGCAACCCTTAAGCGATTACCAGGAGGTTCATTCATTTGACCAAAAACTAAAGCCGTTTTATCCAAAACCTTTGTTTCTTTCATTTCCCGCCAGAGATCGTTTCCTTCACGACTCCTTTCACCAACTCCAGTAAATACTGATACCCCTTTATGGGCGACAACGACATTATGAATTAATTCTTGAATTAGAACTGTCTTACCAACTCCCGCACCGCCAAAAACAGCAACTTTTCCTCCCTTAATGAAAGGAACAAGAAGATCAATAACTTTGATCCCTGTTTCAAAAATTTCCTCCTCAATTGATTGAGTAACTAATTCAGGCGCTGGGCGGTGAATTGTATAATGTTTTTTTGCTTTGATCGGTCCACCATCATCAATTGGGTCGCCAACGATATTGATCACTCTCCCTAACGTCTCTTCACCAACCGGCACCTTAACTTTATCTCCAGTATTAACAACAACATCACCCAATTTTAAACCATAAGTATTCCCCAAAGCAATTGTTCTCACACGACCTTCACCCAAAATATTCTGAACTTCAAACATTAGTTTTTTTTGATTACTTTTTAGTTGTAATGCTTGAAGGACAGGAGGAGCTTCCGTAATTGGAAATTGAATATCAACTACTACTCCCCGAATAGCAACAATCTTTCCTTCCATAGAGTATTTTTTTTTAAAAACTATTAATTAATACCTTCGACTGACTCTTTAGCTGTGATCATATCAAGTAATTCGTATGTAATTTTTTCTTGCCTTAGTTTATTACGCAAACTGATTAAACCAATTTCAATTTCTTTGGCGTTATCAGTTGCATTTTTCATGGCGATCATTCGAGCAGAATGTTCACTTGCCTGACTACTTAAAATAGCGTCTCTAATTTTTTGTTCAACATAATCTTTTAACAAATTGTCAATCAACACTTTTGATGATGGTTCAATGACGTATTGAAGGTTAATTTTTTTTATCACCTGATTATTTGATTCTAAACTAATTGGTAAAATTTTTTCAATTTGGGTTTCATATTTTGTTGCTGAAATAAATTTATTATAAACAAGGTATAAGTTTTTGATTTCACCCTGATAATATTTTTCTAAAACAAAGTCAAAAACTGCGCTTATAACAGTTATCGGCGAATTTTTTGAGAAATCAGCTAAAATTTTTCCCTGTAATCGATGGACAAAATCAACTCCTTTCTTGCCATAACAAATAAAAAGATTATCTTTGATATTAATTTCCTTTAAGACTTTTTTAAAAATCATGTAATTAAAAAAACCACAAAGACCTTTATTGCTAGTTATCAAAAGATAGACATCCCTTCCTGATTTATTTTCAGTTAGAAAAGTTGATGCTTCCTTTTCTAATCCTTGACTTAAATCCCTAACCATCTGAGATAAAAAATCTCGGTAAATCCTTCCCTCTTTATATTCCGTTTGAGCTTTTTTCATCTTTAGTGATGAAACTAGCTGCATCGCATTGGTAATTTTCCTGATATTACTCACAGCCTTAATTTTTTTTCTTACTTGTCTTAAGTTCATAGAGATCAAATATTTTCCTGGAAAATCGATAAAAATTTTTCAGACGCATCCTTTAAACTTTTTTCAATTTTTTCATTTAAGACTTTTTGTTTGTTGATTGAATCGATTATTTCTTGATAATTGGTATGAAGATAGGTTAAAAATTCTTTTTTAAATTGGTTAACCTTTTTTATATCAATATTATCTAAGTATCCGTTAACACCAGCCCAAATAATAGCAACTTCTTCCGCTAAAGAAAGCGGTTGATATAAATCTTGAACTAAAACCTGAGTCATTCTTGCTCCTCTTTGAATAAACCTTCTTGTTTCCTCATCTAACTCTGATTCAAACTGAGCAAAAGCTGACATTTCTCGATATTGGGCTAGATCCAACTTTAATTTTGCGGCTACCTGCTTCATCGCCTTAGTTTGAGCGCTACCACCAACCCTGGATACAGAAATTCCAACATTGATCGCTGGACGAATCCCGGCATTAAATAAATCAGTTTCTAAAAATATCTGACCATCTGTGATTGAGATAACATTGGTAGGAATGTAGGCAGAAACATCGCCCTCTAATGTTTCAATAATCGGAAGAGCGGTCAGCGAGCCGCCGCCATATTTTTCATCTAAACGACAAGCTCTTTCCAAAAGCCTTGAATGAAGATAAAAAATATCGCCTGGATAGGCTTCTCTTCCTGCCGGTCTTCTTAAGATTAATGAAATTTGACGATAAGCCCAAGCATGTTTAGTGAGATCGTCGTAAATTACTAAAGCATCCTTTCCTTGATCCATAAAATACTCTCCGATAGCACAAGCAGTATAAGGAGCCAGATACTGTAAAGCCACTGGATCTGAGGCATTAGCAACGACAATAACTGTATGATCCAACGCTTCGTGCTGCCGAAGAGTCTCAATTAATAAGGCAACTTTTGAAGCTTTTTGTCCAATAGCACAATAAATACAAATCAAGTTTTTTCCTTTTTGATTAATCACAGTATCAATGGCAATGCTCGTTTTTCCACTTCCCCGATCACCGATAATTAATTCCCGCTGACCACGACCAATAGGAATTAAAGCATCTATTGCTAGCAATCCAGTTTCTACCGGAACAGTAACTGGTTTTCGATAGACAACACTAGGAGCAATTTTTTCTAAAGGATAATCTTTATCTTTTTTATAATTTGGTAAACCATCTAAAGGATTACCCAAAGGATCGATTACTCTTCCAATGATATCTTTTGAAACATTAATTGATAGCTGCTTATTTTTTTTTCTAATAATTTGATTGCTCTCAATCGATTGATAGTCGCCTAAAACAATAATCCCAACTTGTTCTTCAGTTAAATCAATAATTTGTCCCAAAGACCTATTCTCAAATTCAACCATTTCTCCGTACTCTGCCCCTTTTAATCCAATTGCCATAACCACACCATCTCTCACCTCTTTAACTAATCCTAAATTTTCATCTTTTTCTTGTGTAATTGTTTTTTCTAAAATATTAAAAAAATGATCTTTAGCCTGTCTCATAAAGAATATTTTTTAATTTATTTAACCGACCTTTTAATGACAAATCAAAAACTCGATTACCATAGATTATCCTCAAACCACCAATCAATTTCTTATCAATAATATTTTCGATTTCATCTTCATTTTTCACTTGAAAAATTTTCTTTATTTCATCTTTCTCTTCTCTACTTAAGGGGTAAACAGAAAAAACTCGGATAGTTACAGCTTTCATTAGTTGATGATTTTATTTTTTAAATTTTTAATCAAATTCGAGGTTAATTTTTTTTCTATGTCTTCAGGCAAAAGATCATTCAATCCTTTCTCAACTAATATCATAGTCTCTTCAATTAATTGCTTTTTTAGCTCTAATTCAAGTTTTTTCTCTTTTATAGTTACCTCTCTTAACGCTCTTTCTTTTATTATTTCAGCCTGTTTTTTTGTCTCCTCTAAAATTTTCTTTTTTTCTTCTTCGGCTTCTTTTTTTAACTGGGATCTTAATTCTTGAAGCTCTTTTTTCAACTCTTTCTTTTTTAATTCGCTTTCTTTTAACCATGCATCTCTTTTTTGATTGATTTCCTCTTCTAAACTTGCTTTTTCTTCCTCTTTTTTCTTTTGATTTTTCAAATAAGATAAAAAAGGTTTGGCAATGAATTTTTTATAAAGATAAAAGAAGAGTAAAAAATTTATTGCCTGAGCAAGTAATAACTTAATATCGATACCTAATTTTTCCATAAATTAAGTAAATTTAATAATTAATGATATTACTAAAGCATAAATAGCTACTGCTTCGGCAAAAGCAATAGCTAAAATCATTATTGTCCTGATAGACGACTCTGCTTCCGGATTTCTTCCCAAAGCCTCGACTGCTTTACCGCCAATGATACCAATCCCTATAGCTGGGCCAATGGCGCCTAATCCAATCGCCAACGCTGTCCCAATTAATTTTGCTGCCTCTTCAGTCATTTCAAACACCTCCTTTAGTGATCTTTTTGGATTGCTAAACTAATAAAAACTGCGGTTAACATCGAAAAAACTAACGCCTGGATAAAACCAACAAATATCTCAAGAAAGAAAAACGGTACCGGGGCCAAAATTGGGACTAAAAAAGCCATAATTGTTAATAAAACCTCACCAGCAAAAATATTGCCAAACAAACGAAAAGAAAAAGAAAGAATTTTTGAAAACTCAGAAATAATCTCTAATGTGCCAATAAAAAAACTCATCGGATTATTAAGATTATAAAACCTTTTGACATAACCTTTAAAACCTAAATATTTTATTGAATAATATTGACTAAGAAGAACCGACAATAATCCTAAAAAAATGGTTAAGTTCAAATCAGCAGTTCCTCCACGGAAAATAGGAACGTGGTATTCTTTTTCGTGTTCAATTACCTTTATTAAAATACTTCCTACTCCTGGAAGTAATCCTAACCAGTTTTGCAAGAGCACAAATAGAAAAAAACCTGCTACGAGAGGATAAAAAATTTCGGTTTTTTCCTTAAAAATAGTATAAAAAAAATCGTATAGACCTTTATTAATTAAATTAAGCAGATAAAATAAATGTCCTCTATTTTGTGGTGATTTATTAATCTGAATTTTAAAATAAATTGCCAAGAAGAAAAAAATAATCAAAGCTAAAAAGGAGGTCAAAATTGAGTTAGTAACAGGAAGCCCCAAAAAATGAAAAATCGGTTCGGCTTTTAGACTAATATGCGGCATTTATTCTTTTGTAATTTTATATAAATTGTAAAAAGTAAAAATTGTCCCAAAAAAAATAAAAAAAATTACTTTTTTGTTAAAAAACCTATTAATAAACCCAAAAAAATAGGAATCATTAATTAGAAACCGACTCCAAAATATTTAAATTCTTGAAATTTTAACCCTCTTGTTCTTTTTTCTTTCTTTATTTGATATTCTTTTATCAAACCATCATTATTTATTTTAAAAAATTTTTTCATATTCGTCAAGATCAAATCGCCTTTAAATTCTCTACAATAACACTTAGACGATCATTTTTTGAGGTAATTTTTCCTTTAAAAATAATTAATTTGTTTAAAATAAGTGAATCTTTAAATTTTTTAAAAAATTCTGGAAAAACCACTAGTTCTATTGATCCAGTTTCATCATAAACCTGAATAAAAGCCATTTCTGAATTGTTCTTTTTTGTCGTAATTTTTTTTATCTGACTAATGATTCCTAAAAGAATATGGGTTTTATTAATATCTTCGGCAGAAATTTGTCCTATTTTTTTAGTGACCTTTTTCTTAATTTCATCCGGTAAATGTCCGAGCGGATTAATTGTTAAAGAAAATCCAATTACCTCTTTTTCCATTTGAAAAATTTCCTCAGAAGAAAATTCTTCTAAAACGTTGTATTTATCTTTTAAAAATTCAACCTTTTGGGAAAAGAGAGAAAATTGTCCTTTTATATCTTCCTCTAAGTGATGACTAATCTCTTTTAGCGCTTGAGGATAATAAGAAAGTAAAGTCGCTCGATTGCCAAAATGACTCAAAGCACCCGCTTTGATTAAACTCTCAACTGTTTTTTTATTTACTTTTCTTAAGTCAACTCGACTTAAAAAATCACAGAAACTTCGAAATTCTCCTTTCTTGCGTGCTGAAAGGATTGACTCAACAGCAGCCTGACCAACATTTTTTATCGCCGATAAACCAAATCGAATAGCATCTTTTTCGATGGAAAATCCCGCTGAACTTTTATTAATATCCGGACCTAAAACTTTAATCCCTAATTTCCGACATTCTTCTAATGCTTGAGTCATTTTCAGTTCTCTTTGCGGACCGGCTACGCCCAGAAGTTCAGCCGAAAGCAATGATGTCATATACTCAACTGGATAATTTGCTTTAACATATGCTGTCCAGTAAGCGATTAACCCGTATGAAGCTGAATGCGGTTTATTAAAACCATAAGAAGCAAACTTCTCAATAAAATTAAAAATTTTTTCAGCAATTGATTTTTTTAAACCTCTTTCCACCGACCTTTTGATAAATTTTTCTTTTTCCTTTTTCATCAATTCTTTTTTCTTTTTTCCCATTGCCAATCTTAAATTATCGGCTTCACTCATCGTATAACCGGCGATTTGATGAGCGATTTCCATCACTTGTTCTTGATAAACTAATACCCCATAAGTCTCCTCTAAAATTGGCTTCAGGGAAGGATGAAGATAGCTAATTTTCTTTGGATTTCTTTTGCCTTCAATAAATAAAGGAATTAACTCCATTGGTCCAGGACGATAAAGAGCGACCATCGCCGCGATATCACTCAATTTCTCTGGTTTAAGTTCTTTCCCCAATTTCTGCATACCAGCGGATTCCAGTTGAAAAACGCCATAGGTTTTTCCATGAGAAATTAAATTAAATGTTTTTTTATCATACAGTGGAATTTTGTTGACATTTAACTCTATCTCTTTTAATTCTTTAATATACTTAAAAGCATTTTCAAGGATGGTAAGATTTCTTAAGCCTAAAAAATCCATTTTTAAAAGACCAATCGCTTTCCCGTCAGAAACGGCGTTTAGATCTAAACAATACATATCGTATTGAGTAATAATTCTCCCTTCTTTTGCTTCTCGCTGAAGCGGAACATAATCAGTTAAATCAGAAGGACCAATGACAACTCCGGCGGCGTGAACAGAAACATGACGAGGAAGACCTTCTATCTCCCGTGCAATATCAATAACCTTTTTGGTATCTAGTTCACTATTATAAGCAAAATTCAAAGCTGAAGACTCTTTTAACGCTTGAGCAATAGTCATAGAAAAACCTTGCCTTGGCGGCGGGATCATCTTAGCTATTCGATCCCCTTGAGAATAAGTTAGACCTAAAGCTCTGGCGACATCTCTCACCACTAACCTCGACTCCATTGTCCCAAAGGTAATAATCTGAGCTACTTTTTCTTCGCCATACTTGTTAACTACATATCGCAAAACTTCATCTCGGCGAACATCGGAAAAATCAATATCGATATCTGGCGGAGTCGGTCTCTCTGGATTTAAAAATCGTTCAAATGGAAGATTATAATCTAATGGATTTATTTCGGTAATTCCCAGTAAATAAGCCACCAAAGAGCCAGCGGCCGATCCTCGACCTGGTCCAACGGCTATTCCGTTTTTTTTTGCCCAATTAACAATATCGGAAACAATTAGAAAATAAGCAGCATATCCTTTTTCGACAATAATTTTTGTTTCATAGTTAAGCCGTTCATTAATTTCATCAAATGGGTAATTTTTTATTTTTGATTTATTTTGATTGATTAAGTATTTTAAATAATCAATTTCTGAAAAATTATCGGGTGTTGGAAATTTCGGTAAAATCCATTGGCCAAATGGAATTTTAACTTCACACTCATTAGCGATTTTTAGCGTATTATCAATTGCTTGCGGTATATCAATAAAAAGTCCTTTCATCATTTCTGAAGATTTAAAATAGAATTCGGGAGTATCGATCATCGATAAAGGGCGATTCTTTTCAAAGATCACTCGTTGTGTTTGGATGCAAAGAAGAACCTCATGAGCGTATGCATCACTCTCATTAAGGTAATGAACATCATTCGTCGCCACCAAAGGCACACCATATTTTTTAGATAAAGAGATTAAACCCAAATTGACTTTTTCTTCTCCTTTTAATTTTTTATGCCTTTGAATTTCAAGATAAAAATCTTTGTCAAAAATTTCTAAATATTTCTTCAAAACATTTTCTGCCTCACTTTCCTGATTGTTAAGAATTGCTTGAGATATTTCTCCTTGTAAACAGCCAGATAAAACAATTAACCCTTCATGATAATTCTTTAAAAGATCAAAGTCAATCCTCGGCTTGTAATAATAACCCTCAAGATGAGCTCTACTTATAAGTTTTAAAAGGTTCTTATATCCTTGATAATTTTTTGCTAAAAGAACTAAATGATATTGATCTCGACCGATACCAGACTGCTTATCAAAACGGGAATTTTTTGACTTGTAAGCTTCAACACCAATAATCGGCTTGACGCCATATTTTAAGCTTTTCAAATAAAATTTAAAAGCGCCATACAGCGCTCCATGATCAGTTAAAGACACAGCCGGCATATTGAATTGTTTTGCTTTTTCAAATAGTTGATCTAAACGACACATACCATCAAGTAAAGAATACTCAGAATGAACATGAAGATGAACAAAGGACATATTTTTTTATTTATTAGACAAAATAGTCTTTAACTTTTCAATGACTTTAATAGCTTTTACTTTGCCTTTAGTCTCTTTCATTACCTGGCCGGTTAAAAACATAAGAGCATTTTCTTTGCCTGAATGATAATCAGATACTGCTTTTGAATTATTAATAATTACCTTTTTGACAACCTTTTCTAATAACCCTTCATCAATAGGAGAAACAATAAAAGCATCTTTTATCTTATTTATAACTTCGTCAAAATTCAGTTCGATGATCGTTTTTTTATTAATAATTAAATTGGCGATTTTTTGATGTAAATCTTCTATTGTGATTAATTCCTTGATTCTTCTTTTTTTTATCTCATTAGTTAAATTAAGGAAATAATTTAATAAATTAAAATCTCTCGTTAAAATGAAAGCGTCAATATATCTAAGACTAAAATTTTTCACCAAATTGATAAGATTTTCCCAAGGTAATTGAGGAACTTTAATTAAATCAATGTCCTCATTTTCAAAAATAATCGGAGGAATATCAGGATCGGGAAAATAACGATAATCTTGCGCCTCTTCTTTCAGTCTTTGTGAATAAGTAATTCCTTTTTTTTCATCAAATCCTCGAGTTTCTTGTCTTGGATTTTCTCCTTTTTCTAATACTTCAATCTGCCTTTTTATCTCATAATCAATTGCCTGTTTAACGAATCTAAAAGAGTTAATATTTTTAACTTCAACTTTATATGAAGGCAATCTACTTGGGATTGGATGGTTGGAATTTAGGATTTTTCTAACCGAAATATTTGGCTCAAGTCTCATTGTTCCTTTCTCCATGTCGCAATCTGAAACATTAAGATAGCGTAAAACTATTTGGAGTTCTTCAAGAAATCTTTTTACTTCCAATGAAGAACTAAAATCAGGCTCAGTTACAATTTCAACGAGGGGAACACCAGATCGATTAAAATTAATCAAGGTTTCATTCCCTTGATGAATTAATTTTCCCGTATCTTCTTCTAAATGAACTCTTCGAATACGAAATCTTTTTCTTTCTTTTAAGGCTATTTCTAAATTATCAGATTTCTCTGGATAAATATCTAAAAATCCATTCTGACAAAATGGTTGATCGTATTGAGAAATCTGATAACCTTTAGGTAAATCAGGATAAAAGTAATGTTTTCTATCAAATTTCGATACTAAATTGATTTTGCAGTTTAATGCTTTACCGATTAATATTGTCCATTCAATAGCTTTTTTATTTGGAACTGGTAAAGCGCCAGGTAGTCCCAGGCACACCGGACAGACATTCGTATTTGCTTTCTTACCAAAATAGTCGGCTGAACACTGACAAAACATTTTAGACTTGGTTTTTAGCTCAACATGAATTTCCAATCCAATAACTGGACGATAATTTTTTAAATCATAATTTATTGCCATTTTTTTAGGCCTTGATTGATAACATTGAAAAAATTAGTTTCTTTTTCAATTTGATAAGCTAAATTTAAAATATCGGCTTCTTTCAACCAAGGACCAATTATCTGTCCGCCTATAGGCATAAAGTTTTTGTCTAATCCGATTGGTAAATTAATCGCTGGTAATCCAGCAATAGCCGCTGGTTCATTTAAAACATCCATCATCTCACCAAAAAAAGGATATTTTTCAAATTCACCGAGTTTTAATGCCGTCACTGGTGTTGTTGGAGCAAAAATTAGATCAATTTCATGAAAAACTTTTTTATAATCATCGATAATCAATTGCCTCGCTTTCACCGCTTTCTTATAATATGCTTCAAAATAACCATGTGAAAGAGCAAAAGTTCCTAGCATAATTCTTCTTTTTGCTTCAGCGCCAAAAAAATCTCTATTTCTTCCATAACGGATACCATCATATCTTGAAAGATTGGAAGAAACCTCGGATCTTTGAATAATGGTATAAACGGAAATGGCGTATTTTGGAGATATTAATTTAATTTTTTTGATTTTATGTCCTAAATTTCTAATAATTTTTATCACTTTCTGTACTGCTTCTAAAATTTCTTCATCAACATTCTCAAAATAATCATCAGCGATTCCGATAACAAATTTTTTTTTAGTTTTCATTTCTTTCAAGTAATCGTCGACCGATTGTGACAAAGAAGTTGCGTCATATTCATCTTTACCAGCAATTACTTGCAATAAATAAGCAGCATCTTCAACAGTTAAAGTTAAAGGACCAGGACAATCTAAAGATGAAGCCATTGCAATTAAACCGTAACGAGAAACGCGTCCATAAGTGGGTTTTAAACCAATGACTCCACTCCAAGCCGCTGGTTGGCGGATTGAACCAGCGGTTTCAGAACCAATCGCCGCTGGGGATAAATAGGCGGCAATTGCCGCTGCAGAACCACCAGATGATCCACCAGGCGATCGAGATAAATCCCAAGGATTTCTGGTTGGGCCGAAGTCTGATGTCTCAGTTGATGAACCATGAGCCCAAGCATCCATATTGGTTTTTCCAATTGGATAAAATTCATTTTCAATTAATCTTTTCGTTACTGTTGATTCATAAGGGGGAATAAAATTCTCTAAAATTTTTGATGAAGCCGTCGTCCTTATTCCTCGAGTGCAAAAATTATCCTTTATGGCAATTGGTAATCCCTTTCTACTACGAACCACCGTTAAGAAAATATTCATTTTTGAATTGTATTTTTCAATTCTTTGAAGAAAATAATCCCAAACTTCTTCCAAGGATAATTCTTTTTTTTCAACTAGTTTTTTTAACTCAAGAAGTGATTTTCCCAAAAGATTCATGTTATAAAATTCGCTTAACTGAAAAATATTTTTTATCTTGCCTTTTTTTTCCTATCAAATCATTGATATTAAATATTCGTTCGTTTTTTTTACCGTCCTCAAAAAAAACATTTTTTAAATTTAAATAAACTTCTTCCTCTAAACGATCAGTGTTCAGTTCGTTTAAATTATCAACATAATTCAGAGTTTCTTCCAATTGTAAACGATACTTTTCTGCTTCCTCATCTGTTAATTTTAATTGAGCTAAGCGAGCTAAATGAAAAACATCACTGAGTAAAAATTTTACTTTTTTATTTTTTTTACTTTTCATGAGAATGTTATTATTATATCAATTTATTAAATTAATCGATTTACTATCCTAGCCATACAGTCATGCCAATGTTTGCTCTTTAAATCGGAAAAAACCCTCAATAATGAGCATAATCCCTAAGCTGGTTAAGATAACTTTGATTAATTTTAACTTATTTTAACTGATTGCGACCGATAACAACTGATTTCAACTAATTTTAGACTATAAAACATTTTTTAAAATTTGTTCTCTAGCTCTTTCTTCGATTTCATTATTCAATGGTGGCAGCTTTATATCCTGTTGATATTTAATCTCAAGTGCTATCTTAATTAGATAATCAGTTAGGAAATAATTTTTTGGTAGAATTGGACCATGAAGATAAGTACCGATTATGTTTTTATATCTAAACCCTTCGGTTAAATCTTCACCGTTGTTGCCAAAACCTTTAATCACTTTAGCAAAAGCCATATGACTATTAGCTAAATAAGTTCTTCCACCGTGATTCTCAAAACCAATAATTTCTTTATCGTGAATTGAAGGAATTAATGGTTTAACCACAATATTACCAATTAACCTTTTTGCTTTTAATCCGGGATTAACGGTATAAAAATCAAAAATTCTCAACCCTTTAATTTTTGTTCCATCGGCGGCTAAATAATAATCACCTAAAAATTGATATGCACCACAAACAAAAAGAGAGGGCACTTTATTTTCTATTAATTTTTCTAAATATTTCCCTTTTTCTTTTTGAAGATCGCGATTAACTATCTCTTGCTGTCTATCCTGAGCCCCACCCATAAAAATTAGATCAACGGTTTTTAATTGTTCAGCCACCTCTAATAATGAAATTTTTTTTATCTCAACTTCGATCCCTCTCTTTTGTGACCGGTATTTTAAGGCTAGAATATTACCCCGATCGCCATAGGTACTCATTAAATCTGGATATAACCAACCAATAATTAGTTTCATAGAAATTTTCTCCCTACTAATAATTTTCTTAATTCAAGCATCGCTGAATAATTGGGAAAGATATAAATTTTACGTTTTCCTCTAACCTGAGAGAGATAATTAATGGCTGATTTTAAATCATTGAAAATTGTTAATTTTTTTTCTTCAATCAGATCGTATTTTAATCTTAGAGCCATTTCAAAGCTACGGTCGCCGGCGATATAAATTCTCCCGGCCTTTGATAATTTCTCAAAATCGACATCCCAAATCCAAGAGATATCTCTTCCATCAGGTATTCGATCGTTGAGAATTAAAAAATAATCGATTTTTTCTTTTTTTTCTTTTCCAATTACCGTCTTAATCGCTTGATTAAATGAAGCTGGATTTTTGACTAAAAAAATAAACCCGTCTTTTCGGCCGATTTTTATTTTTTCTTGGCGACCAAATTTTGGTCGAAATAATCTTAGATTTTTATTAATGAAATTGAATTCAATATTAAAAAAAGACATTAAAAACAAAATAACGGCATGGGTGTTATATTTCATAAATAATCCTGAAAGTGGATAACAAATTTTTTTATTTTTAAAATTTTCAACGGTTTCTCGTTTAAATCGACATCTTGAACAAAAAAAATCGCCCAGATGAGAATAGGCAATTCGGTTATAAATTAATTTTGTTCCGCAAATAGGACAAAATGAAGAATCGGCATCGTGAGGTATTTCTTTTTCATTCATTGAAGATTGATCGAGTCCAAAAAAATAAATTTCTTTTTCTTTTTTTAATTTTTTTCCCAAAAACATTAATTGCGGATCATCACCATTAAGATAAATTTTTGTTTTATTTGGTATCTCTTTTAAAGCGTTAAACCAGCGATGGGCAATGGTATTAACCTCGCCATATCGATCAAGCTGGTCGCGAAATAAATTTAAAAGAATCACACCATCGGGAGAAATTCTTTTTATAATTAAAGGAAGATTGAATTCATCGGTCTCCCAAACAATCACTTCTTGAGAAAAGTTACCAAAAAAATTACAGTTTTTAATAATTGACGAAGCCATGCCATTGAGCAGATTAGCTCCTTCTTCATTAGAAATAACTCTGATCCCTTTTTTTCCTAAAATAAATTTAATTAACTCAACAGTGGTTGTCTTACCATTGGTGCCGCTAATAATAATAATTTTTTTTTGAAAATTTTTTTTCAGAATGTCTTCGATAAAGTTACGATTAATTAAAAAAGCTAGATGCCCAGGCCAGGTACTACCGTTACCTAAATTAAATAAACGACTAAAAAAGATAGTTAGTTTTCCTAAAAGAATAGCAAAAAAAATTTTCATTCTCATTTGATTATATCAGTCTTTTTAAAATTTTTGAAGATTTAGGTTTTTAAATTTAAAATTTAATTATTGTTTCGGATTTCGAGCTTGGAACTTCGAATTTTCGATCATAATGAATCATTCAGATTTTTATTTTTGACTTTGTCGTATTGCCATTCAATTCGGAGGGTTGATTTTAAAAAGGTACTTCCACCGTATTTCAATGTCTTTATTCAATATTCATTATTATTTATTATTTTATTTTACATCTCCATCAATGCCTTAATCCTCTCTTCAACCGGCGGATGGGTTGAAAAAAGATTGGCCAACCAGGAAGAAGAATCTTTCCTTGCTCCCTTTAGAGGATTGCTGATAAAAAGATGAGCGGTTGAGGAGGTGGCATGACGCATTGGATATGGATATTGGGTAATCTTTCTTAAAGCATCGATTAAACCCATTTTGTTGCGAGTCAAAAGAACAGCTGAAGCATCGGCTAAAAATTCTCTTCTTCGCGAAATCGCCAACTGAATTAATGTTGCCACTAAAGGAGCGATAATAAGAGCTAAAATATAAAAAAGAAATAGTAAACCTGATCGATCTCTTCTATCACTCGAATCACCATACCAAAAACGGTATCTTAAAATCCAATCAGAAACTAAGGAGATTGTGCCCACCAATACAGAAACGATTGAAGCCAATAAGATGTCGTAATTTTTAATATGAGAAAGTTCATGAGCGATTACTCCTTCTAGATCGCTTCGGTCAAGAATTTTTAGCAAACCAGTTGTCACACAAACGACGCCATTTTTGGGATTACGACCAGTAGCAAAAGCATTTGGCGCTGGATCATTGATAACATAAAGCTTTGGCATCGGCAAACCAGAGGCGATGGTTAAATTTTCTGTTACCGTGTATAAGTCAAAATATTCCTTTTTACTCGCTGGTTTAGCGCCAACAGTAAAAAGAATAATCTTATCTGAAAAAAAATATGATATTAACCCTGAAAACAAAGAAAAAATTAATCCAAAAATCAAATAACTGTTGGCGGATTGAAAATATTGGCCAACAAGATAAAAAAAACCGCTGGTGATAAAAATGAATAAGATAAAAATAATATATGTTCTCACTTTATTGTGAGTTATTTGTTGATATGGCGACATAATTAAAAACTAACTTTTATTGATTTTCTTTCTTCTTCATTAGCGGCAAAAAATTCTTCTTCTTTAAAACCAAAAATATTGGCAATTAAATTGCTGGGAAACATTCTTACTTTGGTATTATAATCCAAAACATTGGCATTATAAAACTGTCTTGAATAAGCAACTTTATCCTCTGTGTCTTCTAATTGACGTTGGAGATCGAGAAAATTTTGATTCGCTTGAAGTTGAGGATAGTTTTCTGCCACGGCAAACAATGATTTCAGTGCTTGAGTTAACTGATTGTAGGCTTCAGCCTTGTCAACTAAAGTTTCCGCTTTCATCAATATACTTCTAGCTTTAGTGACATTTTCAAAAACTTCTTTTTCATGTTTTGCATAGCCTTTAACTGTTTCAATTAAATTTGGAATAAGATCAGCTCTTCGTTTTAATTGAACATCAATTCCCGACAAAGCTTCTTTAATTCGTGCTTTTAAAACAACGAATGAGTTATAAGCGCCAATAAAATATAAAACCAAAATACCAATGATTATTAAAATGATTAAATTAACGTTCATTTTTTCTCACCTCCTTTATAGATTTGTGCAAATTAATTATAACAAAAAAAATTCTAACTTTAAATACTTATACAATAAGTATAATTTTATTGATTATTTTGATTGTTATCAATATTTTGATTATTAATAGGAAGTTAGATTAATTACTAGTTTTATAAATCTTTATTGTCAATGCTTTCGGTTCTAGAACTCCTCTTGAAAATTTAAATTAATTTTTTTATAATACCGACGAAATTATCTTATGAGAAAAAAAATAAAGGAAAAAAAAATCGAGAGAGAAAAAAATTATCAACAAGAAAAAGAGAAATTGATTTTATTGATTAAAAATAATATTTATTCATTTTTAATCGGTTTTACTGTTTTTGTTTTTTCTTTACTCTTCGTTAGCAAAGCATATCTTCCTAAGCTATTAACTAAAAAAACTACCCAGCAAACAAAAACTCAAGAAGAATTAGAAATAAAGAAAAATTATCAAACATATATTGTCCAAGAAGGCGATACTCTTTTTGAAATCGCTGAAAAATTTTATAGCGATGGAAATTTGATGGATAAAATCGCGGAAGTAAATAAATTAAAGGACGTTAATCAAATTGAAAAAGGCCAAAAATTAATTATTCCTAAAATCGAAGAAAAAAAAGACACCGAATCAAAAATTGAGATTTACATAGTCCAACCAGGTGATAGTCTTTCATCAATTGCCCAAAAATTTTATGGCAATCTTTACCAATGGCCAAAAATTGCTCAAGCCAATAATCTTCAAAATCCAGAAATGATTGAGGTGGGAATGAGATTAGTAATACCGAGATAAAGATAAATTCTAAATTCTGCTCTCCAATTCGAAAACATTTACATATCCTAAGAAATAATAATAAAAATTTTTAATCAATATCTAATAATAAAAGTCAAAATTCAAAAGTTAAAACTACAATTTAAAACTCAAAAGGTAAAAGTAAAATTCAAAATTATCATTTTCATTTAATAAATAAAAAATAGCTTCAAATTTGATACATCTTAACAAAGGCCGTTGTCAGAATGGTGCCTAAAAATCAAAGAATGAAATGATTGTTTAAAATCAAAAAAAGTCTCTTTCTGATTAAAAATTTAAATCTCCTTCCGATTTGAAGGGTTTAAAATTAATCATGGTTATTAGTTATTTAGCTATTAAAAATTATTCTAGTTTGTAATTTGTCATTTGTTATCTGTAATTTATAATTTAGAATTTGGAATTTATGATTTATGATTTGTAATCTCACACGACTTCTTTGGAGTTTAATATTTAAAGTTTAATGTTTATAATATATTTATCGCGGGTGTAGTTGATCGGCTCAACGCTACCTTCCCAAGGTAGAAAGGGCGGTTCGACTCCGCTCACCCGCTCAGTTAGATTAATGGCGCAATATACCGATGGTGCTAAACGCCGATGTAGCTCAGTTGGTAGAGCAATCGCTTCGTAAGCGAGAGGTCGCCCGTTCGAATCGGGCCATCGGCTCATGTCAAGACTAGAAAAACACTTAGAAAAGGAAAGGAAACAAAAACTTTTTCTTATCATTTTTTTGATCATTTTTTTTATTATTTTTTTCTTCACCTATGGGATTCAAATTATTATCGATGCTTCAATTTTCATTTCAAAATTAACCTCAAAAAATAGACCAGTTGAAACCAATCAATCATCAACACAATATGGCCTTTTGGATATTGAAAATATCCCCATGGCGACAAACTCCTCTACTATTGAAATTAAGGGGTCGGTGTTTAATTTAGAAAAAATAGTTGGCTATCTTAATGATAAAAAAGTTATTGAGAAAGAAGTCAAAAATAAAAGCAGTTTCAGTTTAACCATTGACTCCTTAAATGAAGGCGATAACAAGTTTTATTTAGAGGGATTTGATGATCAAGGTAGATTGATCAAAAAAACTCAAAAATATAATATTTTCTACAAAAAAGAAAAGCCAAAAATAGAGATTGAAGAACCACAGGATAAATCTCAAACGCATAAAGATCGCATCATCGTCAAAGGCAAAACTGAACCCGAAACGATTATTAAAATTAATGATCTGCCGGTAGTGGTTGATGTCTTAGGAAATTTTGAAGCTGAGGTAGCTCTCTCTGAAGGGGAAAATAAAATAAAAATCACTGCTTCTGATATTGCCGGCAATACTGCAGAAAAAATCATCACTGTCTCCTATCAAAAAGAGGATTAAAACAAAAAAATTAGCATTAAATAAAGAAAAATTACCATCGGATGCAAAATTACATTATCAAAAAAAGACATTATTAATAAAAAAATTCCCCCAAGAAAAGCAAAATCATTAATCATTAATATTTTTTTTACTCCCAGTAAAAAAAGAATTAATCCAAAAACACCAGTCGTTGAAAGAATTGTCAAATATGATGAAACAAAATTAGAGCCAGCATGAGAATAACCCAAAGGTTGAATTAAATTATCATTTTCCTTTAAATAACGAATTCTATTATATCCAATTCCAAAAAACCAATTTTTCCTCCAAATCTGCCATCCTTTTTGGTAATCATTCAACCTTGCTTCAATCGTAAAAACTCTTTTTAAATTAACACTTTCACCAAAAGGTTTTGGACTAAGAACAATCACTAAAAGGAAGAAGAAAATAAAAATAAATAAGCTTTTCCATTTTTTAAGCCTTAAAAAATAGATTCCTAAAAAAAGTAAAAAAGCTAAATAAGCATTGCGGGAAAAAGTTAGAATAAGAAAGATAAAAAAAGTCAAACTTAACCCTGTTAATTTTTTTAAAAGAAAACAAATTGATAATAACCCAAAAATCGCTCCTGCCAAAAAACTATCAAAGAATCCTCCTAGCAACCGATACCAATGAGGATCCCAGCCCAAGTAAAGAATATTCCTCAAGTTTGGATATAAAAAGTATTGAATTGGACTGATAATTAATGTCAAAATAATAAAAAAAATGAATGATTTTCTTATTGACATTTTTATTCTCGGTTTATTTTTAAACAATAAAAATAAGAAAACAAAGAAGAAAAAATAGAATAACAATCTCATTAAATACAAACCAGCGACTAAATTTTGATGGCTAGTAAAATCTTTAAAGTTAATTAAATATGTAACAAAAAACCAGAAAAGAGTGATTAATATGATTAAATTTTTGTTAAAAAAATTTAGCAAAAAATCAATTTTACTTTTTAATACTAAAAGAAAAAAAATCATCACTAGTACTATTTCATACAAATAAAAATTAATCTCCTGATTATTTATCGATAACCGTCCAACTTGTCCAAAACTGAAGAAAATAAAAACCAAATAAAAAAGAAAGGTAATTACTCGATCAACTATTTTCAGATTGGCTTTTTTCTCCATAATACTGAAACAATTTTGCCCGAACTAAAAAAGAATGAAAACTCATCATAAACGAATAGACAAAACCAGCCGGACCATCTAAAAATCCTAAATATAAAAAATATGTTAAAAGAAATTTACACATTGGATAAAAAATTAATTGAAATAAGGAAGGAACCTCTCCTTTTTCAAATAATTCCCTTGCTCTAATTGTGCTGTAATCGTTTATCGTTTTTAAAAATTCTTTTGTTGTTTGGTGGGGATAATGATTAATAAATCCTGATAGTTTTTTTGTTTTTGCCTTTTGTTTAAAAAAAATAAACTCTTCGTGAACCTTGCCCTCAAATCGACCACTATCTTTTTTTACCAATCTAATAATTCCTTGATTGCGGGTCATAATCGTTTCTCCAAATCTCAACTCTCTCTCCCAAAAAAAATCACGTCGTTTAAGATAATAACATCTAATTTCATTTTCAGGAGTCAATAATTGAATTTCTTTAGATAAAACTGAACTTATTTCTTCGTCGGCGTCGACAAAGAGCACCCATTGGTTTTTAGCTTTTTGAAGGCCAAAATTTCGTTGACTTGAGAAATCACCGCTCAATCTTTTTTGAAAAAATAAAATATTTAATTTTTTTTTAAAAAAATCAACTAACTCTTTAGTTTTATCACTAGAATAATCGTCAATAATAATTATTTCATCGACAAAAGATAGAGACTTTAGACAGCGTTCTAGGTTTTTTTCTTCATTTTTAGTAAGAATTACGGCAGAAATTTTCATAATATTTTAGATAAATTTCTTCAAGAGCTTTAGCTGTTTTTTTTGCATCAAAATATTCTTCAGCCCTTCTTCTTGCTATTTTACCAAGTTTTATTCTTTCCTTGTCATTGTTTATTAAAAAAATAATTTTTTTCACTAACTGTTGATAATCATTTTCTTCCACCAGCATACCGGCTTCAACAATTATTTCTTTAATCGCACCGCTATCGTAGGCAATTATTGGTAAACCTGAAGCCATTGCTTCGATTAAAACCATTCCATATTGCTCTTCCCAAGTGTTGGTTTTTTTTGTTGGTAAAACAAACAAATCTGCCTCCTGATAATCTTGATGAATTTGAGAATAATCTCTTTTTAAAAGAAAAACATCATTGGCTATTTTTTTTTCTTTGATAAACAACTCAAGTCCTTTTCTTAACTCCCCATCGCCAATAATTTTTAATTTTAATTTTGAACGCTTGGTTTTTCTCTTAACCTGATAAAATGCCTCTAACAAATCTATTATCCCTTTCTCCTTAACCAAGCGGCCAACAAAAAGAATTGTTAATTGATTATTAGCCCTTTTTTTAGGGTGAAAACGTCTTAAATCTACCCCTAAAGGAACAACATTAATCTTCTCTTCATTAATCCCTTCGGTAATCAATGTATTTTTTGCTCTTTCTGTATGACAAATAAATCCATCAGCCGCTTTTAAAGAAATTTTTTTTATTCTTTTTTTTTGATAAATTGATTCGTTATTAAAAGGAATCGTTTCCCATGAAGTTATTAATAAGCAACGAATTAAATTTCTTAATCTCAACTTAGCCAATTGATAAGAATAATAATAATGAGGATCGGCTGCGTGGAAAATATCAAATTGACCAGCGAATTTTTCTAAACCAAACAAAATTTGAGAGTCGCCAATAATCCGATTGGCGAGAAATTTTATTGGTTTATCTAAAAATGAAAATCTTTGTAAATCCGAAAGAGATGGTAGCTTGATTATGGGAAAACTAACTTTTTCATCTAAGGGATATAAAGAACTAATTCCAGTAATTTTAATTTTTCTAGAAAATAAAGCATAACTCTGACCTTCAAAATTATTTAAATATCTTCCCCTTACCCAGGCAACTTTAATCATAAAGAGCTATTAAATTCCTAACATATGTCTTCCAAGAAAATTCTTCTTTTAATTGGTCAATATCAATTCGATAATCAAAACCATTTTTAGCAATCTGAAGCATAAAACTTAAAAACTGATCTTGATCTTTAGCCACGAAACAATATTTACTTAATTCTGGAATAATCGCTGACTTTAAACCAATAACTGGGCAACCTAAAGATAAAGCTTCTAAGACTGGAAAATTAAAACTTTCATATAATGACGTCGTTAAATATGCCGTAGCCTTACGATATAGTGTCGCTAAATCTTTATGCTTATAGCCTTTATTCACTATTAGTAATTTATACTTTTTTGACTGATTAATTTTGGTAAATAGTTCAAAAATTTTTTTTAACAGATCAAAGTTTTTTATTTTATGATTCAGTCCAATACTTAGCATAAAGCTTTCTCTTTTGCTTCGTTTAATTTTTTTTAGCGATGATAAATCTTGAGGTATCCCATAGGGGATAATTTTTATCCTCGTTTCATTCACCTGAAAATTATCTCTCAATTCTTTTTTGACCTTTATTGAAGGAACAATGATGTAATCAGCTCTCTTACTCATTTCCTGATGTTGATAATGCATTTTTCGCCATGAATCTGGGTAAAATGTTTTATAGTAATAAAATGACAATCCATGAGAAAAAGCGATAATTTTTTTTGCCTTTATAAAAAGCGGAAGTGATTGATTAATGCCTAAATAAACATCAATTGGAGATTTTAATAACTCATAAGACAAACTTAATTTTGACCAAAACAGCCTTGGTTTAACTTTTTTTATTATAATATTGTTTGCTTTAAAATTTAGTTGTCCACCACAAAACGTGTAAACCAAATACTGATTTCTACGATCATACTTAGCTAAAGAAAAAAGAAGATTTTTAGTAAAAACAAAATTACCAAATTGATGATTTTTATCTGAGCACAATCCTCCACCGTCAACTCCGATTTTCATTTTTCGCTCGTTTAAGATAATAAAAGAAAAAACTAACTGATAAAATTAATGAAAAAAATTCAGAAAAAATTGTTGCCCCAATTGGTGAATAGTAAGAATATTTAGGGATAAAATAGAAATTTATGACCAAAGAAATTATTGATTGGATGACAAAAATAACTAAAACACTTTTTATTTTATTCAAAGCATAAAGAGTGTTATAAAAAATTGAATTGATATAAACAAAGGGTAAAGCAAAGATTAAGAATCGAGCTATAGGAATTCCCGTCTGGTACTTTTTAACCATAAAAAAAGGGAGAAAAAATGGGCTAGCAATAAAGAAAATCAAACTGATACTTAAAGAAATAAAGGCTAAAAACAATAGATCTTTTTTTATTTTTTTAGTCAAGGCGTTAAGATCTGCTATAATCCGACTGAATATTGGTTGAGCAACAAAGTTGTAGCTCCCTGCAATTAAAATTAAAGCATCTAAAAACTTATAACCAGCCGAGTAAATACCAACTTCTTTCGAGCTTAAAAAATGATTAAGTAAAAAAACATCGGTTTTAAATCGCAAACTGGCAAAAAAACTTATTAAAACAAAAAGTATTGATTTTTTAAATATTTCAAACCAGAATGGAAAATCAAACTCAAAATTTGCCTTTCCTATCTCTCTTTTTACTAAATAAAAATTAATCAAACAATAAAGAAAAAAACTCATGCCTACGGCCAAAAAAATTGCCCATAGAGTTCGAAAAAGAAGGAAAAACGCAATAATTAATACAACAAAAAAAATATTAAAAGCGGTTGAAATTATTGAGGAAACAATAACTTTTTGTTTAATTGAGTTAATGATCAAATATGTCCCTGACCAGATATTAGCAAAAACAGTTAATGAGACAAAAAAAATCAATGGTAATATTTCTTTATTTTTGAAGAAAAAAATAGCGCTGAAATTAATAACAAAAAAAAGAATAAAACCAATCAATATTCTCAAATTGAGTAGTTTTTGATAAGTGTTTTTTTCAGATTTCGGTAGATAAACCAAGCCCCAGTTAGTTGTCCCTAAATCGGTAAAAGGATTGAAAAAACCCAAATACGCCCAAACTAAAGTGTAAAGACCATAGTCTGATGGTGATAAATGACGTATTAAAAAAATAAACAGAAAAAAATGAAAAATCTTATTCACCAAGGTAGACAAATTTAAACTCAAAAAATCACGTAAAAATCGGCTATTAAAAATTAATTTTATTAACAAAGGAACCGTTTCACTTGCTGTTAAGGGTAAACGAAATAGTTCTCTTATTTTTTGTTTTAAATCACTATACTCCCAAAAAAAAAGCCATCGATTTTTAAATAAAAAATATTCTTTTTTGGGATTATTTTTAGATCTTTCTAAATGCTCATATTGTAACGAGGAATCGATACCCACTTTAAAATTATTTTTTTTTGCCCGATGGCAATATTCCAAGTCTTCGTAATAAAGAAAATAATTTTCTTTAAAGAAACCGATGGTTTCAACCACTTTTCTTTTAATCACCATCAAGGATCCAGAAATAAAATCACACTCAATAAATCTTTTTTTTGGTTTTTCTCTAATTAATCCTCCACTTAATCGCCATTTGTCAATTGCGCCTCCGTAAAAAAATTCATTCCCTTGTTGTATTGAAAATCCCCAAAGATCAAAATATTTCCCAGCTTCAAAAAACTGATTGGCTTTAATATTTTTAAAAGAAATATCAGGATTAGCGATAATAAAAATATCAACTCCATCTTTTAATCCTTTTTTCAATCCTTCATTCACTGCTGTCCCAAACCCACGATTATTAATCGTATTATCAATAAAATAAATCGAATAATCTTTAAAACCTAAATCGATAAACTCTTTTTCTAATCTTTTTAGTTCTCTTTTAGGCGTCTGATATAAAACAACAATCAATCCAACCCTCATTTTTCTATTTTTAGCAATTTAGGGAATAATAATAACAAATAAGTTAAAAACTCCATATAGGCAAAACCTAAATCCAAGGGCATTCTCCATAATCCATCACGATAACCCTTGTCTTTGATGAATCGGGCATAAAACATATGAAGCGGATAGAAAATAATTTTTTTTAAAGAAGATCTTTCTCCTCTTTTTAATTTTTGTATTGCTTCTCGAATAGCGTAATCAGTAAACTTTGAAAATATTTGAGGTAATGATCGGTATGAATAATGAAAAATTTTATTTTTTAAATAACCTTTTTTACCACTTTTTAATTCACAACTTTCATGGACTAAGGCTGGTTTAATAAAGGCTTTGTTTTTTTTAAATAATCTCAACATTCGGTAATTCTCTCCTCCATAATTAATTTTTTTTCCTAGATAGTGGTTTTGATATGGTATTAAATAACCATCTTTTTGATCTAACAAACCTCTTTTTTTTAAAGATAAAATTTCTTTAAACAATCTTCTTGAAATAACTTCATCGCTATCTAAAATTAAAACCCATGGATACCGTGTTTTTTTTACCCCATATCTTTTTTGATCGCCTAAATTATTGCTGTGGCGAAAAAAAATCCTTGCCTTAAACTGTTGAGAAATTTTTATTGTTTGATCTTGAGAATAATCATCAACAATAACAATTTCATCAACTAAATCTTTAGCTGACGATAAACTTTTCTTTAATAAATAATCAGCATCTTTAGTAATCATTACTAAAGAAATCTTATTTTTCATCAATTGTATTATAACTTCTTTTTAGCGACAAGGAATATTAATCCACCCAAACCAAAAAACCAAAATACTTTTCTTAAAATAAAATAAAACATAAAAAATGGCGCCAATAAAAACAACTTTACCAACCGTCTAATAAAAGTGGATTCTAATTTTTGAAAATTACCATCTAAATTTTTTTTAAAATCATACCAATCCTCATAGGTTTTAAAATAAACAATTTTAAAGCCTGTTAAATTCAATAATTTCTTAATTGATTTTGGTGAAAAGACAATCTTATGATCTTCAACCATCCACCATGACCAATGATAACAAATATTCGCCATTAAACTTTGATAATTAGGTGTTTGAATTACCAAATAACTATTATTATGAAGAATATTTCTTATCTTTATCAAAATCGATAACGGATCTTTAAAATGCTCCAGAATATCAAACATTAACGCTAAATCATATTTTTCCTTGTTTTTTCCAATAAATCTTAAAAAATCAACTTTTTTAAATTGACAGTTTTTTGCCTTTTGAAAATAATAAGGCTCAATCTCTTTATCTATCAAATGAAAATCGTAATCTCCTAGTTTATTTAATATTGAAGACAACAATCCAAATCCAGAACCAATATCTAAAACCTTTCCTTTTGGAGCAAAACTATGTATTATTCTTGTTAATTGAACGAATCTCTTTTTAAATCGGTTGGCTTCGTCTTGATAATCTCCTAAAGAATACCAGCTAGTCCTTTTAGAAATAATATTCCTTGGAATAATCGATAAAGAACATTCCAAACATTCAAAAATTTGGGTGCTTTTTATTTTTTTTAACTTTCTTAAGGATGATTTATGGCAAATCGGACAAATAATTTTCATTTACTATATTAAAATTAAATTATAACTCGTTTAAATTTTATTCTATGTTTTCCATGAAAAGGCATGATTTCTTGCCTTATCTTCTAAATAAAGTTTGTTTTATCATGCTGATTTTTTTTCTCTTTTTTGAAAAGATTTAAACAATGTTGATTTTGTCTTTTATTTTTTCTTTTTTTGTTAGAGGAAGCATTATTTTATTGTCAAAAAATATTAATAATTTTGATCTTTCCTCGTATCGTTTAGTCGGAGAGAGTCTTTTTTTAGGAAAAAGCATATATCCTCAAATTGCCATTATTCACTACCCCTATTTTCCCTTCTTTCTCTATTTTCAACTTTTAGCTTATCTTTTAGAAAAAAAATTTTTGTTGCCATTGATTATTTTGGTTAAGTTGATAATTAATTTTTTTGATCTTGGTAATGGTTTTTTAATTTATCATTTAACAAAGAAAAATGTTAAAAAAACTATTTTTTATCTCTTTAATCCTGTTTCTCTGTTAATTTTTTGTTTCCATGGTCAATTTGACGCCATCCCTTTATTTTTTTTCCTTTTATCTCTTTATTTTTTAAAACAAAAAAATGAATTATTAGGACTAATAATTTTTTCTCTCAGTGTTTTAGCCAAACCTTGGCCGATCTTTTTTTTACCTCTCCTTTTTTTCTCTCTAAAAAAGAGGTTCTTAATTGTCATTACTCCGCTCACCACAATTTTGGCAATTCTTGTTTATATTTTTTTTTGGCCAACTGATTTCTTTTCTGTTTTTTCTCCGGTAATTGCTTATCGAAGTCTTTTTGATGTTTGGGGAATAGGATTTTTAATAAAAAATCTTTTTTTTAAAGACTTAGCTCAAACCCCAATATTTTTACAAAAAACTTTTCTTTTTTTATTCATTAATGCCTTTTTTATTTATTCTTTATTTTTATCCAGAAATAAGGCCATTAATTTAATTAAAAAGATCTTTTTCTTGCTAATATTTTTTTATACCTTTACCGTTGGTTTTGGTGTTCAATACTTTAGTTGGTTAATCCCTTTTTTATTTGTTTTAAGAAGTTTTCCTTATTTTTTATATCTAAATTTCCTAATTTATTGCTCTTTAAATTATTCCCTTTGGATATGGCAAAATGATTATTTTCTTAAAAACTTATTTTTAAACTTTAATGTCCTCCTTTGGATTATATTTTTAATTTCTTGGATTTCGATGAATAAAGCGCTTAATAATAATTAAATTTTTTATTTTGTTGGTTTTATCATATTGATTTATTTTTTTTAATAAAAAAAATTATTTTTAATGGTTAGAAAAATTTCAATTTTTTTAATCTGTTTTCTTTTTTTTATCAATAAATTCACTTTTGCGTCGACTTGGTATAAATACGAAAAAAATCCAATTCTTCCTTTTTTTTCTTCAACAAGTCAACATTACAGTAATGCTTCGGTGCTTTATGATGAAGGAAAATATAAAATGTGGGTATCAAAATATCTTAATAATCAGTGGGTTATTGGGTATCTAGAATCAAATAATGGCATTGAATGGTTTGAGCCTCCTAATCATGTTGTTCTTTATCCAACAAATGAAAATGGCATTAATGAAAGTGGATTATTCGAACCTTTCGTCCTTAAAAATAATCAATATCATCTCTGGTATAACGCTTATGTTAATAATTCTTACTATATCCGCCATGCTATCTCCAGCGATGGAATTAATTGGATAAAAGATCCTCAATTCACAATAATAGGAGAAAAAAATTGGGAAAATAGAGGGGTAGCCCATCCATCAGTGCTATATTTGAATGGAAAATATTATCTTTGGTATGCAGGCTGGGGTAATTCAGGATGGCAATTGGGCTTAGCTACCTCAGAAGATGGCATAAATTGGATTAAAGAAATAAATAATCCCCTTAATCTTCCTATTAACTTGGGGCATGTTGGTGGTTTTTATGTTGAATATTTCAATAGTCTATTCAAAATTTATTACCACACCGGTGGAGGGTACGCGACTCAAATTTATTACGCTATTTCTAACGACGGTAAAAATTGGTCTTGCCCAAATGATGATTGTCTAGTCTTAAGTCTAAATGGTGACGGAAACAATCGAATGATCATTGGTCCTCATTTAGTAAAGATAAACAATCAGGTATATCTTTATTATACTTTGTCAAACACTCAAAATTGGTCTATTGGACTCGCCGCAACCCAACCTCCTAATCTTCCTTCACCAACTCCTACCCCAACACCAAACACTTCTTTAATCATCATCCCTGGATTTTTTGCCTCTTGGAATAAAGAAGCTATCCTCCATAATAAAGAAGTCGTTTACAGTCAATGGAAACTTTCTTTTTTTATTCATGAATACGATGGCTTAATTAAAACATTAAAAAACAATGGCAAGAAAGAAAACGAAGATTTTTTTATTTTTTCTTATGATTGGCGAAAACCACTAGAAAGTATCGCTGATGATCTTAAAAACTTTATCAAAGATAAAATCCCTCAAGATAATGATATTAGTTTCGTCGGTCATTCTCTTGGTGGATTAGTAAGTAGAATTTACACTCAAAAATATCAGGAACAACGAGTGAAAAAATTAATTACTGTGGGTTCTCCCCACTATGGCGCAGTTCAAGTTTATAAACCTCTATCTGCTGGAGAAATTGATCGGGAAAATACCTTTCTTTGGTTGGCTCAAAAATTAATTTTAATTCTTAATAAAGATAGTTTTGAAACAGATCGAGAAACCATAAGAAAAAAATTTCCAGTGGCTTTTGATCTTTTGCCTTTATTTGATTTTCTTTTAAAAGAAAATAACGAAAAAATCTCCACCAATTCGATGACAATTAAAAACCCCACTTTACCAAAATATAATTTTTCCTTTCCTCAGATATATCCAATTTTTACCGCAATATATGGCTCAGAGATTCAGACTCCTTCTTTTTATAAAATCGCTCAACCAAATGTGATCGATAGCATTTTAGGTAATTACCAAGATGGCCGACCAATCGAGCTAAGGATGGAATCAGGCGATGGGATCGTTTTATCAAAAAGTGCTTTTGAAAAAAATGATGATGTGATAATGTTTGATTCATACGATCATGGAGAAATAATATACAAAAAAGAACCTATAAAAAAAATTCTTAATTTGTTAGATATCAATCTTCAAAATAATTCAATAATTGAAGGAAAATCAACTAAGATTACCCAAAGCTTGATTTTTCTTATTCGCTCACCGGCAACAATGGAAGTTGTTGGTCCCGATAACATTAAATATTTAGAAGAAGATGGGATTATTTTTATCGAAAACGCAAAAGAAGGAAATTACCAACTTAAAGTTAAAGGAATCGAAAAGGGCAGCTATCAAATTATTGTCGGAAAAATTTTCGAAGAAAATGATCTTTGGGAAAAAATTGATGGTGACATTACTTCTGATAATCCAACTCAAGAAATTGATAACTATCTCATTAATTTTTCTCAAATCACACCGACTTTAACCCCAACGCCAACTTCTTCATCAAGTCAAACCAACCAATCAAGCCCATCAAATAATAATTCTAACAATAATACTAGTGGCGCAAATAATTCTCCCAATAATCAGCCAATGAAAAATAAAAATTCTCTTGTTTCCTCTAATAATCAAAATCGCTTCCCTTCAAGTCTTTCGAAACTGATTTCTCAACTAAACAAACAAAAAGGAGATGTGAAAGGAGCATCTGTCGAGCTGAAAAATGGGAATGAAAAAAAAGGAATAAATAAATTGTTTTTAGTAATTTTCTTTTTTATGTGTTTGGTCGGCTCTTGGATATTTATTATCAAAAAAGAAATCATTAAAAATAGAACAAAGGAAATTGATCAAACAATCTTCAAATTATTCCCTCGGTTAAAAATTTTTAGAAAAACTATGGACTAAGGGATTGTTGAGATTAACAAAAAGGTGTTATTGATATAAAAAAAATTATTTCCTTTATTATTTTTAATTGGTAATTTACCTACTTTTATACTCTTTGACCCTTTTTATCATATTTGCTTCCAACAAAAAAATACGATAAATTTTTCCTAAATAACTTATCTTTTTATTTATGGCTGTTAATTTCAATTCAATTAACGCCGCTCTCCCGACCGCTATTTCCCGGTCGGTTTTTTTTATCAGTTTTTATTAGTTAAATAAATAAAGGGGGTGAGAAAAATGAAAAAAATTTTTTCTTTATTCTTAATTGCAATCGGATTTGTTCTGATTACCAGTTCTGTTGCATTAGCATCATCAAATAATAAAGGATTCGATGAATTTGGTTATAATTATCAAGCAAGAATGTTTGTTGGCGCTGCTGATGGAGTTGATAGAGCACTTGATGGAAAAGTTTGGGGAGATGCAACTTATGCCAATGATCATTTAAAAATGACTTGGTCAAAGGCTTGGCATGAAGCTAGATTTAACGGGGCCCCCTGGACATGTAATGCTTGGGTAGATAATCAATGGAACGGAATGAAGCCAGATGGCAGTCAAGAAACTTGGCATTATAAAATAGTGTGGGTCGGTCATGAACTGGAAAACAGTCCTTGTTGGAGAGAAGGAGGTTATCCGATTTGGGGTGATTTCGAAGTGATATTTTTTCATGGCACTTCTGAAGGAGAGCATGTTTGGGAAACCCACGCGTTGCCAAGTGGTTATGGAACTTATAAAAACTAAATAATATAAACGTTGTTTCAAAGCTTGATTTTTTTAATTTTAGCCCTGAGTAACACCGGAAGTATTTTTCTTGTGTCAATAACTATTGATTGTTTTTTAGCTTAATCAGTTTAAAAGACAAATTTAAATTTTTTCGTCCTTTTTGTATTTAACGAGGTAGGTGGCCGGTGAGGGATTTGAACCCCCGGCCTCTTCGATGTGAACGAAGCGCTCTCATCCACTGAGCTAACCGGCCTGGTAGTTATATTATAAAACATTAAGAAAAAAATTATTTTCAAATTTCTAATTAACCTAATATCTAAATATATTCTAATAGGAGTCCCTTCGGGATTACAATAACCAAATTTTAATAACCGATACCAAAAAAACGAATTTTAAATTTTAAAACAATTTTAACTCCTCCCGTTCGAAAGGTCACTTTGCGATTTTGAATTCTGAATTAAGTAAAGTATTTCCATCGTATTTCAATTGTATTTCCATCGTGTTTCTGCTGGGTTTTAACTTTATTGCTTTATTCAATATTCATTATTGATTAATTCTCTATCTTGTATTTCCCTATTTATTCCTTTAAAATTAAATCTTATGAATATCATCAAAAGCATTATTGATTTTGTCATGGATATCTTAGAAACAATCGCTTTTGTTGGCTCTCTTTTTATTGTTATTTACCTTTTTATTTTTCAACCAAATCAAGTAAAAGGAGCCTCCATGGAGCCGACTTTTCAATCAGGCGATTATATTATTACAAGCAAAATTACCTATAAATTTAAGCGAATCGAAAGAGGTGACGTTGTTGTCTTTAACTCACCGAAAAATCCTAATATTGAATATATTAAGCGAATTATTGGTCTACCTGGAGATAAAATAGAAATTAAAAATAACGAAGTTTATCTCAATAATGTCATTCTTCCGGAAACCTATATTTCTGCAAAAACGAATATCTGGGATAGTGGATTCGTCAAAGAAGGACAACCCATTATCGTCCCAGAAAACTATGTTTTTGTGATGGGCGACAATCGTCCTCGATCTTCAGATTCACGAGAATTTGGGCCAATTCCAATTGATTCAATCGTTGGTGTTGTTATTTATCGATATTTCCCCCCAAATAAAGCAGGAATTATTAAAAATCCGCTACCCTCTTCTTTAAGAAGTCTTTTTCTAAAACCGAAAGAATTTTTTTTACCTTTATCGATGTCTCTTTCAAACTTCCTTTAATCGTCATAATAATCCGACTTCTTACTCTTGATTGAATAATTTTAATTTCTAATCCTTCCTTTTCAATTTCTTTTTTTACTTTATCAAAATATTTTTTATCAATATATTTCCCTTCAGTTTTTACCTGATATTTTTTCTCTCTTACTAATGTCTCTGTTTCGGCAACTGTTAAGTTTCTTGATAAAACATTTTCGTAAACTTCGATCATCTCGTTTTCTCTATCTAATCTTGAAATAATGTAAAGATGGCTTAAAGAAACTGTCTGAGACAAAAAACCATCAATGATTGCTTCCGGTAATTTAGTTAGGCGAATTAAATGAGCTAATGCTGATGGTTTTTTATTGAGTAATTTAGCTAAATCAATAATCTTCATCCCTTCTTTTTTATGAAGATTAAACAAAATTCTGCTCAAGATAATTGGATTTTTTTCCTTTTTTAATTCGTTAAGTAAAGGAGAATCTTCGCCCATGCGGTTATTATATCTTGAAAACTTAAACAACAGCAACGTATTTTTTATTATAACGACGATAAAATCTGACTACTCCTTCTTTAATCGCGTATAAGGTATCATCTTTTCCTCTTTTTACCCCTTCACCTGGATGAAATCTGGTTCCGCGTTGTCGTACTAAAACATAACCAATTTTTACCTTTTCGCCACCAAATCTTTTAACTCCCAACCTCTTCGATTGAGAATCGCGATTGCCACTGGCAGCCTTTTGAGCTTTGGTATGAGCCATAGATTTATTTCAAATCCTTTTTGTTTAAATTTTAATAATCTGCAACTTAGTTAACTTTGGTCGAAAACCTTTAACTCGGCGATATCTGACTTTAGCTTTAAATCGGGCAACGCGAATTTTCTCCCCCAACCCGTGTTCGATCACTTTCGCTTTTACTGATTCAATTTTCTCCTTATCCAAATTTAAAACTTCTCCGTCATCACTAAAAACTGCTAAAGTCTCTAGATCAGTCGTTTCACCTTCTTTCTGATTTAAATAATTAACCACCAAAAAATCTTTTTCCTCGACTAAATACTGCTTGCCTCCGGTTTTAACAACAGCAATTTTTGCCATTTTAATATTATAAAACTTTTTTTTCTTTTTTACAAGACAAAAATTATTTCGCTAATATCAATCCAAGAAAAAAGGTTATAATTGAAGAACCGCCCACTGAAATAAGTGGTAAGGCAACTCCAACAACTGGCAACAAACCTAAGTTCATCCCTATGTTAATAAAAACCTGAAAAAACAAATAAGAGCTAAAACCGATGAGGTAATAGAATTGCTGTCGACTTAACCCATCCTTTTTATCAACCAAAGAAATAATTTTCCTAAACAAAGAATAAAAAATAAAAAGATAAATAATCAGGGTTAAAAAACCAGCAAAAAAACCAAACTGTTCTACCATTGAAGCAAAAGCAAAGTCAGTCGTATTTTCTGGCAAAAACGAAAGTGTAGATTGAGTGCCATATCCTAATCCCCGACCAAAAAACATTCCAGAGCCAATAGTAATTTTTGATTGAATCATATTATAGGCGGTTCCTTGATAATCTAAATGAGGGTAAAAAAAACTAGTTATTCTCGCTTTTTGATAAGGTCTTAATAATTGCCAAAATAAGGGCAAAAAAACTAAAATAACCAATATAATTTTTAAGAGATCTTTTTTAGGAAAGGATGAAAATAATATCAGGATAGTAAAAATGAATAAATAAGCTAAGGCATTGCCTAAGTCTGGTTGACGAAAGACAGTCAAAAATGGGATAAGAAAAACCATTAGTATTTTTAAAAAACCAATATAAAAGTTTGTTGTTTCTTTCTCTAGTCGAGTCAATAAAGTTGAAAGATAAAGAATATAAAAAATTTTCAAAATCTCTGAAGGCTGAAAATTGAAAAAATATAAACTCAACCAGCGTTTTGACCCTTTTACTTCCAAACCAATAATAAAAGTGACCAAGAGAAGTGAGGTAAAAAACCAGTAAAAAAGATGACTGTTATCAAAAAAAATTTTTTTATTTATTTTTTTTAAAGAAAAATAGATAATAAATCCTAAGAAAATATAAATTAATTGATTTTTTGCCACTTGGTAATCAATACCCAAAAGATTAAAAAACCCAAATAATGATAATAGGAGAGTTAAAAGAACAATCATGCATTTATTTTCAATTCTTCACCTAAAGTAATCGTTTTTGCTAAAACTTTCTTCTTAACATAAGATATATCTTTCTCAAATTCCCGAGGAATGATCAAATTAATCTCTTGGTTAATCTTAATTCCCATTTCTTTTCGTATATGTTGAATTTTTCTTATTAATTCTCTTACTTTACCTTCATAAATTAACTCGTTGGTTAACTGACTATCGTATTCCACTTCGATTTTATCATAGTTTTTTTTCGTAAAAAAAACTTTTTTAACATTAAGCTCTTTTCTTACTACCTCAGCGGCAAAAGATTGAAAATTTTTATCTTGGAAAAAATTACCTTCTGGCAAATCGATTTTAATCGATGCTAAAGGTTGACGGATTTTAATCTTTATTTCTTTTCTTTTTGCTCTACCAATCTCAATTATCTGTCGAAGAAAATTCATATCTTGTTCTAAAATTTGATTTTTAATTTCTATTTTTTCTATGTATTCTGGCCAAGAAGAAAGAAAGACTGATTTTTCATGAGTCAAATTAGTATAAATCTCTTCACTAATAAAGGGAAGAATTGGCGAAATAATAATTGAAAGGTTTTTTAAAATTAACCACATGGTAAAATAAAAGTTTTTTTTATCTTTTTGGTCTGGAGAATTAACCCAGACTCGATTCCGAGATAAACGAATGTACCAAGTTGATAGATCGGCGACAAACTTTTCTATTTCTTGAGTCGTCCCGCGCACATCGTATTGAAAAAAGGCTGTTTTCACTTTTTTTATCACTGAAACGAGTCTTAAAATTATCCACTGATCTAAATAACTTAACTTAAAAAAAATTTTTTTCAGATCTTTCTCTAATTCAAAAAAATCAATCTCTAATTTTTCTAAATTAAAATAGTCAATAAAATATCGATAGCTGTTCCATAGAATTAAGTAAAATAAACGCCTCACTTCATTAGCTTTTTTATAACCAAAAAGCATGTTGTCAGCTGGGTTTTGCCTGGCATACATCCAACGCATTACGTCAACGCCAATTTTATCAGCTCCTTCATTAAACTCAATGGCGTTGCCCCAACTTTTGTGCATCGGTCGACCATCTTCTCCTAAAAGAGTTCCGAATCCTAGAACTGTTTTAAAAGGATTTGTATTTTCTAACACAGTTGCCATAGCAATTAAGGCGTAAAACCAGTTTTTAAACTGACCTGGAAAAGACTCGGTAATAAAATCGGCTGGAAACCATTTTCGCCATTCAGCCTTATTGGTCAAGTACAAAGGTTCTCCCTGATTATCTTTTTTAATCGTTGAAAAAGGAACAATACCAGCATCAAGCCAGGGATTACCTACATCATCAATTCTTGAAACAATAGAACCGCATCTTTGACAACGAATTTTTACTTCATCAATATAAGGTTTATGAGGAGTGTGACCTTCAAATTTGTCCCAACCTTCAACAGCTTTTTCTTTGAGTTCTTCTTTTGAACCAATAACCTCAAAAAAACCACACATTTGACATTCATAAATAGGTAAAGCTAAACCCCAATAACGATTCTTTTTGGAGATCAACCAATCATGCATATTCTTTAACCAATCAATTTCTCGATCTAAGCCAAACTCTGGAATCCAATGAATCTTTTTTGCTACCTCGATCATTCTCTCTCTCAATGTTAAATTTTGATCTTTCACCTTCTGAGTGGAAGATCGGGCTTTCAATTTTTGATTTAACGATGGCTTATCCATTGCGATATACCATTCATCGGCTACTTTCCAAACAAGCTCGGTTTTACAACGCCAACAACGAGGATAACGATGGGTATAGTTCTCTATTTTAAAGGCGAAACCATTTTTTTCTAAATAGTCTAAAATAATTTCTGGTTGTTTTTTGGCATTTTTACCTGCTAAAAATCCCATCGTTTCCAGATAATTAGCTTCATCATCAATCACCGGAATCATTGGCAAACCAATTTTTCTTCCCATCTTATAATCCTCGGTCCCGGCCGAAACCGCGGTATGAACAATACCAGTCCCTTCTTCTTTGTTAATCGGTAGAATTTTATCATCGGTTAAAAAAACGATGTGAAAGTTTTTTTGTTTAGTCGCCACTTGTTTTACAGCCGGAATATCGTCAAATGGCCCTACATATTTTAGCCCAGCTAATTTTTCCCCTTTAACTTCTTTAGTAATTTGATAACTACCTTTTTGAAAAACTTTCTCGACCGCTTCTTTCAAGAGCCAATACAATTCATCTTTATACTCGACTAAAACATAATCATATGTTTTCTCAACCGCTAAAGCGATATTTGCCGGTATAGTCCAAGGGGTCGTCGTCCAAACCAAAAAATATTGGGGTTTTTTAATAGAGAAAGGTTTGTCGATAAGCTTTAATCTAAAATAAACTGCTTGGTGGGTAACAACCGCATAATCTTCAGTTAAAATTTCGTGCTCGGAGATTGCTGTTTGGCATCGAGGGCACCAAGGTACTGATTCTTGTCCTTTATAAATCCAGCCATTTTCATAACATTTTTTTAAAAAATACCAAATCATATAATTATTTTCTTCGCTCATTGTGTAATAAGAATGATCCCAGTCAGAAAAATAACCTAATCTTTTTGACTGTTCTGTCTGAATCCTTGAAAAGTGATAAACTCGTTTTTTGCAAAGATCAACAAATTTAGCAATAGAAGCTTTTTTATCACCAGGAACTAAATTCTCAATCTCTTTTTTCGATTTTAATCTTAACTCTTTTTCTACTTCTACCTCTACCCATAATCCTTGACAATCAAAACCTTGATGAAATCTTTCTTGATAGCCAAGGAGATTGTAAAACTTTTGCCATAAATCTTTATATGTTCTTCCCCATGCGTGATGAACACCCATTGGATTATTGGCAGTGATTGGACCATCGAGGAAAGAGAAATATTTTTTACTTTTTTTATTTTTCTTCATGTTTTCATCAACGATTCCGTTTTCATACCAATACTTCAACCGACGATACTCCATTTCGATAAAATCATGATTGGGCTCTATTGGTTTGAATGTCATAAGGAATTATTATAACAAAAAAAATTAAAGTGATATGATTGTTCATTAAATAAAACAGTTGTTTGGATTTATCGGCTTATAATATCACTTTATTGTAAAATTATCATATGGAAGGGCCCACTGTCTTTATTTTTCGAGGTTGGAAAATTAAAAAATCGAACGAAATTATATTTTCTTATCAAATTGATAATCCACCAATAAATGAAAAGTCTATTCTATTCAAAGAAAAAATTATCCTTCCAAATCAAATTTCTCACCAAAACAGCAACCTTTTAACTAATGTTCTCAATAACCTCTCACTAATTTTAGGTATCTCCTACTGGAAACTTTTCTCTCCAAAGACAATCGAAATAAAGCATTTTTCCCTTTCAAAAGAGCAAGCAAAATTCTGGAATATTGTTTACACCAAGGGGTTAGGAGAATTTTTCTATCAAAATCAAATTAATTATCGAAAATTAGTCAATTTTCCTTTTAATAAAAAAGCTCAAATCAAATTATCTAAAAAAAAATTTACGCCGCGAGGTTTATTGGGGGTTGGCGGTGGCAAAGATTCGATCGTTGCCATTGAAGAATTGAAGAAGAAAAAAATTAATTTTCATCTTTTTGCGCTTTATCATTCAAAAAAAAATCAAATCATTGAAAATGTGGCTAAAAAATCAAATCACCCAAGGCTAATAGTTTATCGCATCATTGATCAAAAATTATTAGATTTTAACCAAAAAAAAATCGGCTATAACGGCCACGTGCCTTTTTCAGCCACGCTCTCTTTTGTTCAACTTCTTTTAGCCGTTTTATATGATTATCAATCCCTTTATACCGCTAACGAAAAAAGTGCCAATGAAGGCAACCTTATTTATTTAAATGAAGAAATTAACCATCAATGGAGTAAGTCAGAAGAATACGAAAAATTATTTAATCACTATATTCATGAATTTATCACACCAAATATCAACTATCAATCAATTATTCGCCATTTAACAGAAAATCAAATCGCTGAAAAATTCTCTCATCTCTCAAAATATTTTTTTGTCTTTTCCTCCTGTAATCGGAATTTTAAAATTAACCATCAATCAAACAAGCTTTGGTGTAGTCGGTGTCCGAAATGTCTTTTTACTTATCTTATCCTAGCACCCTATTTATCAAAAGAAACTCTCTATCAAATATTCAAAAAGAATCTTCTTAATGATAAAAGTCTTCTTCCACTCTTTCAACAACTTTTAGGCAAAGAAGGTAATAAACCATTTGAATGTGTTGGCACTGAGAAAGATGTTCAAAAATCGCTCTCTTTATTATTGCAAAACAAAGATTTTAAAAACGACTATTTAGTTAAATTTTTTAGAAATGAAATTTAATCAATTAAAAAATAAAAAAATACTTATTTTAGGGAAAGGATTAGAAGGTCAAGCTACTTATCAGATTTTAAAAAAATTTTTTCCCGATCAAACAATCGAAATCATAGATCAGAAAGACGACCCTCGATACTTAGAGAGAGTGAATAATTTTGATGTTGTTATTAAATCGCCAGGAATTCCCGGTTATCTTTTAAAAACAAACTACACCACGCCGACAAATATCTTTTTTAGCAATATAAAAAATAAAACTATTGGGGTCACCGGCAGCAAAGGAAAAAGTACCACCGCCTCTTTAATTTTTCAAATTTTAAAACACGGTGGATATCAAACTGAGTTAATTGGCAATATTGGTAAACCATCAATTGAAGTCTTTTTGAATAAAATTAACCCAGAGACAATTTATGTCGTTGAACTTTCCAGTTATCAACTCAGTGATATTCAATTTTCTCCATGGATCTCGGTTATCACCGCTTTGTTTAAAGAACACCTTGATTACCATCTCACTCTGAAAAATTATTACCAATCTAAAAAAAATATCATTCGCTTTGCTACGAAAAAAAATTATTTTATTTATCACCCTCGTTATCGACTGTTAAAACAATGGGCTAAGGAATTTATTGGAATAGCTATTCCATCAATTAAAAAACTTCCATTTAAAATCAACAATCCGAAAATTATCGGTCAACATAACTTGGAAAATATTAAATTAGCCTACGCGGTGGCTAGAATTTTTAAAATTCCTGATCAAAAAATAAAAAAAGCTATTGATGAATTTACTCCCCTTCCGCACCGCTTGGAATACCTGGGCACTTTTAAAAATATCTCCTTTTATAACGACGCCATTGCTACCACTCCTCAAGCAACAATTGGGGCAATAAAAGCTTTAAAAAATATTGGTTGTCTTATTTTAGGTGGGTTAAATCGTGGTTACAATTTTTTACCATTAATGAAGCTCGTCAATAAACAAAGAATCCCTGTTTTAATCTTTTTTCCTAATTCTGGAAAAAAGATGAAAGAATATCTTTATCAAGTAATGGATAAAGATTACTCTCCTAGGATTCTTGAAACTATAAAAATGGATGAGGCAGTAAAATTTGCTTATCAACATACCCCTCCAAAAACTATCTGTCTTTTATCAACCGCTTCTCCCAGTTACAGTCTTTGGAAAAATTTTGAAGAAAAAGGAAATCTCTTTAAAAAATTTGTTTTCCTCTATGCTCATCAGAAGTAAATTAAAAAAAAATAATCAATCGATAATATCAAAACTCTTCCTATTACCAATAATTCTCTCTTTAATTGGTTTAATTTTTATCTTTGAAGCCTCATCTATCAAATCATTACAACATTATGGAGATCCTTTTTATTTTGTTCGACTTCAAGGTATATGGATTCTGTTAGGGATAATCCTCCTTTTCTTTTTTTCTTTTTTTGATTACCATCGCTTTTATTTTCTTTCTTTTTACTTAATGATTTTCAACATTATCCTTTTACTAGTAGTTCTTGTTCCCGGTCTTGGTCACTCAGCTGGCGGAGCTAGAAGATGGATAAATCTGGGAACGTTTAAACTTCAACCAACAGAAATAGCAAAATTAACTATCATTCTATATTTATCCTCTTGGTTTTCTCATTTGGAAAGGAAACGCTTTATCGCCTTCCTAATCTTAACATGTTTTCTTACTTTCCTCATCTTACTCCAACCTGATATGGGAACAGCTTCAATTGTTTTTGCTTTATCGCTCTTTACTTATTTTTTTGCCGGTGTTGATCTTTTTTATCTTTTACTAATTATCCCACTAACAGCGGTTAGTTTTTATTTTTTAATCTTTCTTTCACCCTATCGTTTTTATCGACTAATGGCTTTTTTGAATCCCCACGAAGATACTTTAGGCATCGCTTATCACATCAACCAAATTTTTATTTCATTTGCTAACGGCGGTTTATTTGGTCTTGGGTTAGGTGCCTCAAGACAAAAATATCTTTTTCTTCCTGAAGCTCATACTGATTCAATATTCGCGATAATCGGCGAAGAATTGGGGTATTTTGGCAGCCTAATCATCATTATCTTATACTTATACCTAATTTATCTCTTATATCAAGTAGCAAAAAAAGCGCGTGACAGATTAGGTTTTTTAATTGCCTCTTCAATTTTCAGTCTTTTTTCGATCGAGATAATAATTAATTTAGGGGGAATGACCAATCTTCTTCCCTTAACCGGAGTACCTCTCCCTTTTCTCTCTTATGGCGGTTCAAATATTTTAGTCTCATTTATTCTTTTAGGGATCGCCATTAATATTAATCGTCAATCAAAGAATTGATAAAATATAGCCATGAAAATTCTTATCAGTGGTGGTCATTTAGGTCCGGCTTTAGCACTTATTGACTACTTAAAGAAAAAAATTAAAGTTGATTTTGTTTATGTTGGAAAAAAATACGACAGCAAACATACTTTATCTTTAGAATATAAAGAAATTAAAAAAAGAGGGATTCGTTTTTATCATCTGTCAACTGGTCGACTTACACGTATTTTTAACTTTCAATTATTGATTAACGCTCTTAAAATTCCCTTGGGAATAGTGAATGCTTTTTTCATTCTTATCAATGAAAAACCCAATTCTGTCATTAATTTCGGTAGTTATCTTGGCTTTCCTATCGGTATTGTGGCTATCTTGTTAAGAATTCCGCTTTATACTCATGAACAAACCATTGATCCAGGATTAACCAACAGAATTTTGGGACGATTTTCAAAAAAAATCTTCGTTGCTTTTGAAGAAGCAAAAAAAATTTTTCCAGAAAAAAAAACTCTAGTCACCGGTAATTTAATCAAACCATCTATTTTTAAAATTATTAAAAAGCCTTTTGAAATTAAAAAAAATAAACCGGTAATCTATGTCACTGGCGGTTCTCTTGGTTCGCATAGTATTAATCTTATCATCGAAAAAATTCTTCCTGATCTGAAAAAAAATTTTCTTATTATTCATCAAACAGGATCAGTAAAAGAATTTAATGATTATCAACGGTTAAAAAAATTTGCCGATCGCTCTTACTATCCAAAAGAACATTTTTTTGATGATGAAATTGGTTATGTCTATTCTCTTGCTGATATAGTAATTAGTCGGGCAGGAGCTAATACCCTTTTTGAATTAATCGCATTAAAAAAACCAGCGATCCTCATACCTCTTCCTTGGTCAGCGAATAAGGAACAAGAAAAGCATGCTCAATTTTTTGAACAATATCAATTAGGCCTCATTTTTCATCAAGAAGATTATCCTAAAAAATTACTATCATTGATCAAACACCTCTTTAACAAATATCAATTTTACCGAAATAATTTTTCAAAGTTACCAATTAGCCTCAAATTGAATGCTGCCGAAAAAATTACTAAAGAAATTTTTTAATTTTTTAATTTTTTTTTTATTAATTTTTATTCTCTATTTAATCATTTCACGAATAATTTTTTTATTTAGGATAAAAAATATCATCATCGTTGCTGAAACTCAAAATAGGATCAATCTTAGAGGATTAAAACCTCTTGAAAATCAAATCATTGTTTTTGTTAATGAAAATAAAATAAAAACTGATTTAATCCGTGAAAATCCTTTGGTAGAAAATATTACTTTGAGAAAAAAACTTCCGGATACTTTGTTTCTTATCCCCCATTTTTCCCGCCCTATTGCCCAAATTCAAGTTAACAATGGTTTTTTTCACCTGTCAAAAAATGGACGAATTCTCAAAAAAACAAAAGATAAAGACACTTTTCTTCCTTTAATCAACTTTTATCAAAAATTTAGCTACCGCTCTTATCAAACTGGCGATTATTTAAAATACGCCGAGATTATTTACTCATTAAAAGCTATTGAAAAAATCAAAAGTTTAGGTTTAAATAATATTAAAGAAGTTAAAATCAACAACAGTAATCTAATCATCTGTCAAGTTGAAAATAAGGAAATTTATTTTAACAGTGAAAAAGATGTTAATAAAGTAGTTTATGAATTAGAAATAATAATTAAAAAAATAAAAGAAGAAAAAAAAGATTTTAGAAAATTAGATTTAAGATTTAGTAAACCAATTGTTGTTTTTTTATGAGTCAAAAACTTATTTCTGTTATTGACATTGGAACAACAAAAATTACCACCCTAATTGCTTTAGTAAGTAATATTGATGATAAACCACAAATTATTGGTGTTAATTCAACCCCAGCAAAAGGGGTCAAAAAAGGATTAATTGTCGATATTGAAGAGGCAACAAACTCAATTCAAGAAAGCGTTGAAAAAGCCGAAAGAATGTCGGGTCATAAAATCAATGATCTTTATTTTTCTATCGGTGGACCGCACATCTCTTCACTAAATTCTCGAGGGGTGGTTGCCATTTCCAATCCAAAAGAAGAAATTACCCAAGATGATATCAACCGAGTAATCGAAGCAGCTCGAGCAATCTCTCTATCCTCCAACAGAGAAATTATTGAAGTGTCGCCACGATTTTTTACGGTTGATGGACAAGATGGGATAAAAAATCCGTTAGGAATGAAAGGGGTTCGTTTGGAAGTTGACTGCCATATCATCACTGCTTTACAAGCTAATCTTAATAATATCTATCGATGTTTTTCGCTTCTAGGGATAAAGCCAAAAGGGGCAATTTTTTCTGGATTAGCGTCAGCTGAAGCGGTTTTAACTGAAACAGAAAAGGAGTTGGGAGTGGTTCTTATTGATATTGGCGGAGGAAAAACCGACATTTGTCTTTATGTTGATAACTCTCTTTCTTATTCTTCATCAATTCCTGTAGGCGCAAGGCATATTACCAATGATATTGCTATTGGATTAAGAGTCTCATTAGATTCGGCTGAAAAAATTAAAATTTTTTTATCTCAATCAGAAAATCATGTAAATAAACATTTAAAAAAAGATCAGATCGATATTTCGTCATTACAGTTGTCAGAAAAAACTAATGAAATCTCTTATAAAAATGTCGTTGAAGAAATAATCCAAGCAAGATTAGAAGAAATGTTTAAATTAATATTTGAAGAAATAGAAAAAAGTGGTCACGGCAATCAAATCCCTTCAGGATTAGTCATTACTGGTGGAGGAGCTTCCACAATCAATCTAACGAATGTTGGAAAAAAAATTATCGGCCTGCCGATTAGAATTGGCATTCCCGATCAGATTACCGGCTTTATTGATGAAATTATCTATCCTCAATTTGCCACCGCTATCGGTTTAATTCTTTTAGGAAAAAAGGATATTTTTCTTGAAAGTGAAACCAACAAATTTAGTTTATTATTAAAAGATATTTCTCTTAACCAATGGTTATCAAAAATTATAAGCTTTTTTAAAATTTTTAGAATTAAATAATGCTTATTAAACCAAAAGCTGGCCAAGCAGCAAGAATTAAAGTTTTAGGAATCGGTGGCGCTGGAGGAAACGCAATTAATTCAATTATTAGTGAAGGAGGAATTCCGGGTGTTGAATTTATTTCTATAAATACCGATGCCCAAGCGTTACTAAAAACTAAAGCTGATGTGAAAATTCAATTGGGTGAAAAATTAACTAAAGGACTAGGCTCAGGTGGAGATCCAGAAATTGGTCGTCAAGCCGCTGAAGAATCAAAAGACAGAATTAAAGAAGAAATTGAAGGCGCTGACATGGTTTTCCTCAGTTGCGGAGAGGGTGGCGGCACGGGTACCGGTGCCACACCGGTGATTGCTCAAATTGCCAAGGAACTGGGAATTTTAACCGTAGCTGTTGTCACTAAACCTTTTGATTTTGAAGGAAAAAAAAGACAACAAACTGCCGAAGAAGGAATTGACAAATTAAAAGACTTTGTTGACACCTTAATTATTGTTCCTAATCAAAAAGTATTACAAATCATTGACAAAAATACACCAATTCTCGAAGCCTTTAAAAAGATTGACGATATCCTTCAACAAGGTATAAAAAGTATTGCCGAATTAATTGTTACTCCAGGATTAATTAATGTTGATTTTGCCGATGTTAAAACAATTATGACTAAAGCAGGAACAGCGCTTTTAGCAATTGGCAGCGCCAGTGGTGAAAAAAGGGCCATAACCGCTATCAAGCAAGCCATTTCTTCTCCTTTAATTGATACTTCAATCGAAGGAGCGAAAGGAATTCTCTTTAATGTCGTTGGAGGAACTGATTTAACGATGAGCGAAGTTGATGAAGCAGCTTCAATTATTGCAAAAACTGTCGATCCTAATGCCGATATTATATTTGGCGCTGTTATTGATGAACAAATGGTTGATCAGATTAAAATTACTATTGTCGCTACCAAATTTAGCCAAAAAAAACAGGTTTTCCGTTCATTTGGAGGAGAAAAAAAAGGATTAAAAAATATTCTTGAATCCCCAAGCGAGAAAAAGGAAATCACCTCTGACATTAACCTAGAAGAAGAGTTTTTCGATGAAAATTCAGAACTTGATATTCCTACCTTTTTAAGAAAAAAATAAAAACATTCATATCATAACAAATTCAGCTAATATAACACAGATTTCTTGGCTTGGCTCCCCTCGGTCGCTTCGCTTGGAATAATAAAAAAGTATTGAAGATTAAACCAATTTAATTGATTTCTACCTTTATACTCTTTTGCCTTCCTTTACAATTTTATACTCTTTTTCAACCCTCTAATTCAAAGAGTTAGATTAAACAAGATATTTCTATTGAATTGGGATGTAGTTTTCAATCAATTTTCTATTTGGCAAAGGCGATCATTAAACCAAAGATGGCAAAAAGAATCTGAAAAAGCCAAAATCTCATGACAATTTTTGGTTCTTCCCATCCCTTTAGTTGTAGCCAAAGATGAAGCGGAGCAGCGGGAAAAATTTTTGCTCTGAAAAATTTTTTCCAGCTAAGTTGAAGGGTAGAAGAAAAAATTTCAATAATGAATATTCCACCGATGATTACCAGGGTAAATATTTTACCTAGAATAAGGCCAATGACGGCGAAAGTGGCACCAAAAGAAAGAGCGCCAGTGTCCCCGAGAAAAATCCTCGCAGGGTAGATGTTAAAGTAAAGAAAGGCCAAAATGCCTCCAAGCCACGCAGTAAGAAAAAGACTGATTGGAATGTCAATTATTGATCGAGCGATGATCAAAAAAGTGATTAAAGCAATTAACAGACAGCCACTTGCTAATCCATCTAAACCATCTGTAATATTGACAGCATTGGCGAAAGCAACGATGACAAAAGTTGTAAATATTGGATAAAAAAAGTATAGATTGTAAACACCAAAAAAAGGAATATAAATAAAATTAATTTTTAAATCGTGGTAAAGCCAGAAGCTGATAATCGACGCCAGAATAAACTCTAAAAACAGTTTGTATTTTAATCTTAATCCAAAAAACCGATACTTCTTCCAAAAAAAAATCTTGGCTAAATCATCATAAAGCCCAAGAAGGCCAAAAGAAATAAAAGTAAAAAGAAGGATTCTTATCTCACTAAAAATTGATGGATAAAGAACAGTAATTTTTTTTCTTATTGTTAGTAAGATTGCAAGATACAGTAGGAAAAGAACAGTGGTTGTTAAAATAATCAGGATGCCTCCACCCACTGGTGTTCCCTCTTTGCTTTTATGGAAACGATCAAAGATTGGTACCGGTTTATTAAAAGGATCCTTAGTCTTTTGTTTTTTTCTTTGCATTTTTTTTTGATAAAGAAAGTTAATAAAAGGGATAATTAGAACAATATTAAACAAGAAAGAAGTTAAAATAGAAAATAAATTTAATGGCATTTTAAAAAATTTTTGGTAAGAAAATTAATAAAGCAACTGTACTTGAACCGATAGCAAAGATTAGCATCGCTGCCGCTGAGACATCTTTGGCGACTTTAATATCTGGCCGGAATCGAGTATCGATAGCATCGGTGGTAGCTTCAATAGCTGTATTGACTGATTCGATTACCAATCCAATCGTGATTAAAGTAATAATCAATAGCCATTCAATTTTTGAAATGTTTAAAATAATCCCTCCAATAATTGAAAGAAAAGAAAAGAAAAAATGAATTAAAAAATTTGGTTGAGTTTTTAGCTCATAAATAAGACCATTAAAAGCATTTTTGAAAGAAATACTATGTCTTTTCATTAGAAATTTCATCATTGATGATTTTTTTGATAACTTTTCTCAATTTTAAATGACTATGCCTCAATAAACTCCGAAATAAGAAATCTTGTTTTTCTTTATGAAATATTTTATTATCAACAACATCTTCAACATAAAGTTTGATACCTTTTTCTTGTTTTAAGTCATTGACCACGACTTTTTCTCCATTACTTAAATACCATTTTAAAATATTTTTGGGTATTTTACCATTGTTGATGATCATTAAATCAGGTTTCTTACCCAAATAATTTGAAAGTTCTCGGAGATGATCACGAGCAGTAAAGTTAGTCGTTTGCCCTTTTTTGGTCATCAGGTTTAAAATATAAATAATTTTGGCTGAAGTCTCTTTAATGCTTTTTTTGATATTATTCACCAAAAGAGGAGGGATAAGACTGGTGTAAAGATCGCCAGGGCCGATAATAAGATAGTGGGAATCTAAAATAGTTTTAATTGCCAAAGGGTTAGCGTTAACTTGAGGGTCTAAAAAAATCTTATTAATTTTTGTCCTTTTTGAACATAAAGAATCAATTTTTCCCTCACCTTTAATAATTTTCCCATTAGATAGCTCTGCCATAAGGTGAGTTTTATCAAAGGTTACTGGAATCACTTTTCCTAGAGTATTTAAGATATGGGATGCTGCTTCAATCACTTCCTGATAATTAGAGGTGATTTTTTCCAAAGCTGATAGAAAGATATTGCCGAAGTTATGACCTTTTAAATCACCATTCTCAAAACGATACAAGAATAATTTTCTCCATAATAAAGGCGCATCTGATAAGGCGACTAAACATTGACGCAAATCACCCGGCGGCAATACTCCCAGTTGGTCTCTTAGCCGACCGGTTGAGCCTCCAGAATCCATCATCGAGACGATCGCGTTAATATTAAGGTTTAGTTTTTTTAAGCTTTGCAAAACAACAAAAGTCCCTGTTCCTCCACCAATGACGGTGACCGTTTTTCTCATTTATTAGTTGAATTGATAACGATAAACGTTAGTCTTTCTTTTAAGAAAACCAAATTTTTGATAAAGATAGTTGGCGGTTTTTCTTTCTGGTCTTGAGGTTAAATCGATATGAGTGGCCTTTAGTCTTTTCGCCAATATGATAGCTTTTTTTAATAAACGTTGACCGAGACCACGGTTTCTTTCTTTTTCATCAACGATGAAATCTTCGATACGAAAATGATTGCCGGAAACTGTGTGGAAATTAACTAAGATAATCATACCAACAATTTTTGACTGATTATTTCTGGCAGTAATAAAATGAATATTTTTTTGATTGATAATTTTTTTAAAATCGGTTAAAGTTTTCTTAGAACAAGATGGATCTAATTGCTTAAGAAGATGGTTAATTTGGTTAATTTCTTCAATGCTTATTTGTTTTAAAATTTGTATTTGATAATTAGTCATATTTTATTTTTTTAATTTCTCCTCCTAATGACTTAATTTTGTTTTCAAAATCTTCGTAACCCCTTTCTAATATTTTGATATCATTGATAATTGATTCCCCTTGAGCAACAAGAGCGGCTACCGCTAGGCTAGCACCAGCGCGGAGATCAGCAATATTTATCACTCCACCATGAAGTTTTTGAGGTCCGGTAATCTTTATCGCTTGAAAATATTGAGTTGATGGTTGATAGTTAAAATAATAAAATTTTTCTGGATGAATTACCTTTGGTTGAAAAAGGGTAATTTTTGCTCCGAGTTTTCGCAACTCCTCCACATAGCTAAATCGGTTTTCAAAGACCCTCTCATGAATGATCGCTGTTCCCTGAGCCTGTGTCATTAAAATCGCCCAATTGGGTTGCCAATCAGTCATAAAACCGGGATGTGGCTGAGTTTCGAGACTGACGGCTTTGAATTCGTTTTTTGCTTTAAAGTAAAGGCAATTATTTTTTAATTTTTTAAAAGTATTCCCGGTAGCTTTGATTTTTTTATTAAAAATCTCAATGAGATTGTCGGAAAAATTATTGATATAAATTTCACCCTTGGTTGCTAAGGCTAAACTAACATAAGTAATAACTTCATTTCTATCCTTGATAATAGCATAAGGATGATTTAATTTAAGTTTTTCTACGCCCTCAGCAATAATTTTGTGTCCAACCCTTTTTATTTTTCCACCTGCAAGATTAAGAAAATTAATTAGATCATCAATTTCTGGTTCTAAAGCTGCATTATCAATCACTACCTGATTGTTCGCTGATAAGACGGAAAGTAAAATTAATAGCTCAGTTCCAGTATGTGATGGTTTTGGGAAGCGATAATATCCTTTAGGTTTTTTAATCATTTTGGCGTGATAATAACCTGTTGTCGATGAATAAACAACTTTGATTCCTAATGATTTCATACCTTCAATAATCCGATCAATTGGCCGAGCCCCGATCCGACAGCCGCCAGGATTGGGGATATAACATTCACCAAAACGAAAGAGAAGTGGTGCAAAAAGAAGAAAAGAGACTCTAACTTTTGAACCAAAGAATAAATTAACCTTATTTTTTTTTAAAGATAAACCGTCCACTCGAAGGATGTTTTTTTCAATAAAATCAATCGAACCACCTAAATCTTTAATTAAATCAATTAAAGTTCTAACATCGCCAATGTGAGGAATATTTTTTAGGACGACCGGTTTATCAAACAAAAGCCCAGCAGTCATTAATTTTAAAGCGGCGTTTTTCGCACCTGATGGTTCAATCTCGCCTTTAATTTTTTTGCCACCAATAATATGATAAGCATTATTCATAAACAATCACCTCCTCTTTTAATGATAAGCCAAATTTTTTTTTCACCGTTTTTTTTATTAGCTGAATTAAAGCTTTTAAATCCTTTGCTTTTCCCTGACCAAGATTAATGATAAAATTAGCGTGAAGTGGTGAGATTATGAAATCGCCAATTTTTTTTCCTTTGAGACCGGCTTTATCAATCAGATATCCGGCAGAGACATTGTTTAAATTTTGAAAAAAACAGCCAGCGGTAAAAACTCCTTGGGGTTGTGTCTTTTTTCGATAAAAAAAAGCCTCATTGGCTCTTTTTTTTAAATCTTCAGGTTTATCTTTTTTAAATTTAAAAATTGCCTCTAATAAAATTTCTTTGGTATTTTGAAGAGAACTATAATCATAGGCAAATTGAAAATAATCCTTTCCAACAGTTTTTATTGATAGATTGGGCGTTAAGAGGTAAGCTTTGATGAGATAATCGCCAAAAAAGGTGATGGGTTTTGTCCATTTGGCATTCATATAAATTGCCCCCCCAATTGTCCCTGGCAAGCCTAGATGATACTCGACTCCCTCTCCTCCCAATTCGATCACTTTATTGACAAATTGATTAGTTAAATATCCTGAAGAGACTTTAATTTCTAATGACTGAGGAGTGTTATTCATAACCTTAAATTCTTGATAACGATTTTTTACCACTAATCCTTTAATTTTTTCCTTTAAAAAAGCAATATTTGATCCGCCACCGATAAGGATTAAACGAATTTTATTTTCTTGACAATATTTAACCGCCTCGATGATTTCATTTCTCGTTTTAACTTCTGTATAAAACTGCGCTACTGCATTAGTCTTAAGAGTGGTGACAAATTTAAGATTCATATTTTTTTCAATTTTAAGCATATTGATTTACCAAATCGATTAAATCATCCTTTAATTTATAGACATCACCAGCACCTATAGTAAAAATTATATCATTCTTAGTTAAATTTTTGCTCAAGATATCAAAAAGTTCCTTTTTGTTTTTAACAAAGATTAAGTTCTTTTTATTATCGGCGTTAATAATTGATTGACTGCTTGTCTTAAATTGATTTTTGTTTTCTCGGGCTGAAGGAAAAATAGGCAAGATAAACGTCAGATTCGCTTTTGACAGAGAATGATTGAACTCTTTGAGTAATGTTTGAGTCCTTGAGTAAGTATGAGGCTGAAAAATAACAATAATTCTTCTTTTTGGGAACCTTAAGTGAGCGGCTTCAATTGTTTTTTCAATTTCAGTGGGATGATGGGCATAATCGTCAAAAATTTTAAGATTATTTTTTTGATAAACTATTTCAAATCTTCTTTTGGCCCCGGTAAAATTTTCAATCGCTTTTCTTATCTCATCGACAGAAAAACCTAATTGGAGTAAGAGAGCAATTACGGCCGCGCTATTTATGATATTCATTAAGCCAAAGATTTTTACCTTAAATGTTCCTATTTGTTTTTGATGATAATATAAATCAAAAGAAACCCAATTTTCGGCGATAAAGTAATTAGTGATTCGATAGTCGTTTTCATTATTAAAACCATAAAGAAGGTACTGTTTTCGATTGATTTCTTTGAAAGTCGTTAATAAATTTTTACTATCACCATTGGCAAAAATAAATTTTTTATCAAAAAATTTTTTAAAGGCTGTTTTTACTTCTTCTAAATTTTGATATACATCTGGATGATCAAAATCAATATTGCTGGCAATAATATATTTTGGCGAAAGAAAGAAAAATTTAGGCGTTTTATTGATTGGTGGATTTAGTCCATATTCATCAGCTTCAGCGATAAAAAATTTAGTTTTTGAAGGAGAATGATAATCGCCGCCAAAATAGTTATTAAAAGAAGAGGTGCCAACAAGATAACTTGGTTTTTGATTCAATTGGATTAGGGAATAAGAGAGAAGAGAACTAATGGTTGTTTTTCCATGAGAACCGGCGACGGCGATTGGAATTGGAAATGGTTTCATGATTTCGCCAATAATTTCTGCCTGATGAAGACGACGAACAGAGGGAGAAATTTTTTTAAAGAGAAAATTATTCATTGATTGATGAGCGGCTGAATAGACATATAGATCAATATTTTTAAGCAAATTTGTTAAACGATGAATATTTTTCTCGCCTTCGATCAAAAGAAGTTGTTTTTCTTTTAGTTGATCAATAATCGGTTTGGTAATAAAATCTTCTTCTACATCCCAACCAATAATTTCTTTTCCCATCTGATTTAAAATTAAAGCCAAATTAGCCATAGCAACTCCCTTTATCCCACAGATAAAAATTTTTTTTACTTGATTTAACATAGTTAACATAATTTAACCACTAGATTTAACATTTCTCCCTGAAGATTTTTCTTTCGTCTAAATGAAAAAAATTTTTTTTACTTGATTTAACATAGTTAACATAATTTAACCACTAGATTTAACATTTCTCCCTGAAGATTTTTCTTTCGTCTAAATGAAAAAAATTGTTTTTTTTGACAGGAGGTACAGAAAGGAAAAAAATCAATATTTTCTTTCTTAATGCCTACCTCAATCAATAATAAATAATTGAGATAGTTTAATGAAAGATATCTTTTACCACCGGAGAAAGAGAAAATTTTATCAGAGTAACCATCAAACTCTTCTAAAAATTGATAATAGCGCTCTTCATCAATATGATAACAACAATGACCAATAGCTGGGCCAAGAGCGACAAAAATATTTCCTGGTTGCGAGCCGTATTTTTCCATCGTTTGAATTACTTTCTGCGGCAATCTTTTTATCGATCCTCGCCATCCTTGGTGCGAGATTCCAATCAAACCTGATTTTTTATCGACAAAGATTATTGGTTGACAATCAGCGGTTATTGTCGTAAGAACAGTTCGGGGACTATTGGTAATAACGGCGTCTGTTTGTTCGATTTTTTCAATCAATTGATTATTGGTTTTTTGAAAAAAAAAGACATTAGCCGAGTGGATTTGATCCAAAACAACAACTTTATCAAAGTCAATATTCAGTTTTCGCAAAAAGTGAATAACGTTTTCTATCTTTCGTCCATCGCCTAACTCTTTTGTGCCAAAGACTCCTTGATATTGGCTATCGTTAATTAATGTCGAAAAATAATACTTTTGGTTTTCATTATATTGAATCATAAGAGGTTTAAATTTTTTAGTGCCGACAAAACTTCTTTTTTTTCATCCCAGGGATATTCTTTTTTTCCACGAGCTAAACTTTTTTCGTGGCCTTTACCAGTAAGTAAAACAATATCGTTTTTCCGTGCGAAATTTATTGCTTGTTTAATTGCTTGATAACGGTCTTTAATAATAAGATAAAATTTACGATCTTTTGTCTTAGATCCGCTCTTATCTTGAAAAGAAAATCCGTTTTTATTAACGCCATGAGCAATACTTTTGGCGATTTTATTAAAATCTTCAGTTCTGTAGTCTTCTTCGGTAATAATGATAATATCACTATACAATGAACTAATCTCTCCCATAAGCGGTCTTTTTGCTTGATCTCTTAATCCGGCGGCGCCAAAAACATGGATCAGTCGACCATTTTTCTTAAGGAATTTTTTTTTGATTTCAGAGAGGAGTTTTTTAAAAGCATTAGGGGTATGGGCAAAATCAATGATTACTTTAAATTTTTGATCAAAAACAACCTCGAGTCTGCCTTCGGGAAAAGAAAATGATTTCATTGCTTTGATGATTGCTTTCGTTTCTAAACCTAAAATCTTACAGAGAGTAAAGGCGGCAGCGTAATTTTCTAAATTATATTCGGTTAATTGATTAAATTGTTTTTTAAGGAAGTTTATGTTTTGAGCATAATCAAAGAGGATCAAATTCTTATCCTTAATAAATTTTTTGATTATTTGGTATTCTTGACTTTGTTTATTAACAACGCCATATTGTGACTGATTTAAAATTTTAGTTTTTGTTTTCACATAATTTTCAAAAGTTTGATGATAATCTAAATGTTCGTGGGTGATATTGGTAATAAGACCAACAAAATATTTCACTCCAAAGACTCGATTTTGATCAAGGGCATGAGAGGTAGTTTCTAAAATAAAAAATTTCTCTTTTTTTTTGATGGCTTCATTGAGGCATCTTTGAATAAAAAAAGAAGAAGGCGTGGTCACATGAAAACCTGTTTGATAAACTTTTTTGCTAACCTTAGCATAAACAGTTGAGATCATAGAAGCAGTGAGGTGATTTTTATTTAAGACATGATAAACAAGATGAGTTGTTGTCGTCTTACCGTCAGTACCGGTTATTCCAATGACCTTGATTTTTTTTGAAGGAAAGCCGTAAAGAAAATTAGCGATAACCGCTTGCATAAAATGATAAAGATTTTTTATTTTTTGCCACATGGTTAATTAGGTTTATCTGGTGGTATATTATAATAAACGATTAATTCTTTGACTACTTCAAAAAAAGTTGGTGCAGCGGTTTCTGATCCCCAAATGGAAGTTGATGGTTCTTTAAGAATCACCAAGATTAAATATTTTGGCTGCATGACAGGAAAAAATCCAATAAACGAAGCCACTGTTTTGTATGGATCATAGTGACCGGCAATGGGAATTTGAGCGGTACCCGTTTTTCCGCCGATTTGATAACCAGGAGGTTTAATTTTTTGCCAATTAACTTCAGCATTTTCAACGGTTGAGTAGAGCATTTTTTTAATAATTTCACTCGTTTTCTCACTTAAAATTTTTCTTTTAAGATGACTTTTGATGGGATAACTTTTTTTTCCATCAACAATTTCTTTAACTACTCTCGGCTGGTATAAATAACCGCCGTTGATAATCGAGGCAAAAGCTATTATCATCTGCATCGGAGTGACCGCAATCCCTTGACCAAAAGTAACCGTGGCAAAGTCAATCGGGTACCATTGATTGAACGGTTTAATTGACCCACTTATCTCTTCCTGAAGATCAATTCCTGTTACTTCATCAAAACCATATTTTATCAGATATTGATAGAGATTTCTCTCGCCCAACTTTTTACCAATTTTTATCATGCCGACATTAGAAGATTTTTCTAAAACCCGGGTAATGGGGATTTTTCCTTCATATTGATTGTTCCAAGTTTTAATTTGATACTCGCCTATTTGATATGGTTTATCTTCGTCAACTGTGTCGGTTGGTTTAATTTTTTTACTCTCAAGAGCGGCAGCGACGATTAGGGGTTTAAAAATTGATCCGGGCTCATACAGTTGAGAAATGGCTGGGTTTTTAAAGACTTCATTATTATATTGGTAATATTCGTTAGGATTATAATCTGGTAAACAGATTAAACCTAGAATTTCCAGGCCATTAGGATTGGCGACTATGATGCAACCCGCCTTGGCTTGATATTTTTCAAGACTGGACTGCAGTTTCTCTTTAATTATTTTTTGAATTCCTTTATCAATCGTTAAATAAATATCCCGACCATTTTTTGGTGAAAGTATTTCTTGATTGCCAATGATAATAGGAAGATTAAAAATATTTCTCTCTGTTTTTATGATTCCGGGAATGCCTGTTAATTCTTTATTGTAATAGCCTTCGACGCCAAAATAACCAACTGATTCGCCCTTATCATTTTTTCCAACAAAACCAGTAAGATGGGCAGAAAGAGAAGATTCCGGATAAAATCTTTCTTGATTTTCCTCAAAATAAAAATTAAAGAAAGAGTTTTTTTCAAGGGATTTTTTTTGCTCTAACCCCACCTTTTTTACTGGTAACCATTGCGATTGAGGATTAAATTTGGCTTCAAGAGAGGTTGGATCAATGCTTAAATTTTTTTCTAAAAAATCAAAATATTTTTTTTTAAGATTTTCTTGGACAATTTTTTTGGGATCGATAATTAATTGGTAGGTTAATTCATTTGTCGCAAGGATGTCGCCGTTGCGGTCATAAATTCTTCCTCTTTCCGGGTTTAGTTTATAGGTTTTTAAATATTCCGGGAAGCTCTTAATTGGATTTAAGACTTGAAGAGTAAATAGTCTAACTATAATCAGAAAAAAAAATAAAAGAAAAATAAAAAAAATGAAGTTAAGTTTTTTCATGTTTTAGTAAGAATAGGCAAAATTTTTCGGTTCGATAATCCATGTTTTAGTTTCATATTTCAATCCAAGTTCAGCTGCTTGTGAAGCAAGAGTAGTCAGATTGTCCATTTCTAGAATCCTTTTTTCCAAAAGTTGATTCTCGGCTTTTATTTGATTATTTTTTTCTTCAAGGAGATAAATCTCATTGCCGATTTTAATTAATTGAAAATAGAGATAAAAGTTGATAAAGATAAAGACACCAATTAAAAGACTATAAATTAAAGTGGTTTTTTTCATCGTTAAATTTTTGTGTTTTTTAGCGAAAAAACTCTTAACTGAGACCCTCTTTCTCCCTTGATTGCTTTATCTGTTAGTAGGCATAATTGATTGTCTTTGATGAATTTTTTAACGATTCTTGATTCTAACGAATGAAAAGTAATGACTGCGATTCTTCCCTCGGGTTTAATAATTTGAATCGCTTGCGATAAACCTTTTTTTAAATTCTCTAATTCATTATTAACGGCAATTCTTAGCGCTTGAAAGATCCTTCGGCAGCTATTTTCACTCTTTTTTTTAATAGTAGAATAAATTATTTCAATTAATTGACCAACTTTTTTGATTGGTTTAACTTTTCGATACTCGATAATCTTTTCGACAATAGCTTCGGCTTTAGGTTCTTCTCCATATTGGACCAAGATCTTTATCAGATTCTCTTGCCTTTCATTCATTAAAATGTCGCTCGCCGTGATCTTTATTTGAGAATTAATTCTCATATCAAGATTTTCGTTAATTTTTTTAAATGAAAAACCTCGGCCGCTTTTTTCTAAATGTTCATAAGATAAACCTAGATCAAAGACTATGCCGTCGACGCTGGTAAAATGAAATTTTTGAGCAATACTTTTAAGATTGGCAAAATTATCCCAGTAGAGAATAAGTTTTTTTTCATTCCTAAACTTTTCTTTCAATTTTTTTATCTGCCAATTATCCCAATCAATAGCCAAAACCATACCGTTTCGCTTAAGGATTTCTTCGATAAGATTTCCTTCACCAGCAGTGGCGTCAATATATTTTTTATTCAGTTGAACATCCAGCCGCTCGATGACTTTATTTTTTAAAACCGGATGATGCATATTATTTTTTAAAAAAATATTTTTTTTGATAATCGGCCCATTTTTTTGGTTCCCAGACCTCAAAGCGATCACCAACGCCGATAATCATTGCCTGATCGGTGATTTGAGCAAACTGAGATAGGTTTTTAGGAATGACGAATCTTCCTTGCTCATCGATTTCAACGTAGGTCATTGAAGAAAAAATAAATCTCTGCTTGGCTAATTGTTCGTTTGTTGGCAGGAGATTGTTAAAAAAAAGTTTAATTTTTTCCACCCAGCTTTCTTTGTCATAACCAGACAAACAGAAATCAAAGCTTTTTGTTAAAATAAATACGTTACCTTTTAATTGTTCTCTAATTTTTTTTGGCAAGAGAAAACGGTTGGAACCTGATGAGGAAACTAGAAATTCACCATAAAACACCATATAATACCATTAAATGCCAAAAAAGTTAATTTGTCAATAGGATGAATAAATTTATTGAAAAAGCTAATAGATTCCTTTTTAGTCAACAAAAAAATATTTATGCCTCTGCCTTAGTCGTTTTTTTAATGATTTTGACCTCAAGGATTTTTGGTTTTTTAAGATATAGAATTTTTGCCAGTTATTTTTCTAAACAGGAACTAGATATTTTTTTTGCCTCCTTTAGAATCCCCGATTTAATTTTTGAACTTCTAATTACTGGCTCAATAACTTCTAGCCTAATCCCGATCTACTTAAAATATAAAAGTAATCAAAAAGAGCTGAATGAAATTATATCCTCAATAACTAATTTAGTTTTATTATTGTTAATATTTTTTGTCGTTATTAACTATTTATTTGCTCCAATCATAATTTATATTATTACACCAGGATTCAACCCAAATGAGATGAGTCAAACAATTTTTTTTACCCGACTTTTCTTGGCCGGTCAACTGCCGTTTTTAATTCTTGGGAATATTCTTATTTCTATTGCTCAAGCCAATAAATTTTTTCTTCTTACCACTTTAGCACCAATAATTTACAACGTCGTTATCATTATTTTTACTATCTTTTTTGCACATGAATACCATTTGTTAAGTCCAGTTATAGGAACGATTGTTGGTAGTTTTTTGTTTTTGTTTTCTCAAATTTGGATAATCTTTACGACTAAATTTGATTATCGATTAATTATTAAAAAAAGCCAGGGATTAATCGAATTCATTAAAACCTCAATTCCTCGCATTTTTACAATTATTGTCAGTCAAATTGATGCCACTATTGATCTATCCTTATCAACTTTACTTGGCGCCGGAAGTTATACAATTTTTTACTTCGCTCAACATTTACAATTATTGCCTGTTTCCTTAATCGGTGTTGCTTTAGGTCAAGCTTCTTTTCCTTATTTGTCTGAGCTTTATCATCAAAACAAAGTTGGAGAATTTAAGGCACTAATTATTCAGTCTTTAATTAATATTGTCTATCTCACTTTACCAGTAGCCACATTCTTTATTTTTGCGAGAACTCCTCTGGTAAGATTATTTTTTGGTGGTCAAAAATTTGATTGGCAAGCAACAGTCGACACCGCCACTACCCTTTCTGTTTTTGCGTTATCAATCCCTTTCCATAGTTGTTATTATTTAATTATTCGTTCTTTTTACGCTTTTCTTGATACAAAAACTCCTTTCTTAGTAAGCATATTGGGTATCTTGCAAAATACTTTATTAAGTGTTTTTCTAGTGGTGTATCTTAAAATGCCAATCTGGAGTTTAGCTGTTTCTTTTTCAATGAGCATAATCACTCAAGTAGTTATTTTGCTTTACTTTTTAAATAAAAAAAACAGTCTTTTTTCCTTATCTTTCCCAACAGTTGATCTGGTAAAGATATTTTTAATTAATCTTTTTTCAGCCATAATTGCTTTTACTTTTTTAAAAATTTTCGATAAATTAATTTTTGATACGAGCAGGACAATTAATATTTTTTTTCTTTTAGCGATTACTGGAGTAATATTTTTTGGATCATATGTTTTTTTCTCTTTTATATTTGGCATCAAGCAAATTAATCTTTTGTTAAAATTAATCAACAAGTTAAACGAGATGAAAAAACAAATTATTGAATCTTATACCACTTATGAATAATTTGATTCTGGCTCAAAAAATTATTCAAAAAAAACTCTTAGGAAAAGAATTAAATCAAAATGAAATTTTTTATATTATTGATCTTATTTCAAAAAAGCAACTAAGCGATGTGCTGATTGCCTATTTTACGGCGGCATCATTTCGAAGCGGTTTTAGTAATAGGGAGTTATTTTGCTTAATTAAATCGATGGTGAAAACTGGCAACCAATTAAAATTTAAAGGGATTGTTGCTGATAAACACTCAACTGGTGGGGTTCCTGGAAAAAGAACCAGTCCAATTGTTGTTTCAATTGTCGCCGCCGCCGGATTTAAAATCCCTAAAATTTCTTCTCGGGCAATCACCACCCCAGGAGGAACAGCTGATGTGATGGAAGTTTTAGCTCCTGTAGACTTAACCTTAGATAAGGTAAAAGAAATCGTTGAAGAAACAGGTGGTTGTCTTGTTTGGAATGGACAAATGAGAATAGCCCCAGCAGATGATATTATCATCAGAGTAGAAAAAGAAATTATGTTTGAATCATTTGATAAGATTATTATCTCAATTCTGGCCAAAAAGGTAGCGATTGGTTCAAATTGTTTAATTTTGGATATTCCTTATGGACCAAATTTAAAGATAAAAAAAAGGAAGGAAGCAGAATTTGTATTAGCAAAATTTGTTAGATTAGGGAAAAAGTTTAATATTGAGATTATTGGACATATCGATTTAGGCTCTCAACCAGCAGGAAATGGAATTGGTCCAGCTTTGGAAGCAAGAGATGTTTTATCGGTTCTTGAGCAGAAAAAAGATCGGCCACTGGCCTTGGAAGAAAAATCTTTGAAGTTAGCTGGTGATCTAATTTCACTTTGTTACAAAAAATTAGGCAAAACAATTGATGGTTATTCTTTGGCTAAAAACATTCTTCAATCAAAAAAAGCTCTAAAAAAGTTTAAAGAGATTATTTCTGCTCAAGGAGGTAATCCGATGATAGAAAGTGATAAAATAACATTAAGCAATATTAAAGAAGAAATAAAAAGCAAAGAAAAAGGGCGGGTAAAAAAGATTAATTTGTATTATTTAAGTTCGATTGCCAAAATATTAGGCGCACCACAGAATAAAACTTCTGGAGTTTATCTATACAAAAAGATAGGTGATATGGTCGATAAAAATGAACCAGTGATGATTTTTTATTCGAAGGATCAAAACTATTTAAAGCAGGCGAAAGAGATGTTAAAAATTTTTCCTATCTATCAGATAGATTTATCATGAAAAAAAATTTAGTTTTTCTCTTAATTTTCTTTCCTCTTTTAATTTTTGGATGGTTTTATTACAAAGAAGGATCGATGCCTGTTAATAAAAAAGATAATTCAACTAAAATATTTGTTATTCAAAAAGGAGAAGGTTTAAACTCGATTGTTAAGAGGTTATATAAAGAAGATTTGATAAGAAGTCGACTGGTTTTTTTTCTTCTTGTTAAAAAAATGGGGATAGAAAAAAAAATTCAAGCCGGTGATTTCCGTCTTTCTCCTTCAATGAGTGCCGAAGAGATTGCTAAAACATTAACGCATGGGACACTTGATATTTGGGTAACCATTATTGAGGGGTTGAGAAGGGAAGAGATAGCCAACGTTATTGCGAAAAATTTTAATATTCCTGAGATAGAGTTTGTTAAATATGCAAAAGAAGGTTATCTTTTTCCAGATACTTACCTTTTTCCAAAAAACGCCGATGCTCAAATGATAATTAAGATTATGACAGACAATTTTAACAGGAAATTTAATCAGTCATTAAGAAAGAAAGCAAAAAAGAGATTAAATTTAAATGAGGAGCAAGTCTTAATTCTCGCTTCTTTAGTTGAGAGAGAGGCGAAATTTGATCAAGACAGAAAAGAAGTAGCAAGCATTTTATTAAAAAGATTAAAAAACGATTGGCCTCTTCAGGTTGATGCAACAATTCAATATGCATTAGGTTATCAAGCTAAAGAAAAAACCTGGTGGAAAAAAAGGTTGACTCAGGATGATTTGGAAATCAATTCACCTTACAACACCTATAAGAATTTAGGATTACCACCAACACCGATTTGTAATCCTGGACTCGCTTCGATTATTGCGGTTGTTGAAGCTGATTTGAATACCGCTAATTGGTTTTACCTTTCTGATAAAACAGGACGGATGCATTTTGCGGTAACATTAGAAGAACACAATCGTAATATCGAAAAATATCTTAACAAATAACTTCTAACATCTAAGTTTAACGAAATAATAAAAAATTTAAGATACTCATTCCTCTCCTGTTACTCAAAGCTCTTTGAACCTGCAAATCGATTCGAGTAACAAATTCGAAAGTTCAAAATAACCAAAGTAAGATTGTCTGGTTCTTTTTGTCTAGTATCTAAGGAAAAAATTGCAATTAAAAATTAAAAACTGTCTTGCGAATCTGAGTATCAGTTAAAATGAGACTAGAAATATTTAAACAATTGTCTTCTGGCCAACCAATCAACCCTCCTTCCAAACTCTGTTTCTCGTGAATGATGAAAATAACTCACCTTTTTAAATCGCTTTTCTAATCCCTTGACTTTGGTAAATAACGGTTTGATATGAGATTTTTTTATTCGATATTCACCAGTCAACCATCGAATGACTAGTTGACTATCCATAAAAACTTCAATTCGGTCATTCGTTAATTCAGAAACCTGCTCTAAGGCAAAAATCAACCCATTAAACTCGGCTTCAGGCACGGTCATCTCGCCTAAATAGCGACTATATTGATATTCTTTTCCCTTTTCATCGATAACTAACACCCCACATGCCGATTCTCCTTTTGTAGTTCTCCCCTTAAGATGAGCGTTTTTTATTTGGCAAGTTGCATCAACAACAACTTTTGTTGTCATAATGACATTCTTGGTAATCGATCAACTTTATCAATATCAGAAACAAAAAGCCCTTTTTTTGCCTTATATGAAGCAACCACTCCAATCATCGCCGCATTATCGCCGGTGAGATAACGAAAGGATGGAAAATAAATCCTGCCCTGGTGTTTTCTCACCAATTCTCTCATCTTCTTTCTTAGATATAAATTAGCCGAAACCCCCCCCACTAAACAAATCTTTCTTATCTGAGTTTTTTTTATTGCTAACTCAGTTTTTTTAATTAAAGTCTCAAAAACCGCTTCCTGAAATGAGCTAGCTAAAGAATAAAGATCGTTTTTTTTCTCTTTATTATTTCGCAAAAAGTAAAAAAAAGCAGTTTTTAAACCTGAAAAAGAGAAATCTAAAGTTTTCCTCTTTAACATTGGTCTTGGAAAGTGAAAAAAATCTTGATTATTAACTTCTTTCGATAATCTTTCAATTACCGAACCTCCAGGATAACCCAATCCTAGAAGTTTCGCCGCTTTATCAAGCGCCTCACCGGCAGCATCATCGATGGTTTCTCCTAAAACTTGGTACTGAAGATGATCTTTAAAGATCACCAAGGTTGTATGGCCGCCAGAAACTATGAGAACTAAATAAGGAAAATCAAATTCAATTTTTGGATTACCTTTTGAGTTTTGGACAAATGGAGAGTAGATATGCCCTTCTAAATGATTGATAACGATTAATTTTTTTTTGAACCGCCAAATGAGTTCTTTGGCTTTTTTTATTCCCACCTCAAGCGCTGGCGCTAATCCTGGACCTTGGGTTACGGCAATGGCTTCAATTTGATCGATGGAAATTTTCCTTAACACTTTATTAATTAAAAAATCAATTTTTTCTTGATGAGCTCTTTTAGCAATGGTTGGCACTACCCCACCCCATTTTTGATGGAGAAGAATTTGAGAATAAATCTCGTTAGCCAAAACTCTTCGTCCTTCAACGATTGCGACCGCGGTTTCATCGCATGAGGTCTCTATGGCCAAAATTTTCATATCACTTCATTAACTATTATCTTTCTCGTACTAATTTTTTCTTGATATTGCATTTGAAGATAAATAACCTTACCCTTTTCTTTTAACAGCTCAAAAATTTCCCCAATTTTTTCTCCCCACTCAACCGCAATAATGTTACCAGATTCTAATAGAGAATCGACGCTCAAAGGGGAGAATTCTTCTTGATGGCTGATGTTAAAAAGATCGATGTGAATCAATCTTTTAGCCATGGAATGATTGCTAATTTTATACTCATAAAAAATAACAAAACTCGGTGAGACAATCTTTTCTATTGCTAAAGCTTTGCCCAACCCTTTAACAAAAATCGTTTTTCCCACTCCCAAATCACCTTCAATAATAAAAATTAACGGTTTTGATTGACAGACAAAAAGATTTTTATTTAAGAGGTATTGAGCGATTTTTTTTGTCTCACTAGGCGATGATGATATCCACGTTTTCGTGTCTTTAAAATTTAAATCACCATGGCGAAGAATTTTTATTTTTTCTTCTGACAAATCAACTACTGTTGATGGTTTATTATGAGGGAGCTTGCCTAAATCAAGAATTAAGTCGATCATCTCTTGTTTTTTTTTAGGAAGCTGTTTTAGCAAGCTATCAATTGAATAATGAGGTGGATAGCCACCAAGATTTGCAGATGTAGCGGTTATTGGTTTTCTGTACTGATCTACTAACCGAAGAATTGGATCATATAAGGGCAGACGAATACCCAAAGTTCCTTTTTCTGATTCCAAACGTCGATCAGTCCGGTGCTTTGATGGTAAAACAGCTGTAAATGGTCCTGGGAATAATTTGGTTAAAATATCTCTTTGATTATCATTTATAGTAATATAAAATTCAGCCATTTTCAAATTAGCAACAAAAACTGAAATTGGTTTTCCTGGAGGACGATTTTTAAATTGAAGTAATTTAGTAACCGCTTTTTTATTAGTGGCATCAACAAGCGCTCCATAAACCGTATCGGAAGGAAAAACGACCAAACCACCTTTTTTTAAAACTTCAATTATCCTCTTTAATTCCAATTGATTAATAATTTTCATGAAAACTATTTTACCAAACTATGATAAAATTAATTTATGAACGGAAAAAATCTCAAAAACATTAAACGACGCAATAGCTTTTGGGAAAATTTTTTTAATTTAAAGAATATTTTTATCCTTTTATTTATTTTTCTTTTTCTTTATCAAGCTTTTAAATCTATTAATACGGAAATAAAAAAGATCATTCCAGAAATTCCAATCAGCCAAGCGGTCACTGAAATTAAAAATGATAAAATCAAAAAAGTAGAAATATACGATAATCGAATCATCCTTTTTTACAAAAACAGTGACCGATTGGCAACGAGCTATAAAGAACCAAGCGAGAGTTTTATTAAAACTTTAAAAGATAATAATATCAATTTAAGCCGGCTTGAAGTCGTCGTCAAAGATAATCAAACAGGAGGGGCGATAATAAATCTCCTTGCCAATCTGATCCCTACCATTCTTATGATCGCTTTTTTTGTTTTTCTTTTTCGTCAGGCCAAAGGCGCTCAAGATTCTGTTTTTTCCTTTGGTCAATCCCGAGCTAAAAGATTTTCTAAAGATATGTCAAGAATTACTTTTAAAGATGTTGCCGGTGTTGATGAAGCAAAAAAAGAGTTAGAAGAGGTGGTTGATTTCTTAAAAAACCCGGAAAAATATAAAAAGGTTGGTGCTCGTACCCCAAAAGGGGTTCTTTTGGTTGGTCCATCTGGTTGTGGAAAAACACTTTTAGCTAAAGCAGTTGCCGGCGAAGCAGGTGTTCCCTTTTTTTCTATGGCTGGTTCTGAGTTTATGGAAATGTTGGTTGGGATTGGTGCTGCTCGTGTCCGTGATCTTTTTACCAATGCGAAAAAAAATGCTCCCTCAATTATCTTTATTGATGAAATTGATGCCATTGGGCGAGCAAGAAGCTTTGGGATCATGCCCGCTCACGATGAAAGAGAACAAACTTTAAATCAAATCCTTGTAGAAATGGATGGTTTTGAACCAACTGAAAGAGTGGTCGTTATCGCCGCCACCAACCGTGGCGATCTTTTAGACCCGGCTCTTCTTCGACCAGGAAGATTTGATCGACGAATTATTGTTGATTATCCTGACCTTGAAGGTCGAAAAGCTATCATAAAAATTCACGCTCAGGGAAAACCTTTTGATAAATCAATAAATTGGGAAAAGGTTGCTAAAAGAACCGTTAGTTTCTCTGGTGCTGATCTAGAAAATATGCTTAATGAAGCAGCAATTTTAGCGGCAAGAAAAAATCAAAACAAAATTTTTCTTGAAGACATCGAAGAAGCAGCAACAAAAGTTAAATTGGGACCAGAGAAAAAAAGATTACAATCAGATTACGATAAGAAGCTAACCGCTTATCATGAAGCCGGCCACGCCATTGTCGCCCATTTCTTACCTCATACTGATCCGGTTCATCGTATCTCAATCGTTTCCAGAGGAATGGCTCTTGGCTTTACACTTATTCCGCCAACAAAAGATAAACTTCATGAAACAAAAACTAATCTTTTGGAAAAAATTTCCGTGATGATGGGTGGTCGCGCTGCTGAAGAAATTATCTTTAACGAAATCACAACCGGCGCCGCTAACGATTTTGATCAAGCCACTCAGATCGCTCGACAAATGGTGATTGAATTTGGGATGAGCGATCTTGGTCCAATCAATTTAGGACCAACTTTTGATGTTACCGAATGGGGAAAGTCTTATCTTGATCAAAACCCAATCTCCCAAGAGATGATGGCTAAAGTTGATCAAGAAATCAAAAAAATTTTAGATGAAGCTTATCAAAATGCTAAAAAAATTTTAACCGAACAAAAGGACCTCCTTAACAAAGTGAGTGAAGTTCTAGTGAAAAAAGAAAGCCTTGATCAAGAAGAATTTGAAAAAATCGTTGGTCCAAAAGTTAAAACCTAAATAAGGTAAGAAAATTCTATCAGGATGATGCTTAAGAAAAAAATCTAAAAAAATATGGAAAGATTTCTTCTTGTGGATGGCCATCCGATTATGCATCGGGCTTATCATGCCCTTCCCCTGTTAACCTCTAAAAAGGGCTTGCCAACGAATGTTGTTTATGGCTTTTTATCAATGATTAATAAAGCAATCAGTGATTTCCATCCCAATTATCTTTTAATCGCCTTCGATACCCCAAAACCAACTTTCCGCCATCAACTTTATAAAAACTATCAAATTCAAAGACCAAAAATGAAAGATGATTTTAAGATCCAAATTCCTTTAGTAAAAAAAGCGATCGTGGCCGCCGGTCTTTGTTATTTAGAAAAAGACGGTTATGAAGCTGATGACATTATCGGCTCAATTGTTGAGAAAATTAAAAATCTACCTTTAAGAATTATTATTATCACTGGTGACAGAGATATTTTTCAGTTAATTGATAAAAATATTTATGTCGCCATCCCAGAAAGCGGACTTTCAAAAATAAAAATTTATGATCAAGAAGCAGTAAAAAATAAACTTAATCTTTTACCAAAATCATTAGTTGATTATAAAGCTCTCGTTGGCGATAATTCAGACAACTATCCAGGGGCCAAAAACATCGGGCCCAAAACGGCAATCAAACTTTTAGAAAAGTTCAAAACTGTGGAGAATTTGTATCAAAATCTCAGTCATTTAGACTCAGAAAAAATCAAGAAAATCCTTATTCATGAAAAAGAAAATGTTTTTTTATCAAAAAAGTTAGCCCAAATTAATTGCCACCTCGATCTTGATTTTCAACCAGATAATTTTAAATTTTCAGGTTTTAAGCCTTCTCTTAAATCTTTTTTAGAAGAATATCAGATGTATTCTCTTCTTAATCGATTTTTTAGCGAACAGAATAAAAAAGAAGAGCGGGTAAAGAAAAAAAATTACGAAGAGACTGAACAAAAAAGTTTGTTTTAAGGCTGATTAACATTCTTAGTTATATACCCCATTAGTGGAATTTATTCCGCTATTCTCGGGACGAAAATAACAAGTAAAACCCAACTCATTTCTGATCTAATTAGGTTTCTCGCCACCATATAAGTGGGACCATTAACCTAATTGTCATTTTCGACTTGATCGGAAATCCCAATAGAATCTCAATTAATGTTAGATTCCCACTTTCGTGGGAATGCCAGGTAGCTGATCTGTCATTCCCGATATAATCGGAAATCTATCAATATTGTTGAAAACCTTCAAAAGTGTTGCGGTAAGGATTAATGAGGAAAAACAATATCTCACACCAACTTTAACGCCTGAGTATAGGTTTCTAAGAGATATCTGTTTTTCAAAACCCTACCGAGAAAAATCGCGATTAAGGCTTTTAAAACTAAAAATAACTTTAAAATTTGAAGGGAAACAAAAGAATAATGTTTTTGATAAAAATAGATTAAACCACGATAGAGTTGTAAAATCGGATATGTCTTCGATGATGAAGCCGATCCATAGTGAATAATCTTGGCTTGAGGATAAAAATAAACTCGGTAACCCATCTTTTTTGCCCGATAAAAAAAATCAACCTCGTCCATATACATAAAAATTTTTTGATCAAAGCCACCCACTGCCTCAAAGATCTTTTTTTTAGTCAAAAAGCAAGCGCCAGAGATCCAATCAACTTTTTTAATCTCTTGTGGAGAAAATCTCGTCAAATTAAGTTGATCTCCTTTTAAAAAAAGGGCGATAAAGGTAGTCAGTAAATTAAAAAAATAACCGGCTGAGGGCTGAGGGGTTAAATTAAAATTGAGTAATTTTGGTCCAACAAAACTTACTTCTTTCTCGTTTTTTTTATAAAAATCAATTAATTTTCCCACCGCTTTATTTAAAATAAAAGTGTCTGAGTTTAAAAAAAGAAGGTGCTTTCCCTTAGCCAATTTAGCGCCTAAATTATTGGCTTTGCTATAACCTAAATTTTCTTTTTGATAGTAATATTTAATTCGCGGATCAGCTTTCGCCAAAGATTTAAAGACTTCAAAACTGCCATCTTGAGAACAATTGTCAATAAGAACAATTTCATAGCTTATTTTCTCTCCCATTAAGCTTGTTTTTAAGCTATTAAGGCAATTTAAAGTAATTTCCTTAGTGTTGTAGTTAATAATAATAATTGAAAGGTCGATATTTGTTTTATTGCTCCGTTTGTTCATTTTCAGAAACTAGCTGTCTTTTAATAACATCTCTTGGTTTTGATCCTTCAGCAGGTCCAACATAACCAGCTTTTTCCAATTGATCCAAAATCCTGGCCGCTCTGGCATAACCGATTGACAATCTTCTTTGCAAAAGGGAAGCCGAAGCCTTATCAAACTGCATGATAATCTTGACTGCTTCATTAAAAAGTGGATCCTGTTCTTCTAAATCACTGACAACCATCGTCCCTCCTCTGGTCTTTGTAAAAGCAATTTCCTGTTCAGTCACTTCATCAGTATATTGAATGTGAGGGTTTTGGGCTTTTAGGAAATTCACGACATTATTGACTTCTTTTTCGGTAACAAAAGGACCTTGAATTCGCTTTGGCTTTGCTTGATCAGGTGGTAAAAATAACATATCGCCTTTTCCGAGAAGTTTTTCCGCGCCAGGCATATCAATGATCACCCGGGAATCTATCATTGAAGAAACATTAAAAGCAATTCGGGTGGGAATATTAGCCTTCATTAAACCAGTAATAACATCAACCGAAGGTCTTTGAGTTGCTAAAATAAGATGGATTCCAGTCGCTCGAGCCATCTGAGCAATTTTGGTAATTAGATCCTCAACATCGCTTGGGGCAAACATCATAATATCAGCCAATTCATCGATAATAAAAATAATATAAGGTTTTTTTTCAACATCTTGTCTTTCATTGTAAAGATCAATGTTTCTTGCACCAAATCGAGCAAACTCTTTTAGCCGGTTTTCCATCTCCTTTACGACCCATTTCAAAGCAGAGATAATATTTTCCTTTTCATTAATCACTTCGGTTAAAAGATGAGGAATACCATTATAAAGAGTCAGCTCAACTCTTTTAGGGTCAACTAAAATCAATCTTAGTTGATCTGGTCTTGTCCGAAAAAGAAAGGTCGTAATCCAGGCATTTAAGAGAACAGATTTTCCTGAACCAGTTGCTCCAGCAATTAGCACATGAGGCATTTTGCTAATACTATAGGCTTGAGGATTGCCAGAAACATCTAAACCTAGTGGAACTAAAAGAGGATCATTATTTTCGGTAAATAACGGTGATGATAGAAGTCTTTTCAAGGTAACAATTTCTGGGCGGATATTGGGAATTTCGATTCCAACTAATGAACGACCAGGAATAGGCGCTTCAATTCTCACTTGACCAGTTGGAGCAGCTAAAGCGAGTGCCAAATCGTTCGCTAGGGAAGTAATCTTTGATAATTTGGTCCCTTGGGTGATTTTAATCGCGTACTGGGTCACCGCCGGTCCTCGATTAATTTCATCCACTTTTGCCCTAATACCAAAACTGTCTAGAGTGCTCTCAATACTATCAGCATTTTTTTTTACATCTCCCCGATCAGCCTCTGATTGACTAAGATCAGCTAAAAGATTAATGGGTGGATAAACCCATAAACTTTTTTCACCAGTCGCCTTGTTTTGACTTGGAACTGGTCTAATTACTTGGAATTCTTCCTTTTTTGTTTCTTTGAATTCTTGTTTTGGTGCTTCTATGAATGAGATTCTTTTTTTTTCAATCTTATTTTCAATAAAAACTTCTTTTTGTTCTTTTTTTTCATAAAAAATTACTTTTTTAAAAAAGTGGTAGAAAGAAACAAAAATTTTACTTATCTTTAAAAAAATCTCCTCAATCGATGTTTCAAAAATAAGAATCACTGAGACAAGAAAACAAAAGATAGCTAAGATATATAATCCAATAAAACTAATCCTTTGTATAAGAAAATCGGCCAAAGCAGCTCCAAACAAACCACTTTTCAACAGGATACTGCCTCCAATAAAAAAGCTAATCAGACCAATAAAAATATTTCCTTTAATTAAATGAAGCTTTTTGTTTTTAAAAAAATATGTCGAAAAGATTATAAGTAAGAGTAAAAAAAGAATTGCCAGTGGTCCAAAAGCTTTTTCAAAACTGCTCTTTATAATAAAAAGCCAGTAACCTTGATTTTTCGATACGCCAAAAGGCAAAAAAGATAAAAGGGATAAAAAACTACTAAAGAAAACTAATAAACCAAAAATATTATTAATGGTATGTTTATTAATTTTTACTTTTAAAAAAGGCAGCCTAATCAGCGCTTTTCTTCTCGCCATAGTAAAGTTATTATACTATTTTTTGAGCAATTGGAGACTGATTCTTCCTTGATCATCAATTTGAATTACTCTTACTTTAACCCGATCGCCAACTTTAACATATTTTCCCGGGTCTTTAACAAAACCCATCCCCATTTTAGAAACATGGACTAAACCATCTCTTCCTGGCAAATACTCGACAAAAATACCAAAAGGGGCAATTTTTTTAACTTCTCCTTCAAAAATCTCGCCAACCTCGACTTTTTTCGTGAGGTTTTCAATATACTTAACCGCTTCATCAACTTTTTTTCGATCTAATCCGGTGATGGACACCTTGCCATCATCGCTGACATTAATCTCTGTTTGAGTTTTTGCAATTAAATTTCTTATTGTTTTTCCGCCCGGCCCAATAATCTCACCAATCGCTTCTGGAGAAGGAGTTAAAACAACCACTTTTGGAGCAAACCTAGAAATCTCTTTTCTTGGTCGACTGATAACCGCTTCCATTTTCTCTAAAATAAAAAGGCGAGCTTTTTTAGCTTGCTCAAAGGTCTTCTCAATCATCTGATCGGTCAATCCCGTGTTTTTTACATCTAGCTGTATCGCCGTAATTCCTTTTTTTGTCCCAGCAATCTTAAAATCCATTTCCCCTGAAAAATCTTCTATCCCCATAATATCGGTTAAGATCAGATATTCATTGTCATTTTTTGAAATTAATCCCATGGCTACTCCGGCGACATGACTTTCTATTGGAACGCCGGCATCCATTAAGGCCAAACTCGAACCACAGGTCGAGGCCATTGATGTTGAACCGTTAGACGATAAAACCTCAGAAACGACTCTAATAGTATAAGGAAATTCGCTTTGACTGGGCAAAACCACTTCTAAAGCTTTTTCGGCTAAAGCTCCATGACCAACTTCTCTTCTGCTTGGCCAACCCAGCCGGCCAACTTCACCGACAGAATAAGGCGGCATGTAGTAATGATGAAGATAGCGTTTGGCTTCTTCTCCTTCGGGACTTTCAATCAACTGCTCTAGTTGCGGGGCTCCTAAGGTAACAACCGATAAAACTTGGGTATCGCCTCGGCGAAAAAGAGCTGAACCATGAGTTCGAGGTAAAATTGAAACTTCAATCTCAATCTCTCTGACTTGATCGATTTTCCTTCCATCCAATCTTGTTTTTGTTTTTAAAATTTTTTCTCGAATCAATTTTTTAGTTAACTTATCAATCACCCGAGTAATTGTCTCCCGCGAATATTCCGTCCCATATTTTTGAAAAAACTCTTCAATGAAGACATTCAAATCTTCCTCATCAGAAAATTCTTTTTGTGATTTGATCAAAATTAGATGATCAAAATTTCTCTTAAAATCGCTTAGTAAAATTCTTTCCAATTTTAGATCTTCTTCCTCAGGTTTGATTTCTTCTTTTTTTACCGTTATCTTCCCGGCAACTTTCTTGATAAATTCAATAATCTCACGATTAACTTTTTTGGCGATTTTTATCCCGTCAATAATTTTAGTTTCCGGCAATTGATCGGCTTTTGTTTCGATCATCACGACTTTGTTTTCAGTTGAGGCAACAACCAAATCTAAAAGAGAGTATAACTGTTCATCATCCGTGGGATTAATTAAAAATCCACCCTCATTATCTCCATTATTTTTAACATAACCAATGCGAATACCGCTAATTGGGCCATTCCAAGGAATCGGGGACGCGGTTAAAGCGGCTGAAGTGGCAATCAAAGACAAAATTTCAGGAGAATTAATGCCATCAACAGAAAGTAAAGTCACCACAACTTGAACCTCCCGACGATAATTTTGGTGAAAAAGGGGTCTGATCGACCGGTCTATCAATCTCGCTCTTAAAATCGCCTCATCTGATGGCCTGCCTTCTCTTTTTACCCAGCGCGAACCTTTAATTCGACCACCTGCATAAAGTTTTTCCACATATTCGACATTAAGAGGGAAATAATCTAAATTTTTATTTTCTTTTCCGACAGTAACTGTTACTAAAACACAAGTTTCTCCTAAACTGGCAAAGACCGAACTGGTTGCTGCTTGAGCCAATTTACCAAATTGAAGCGTTAATTTTTGTCCATTGATAAAGATGGAGTCTTCGATAATTGCCATAAATTATTTCTTTAAGTCTAATTGAGTGATAAGCTTTTGATATCGTTTTTGATCAAGATTTTCTAAATAACTAAGAATTCTTCTTCTTTTAGCGATAATTTTTAACAATCCTCTTCGTGAATGATTATCTTTCTTATTTTCTTCAAGATGCTTGACTAACTTATTTATCTTTAAAGTTAACAGAGCTACTTGAACTTCAGGCGACCCGGTATCGCCTTTTTTCAAAGCGAATTGTTTAATCACTTCCTCTTTTGTTTCAGGAAACTTTTTATTCGTTTTTGCCATAATAAAGAATTATAATTGATAAATATTAAAGATGCAACACCAAAAAAGAAAAAAAATCTGGTTTTTAGGATTAAATCTTATTGCTATTTTTCTTTATTTTTTTTTCGTTTCACCAACAAAAATAGTAAACATTTTATTTTTTAATCTTCTTTTAAGCCTTCTCTTTTATCAATCGCTTCTTTTCTTTTATCAAAAAAAATCCTCTTTTCTATTTTCCTTTATTTTCTTTGTTTTTTTGACTTTAATTGTCTTTAAAGTTCTTCAAGTTTTTGATTTAGTTCTTTTTCTTGTTTTTATATTTATTTTAAAAATATTTAAATAATATAAGAGTGTTCTTTTTAGTGATATTTTTTGTATTTTTTACTTGAATTAATTTTTGCTAAAATTTATAGAACAATGAAAAACTATTTTTACATCACCACCACCCTCCCCTATATCAATGCTAATCCCCATATCGGTTTTGCCATGGAAATCATCCGTGCCGATACCATAGCCCGTTTTTATCATCTATTGGGTTATAAAGTCTTGTTTAATACTGGCACAGATGAGCATGGACAAAAAATTTGGGAAAAAGCCATCTCTGAAAAGCTCACTCCTAAAAAATACTCTGATCAAATGGTAAAAATGTTTAGAAATCTCAAAACCGCTCTTTATCTCTCTTACAATAAATTTATCCGGACGACAAACAACCACCATCTCAAGGCGGCTCAATATTTTTGGCAGCTCTGTCATCAAAATGGCGATATTTATAAAGCTAAATATCCCATCAAATATTGTGTCGGCTGCGAAATGGAGAAAACTGAATCAGAGTTAGTAAACAATCGCTGTCCGCTTCATCCTAATAAAGAACTTCAAATTTTTGAAGAAGAAAATTATTTTTTTCGTTTTTCTCGTTACCAAAAACCGCTTTTAGGTTTTTATGAAAAAAATCCTAGTTTTATTGAACCAGATTATCGATTTGAGGAACTAAAAAACTTTGTCAAAAAGGGGTTAAAAGACTTTAGTATCTCCCGACCAAAGAAAAAAATGCCTTGGGGGATTGATGTTCCAAAAGATGATTCTCAGGTAATGTATGTTTGGTTTGACGCCTTAATCAACTATATCTCAACTTTAGGTTGGCCTGATGATTTAAAAAAATTTAATCGTTATTGGCCGGGCGTTCAGATTGCTGGAAAAGATAATCTTCGCCAACAAGGAGCGATGTGGCAGGCGATGTTAATGTCGGCTCGCTTACCTTTAACCAAAAAAATCTTTATTGAAGGATTCATTACTGTAAACGGTCAAAAAATGAGCAAAAGCTTGGGGAATGTCATCGATCCTTTCTCTCTGGTTGATCTTTATGGTGCTGATGCCGTTCGCTATTATTTTCTTAAAGAAATTCCACCTTTCGCCGATGGCGATTTTTCTCACAAGAGGATGAAGGAAATCTATAACTCGGAACTGGCCAATGAACTAGGCAATCTTGTCAGTCGATTAACCAAATTAGCTGAAGAAGATGCTTTAGAAATCGATTTTGAAAATAACCTAAAAAAAACCTTTTTGTCCTTAAAACCGTTGATTGATGATTTTCAGTTTAATCAGGCGCTTGAGAAAATCTGGCAAAAAGTTAAAAGATTAAATCAAGAGATAGATAAAGAAGCCCCCTGGAAAAAAAGAAAAGATGAAAGAGAGGTATTTCTTAAAAACTGTCTTATTGAGTTAAAAGAAATCGGTCAACTTCTCTTACCCTTCTTGCCTCAGGCTGGCGAAACGATCATCAAATCGCTCCAAGGAAAAATTAGAAAAATAAGTTCCTTATTTCCAAAAATAAAATGAATAAGAGCGTAAAAAGACTTATTCAATTTCGCTTTATAATCATTTTTGTCTTTTTTGCCTGGATTTATTACTATATTTTTTTTAATCTTCCTTCACCACAAAGGTTAAAAAATTATCAAACCATTCCCTTATCAACCCAAATTTTAGACCGCCATGGCAAACTTTTATACTCCATTTATAAAAAAGAAAAACGCTCTTTAATCAAACTGAACAACCTGCCGCCCTATGTCGCTCAGGCGACGATTGCAATTGAGGACAAAGATTTTTACCATCATCATGGAATTTCGTTGGTAGGTGGTCTTCTTCGGGCGATTAAAGAAAATCTTCTTGGCTCTCAATTACAAGGTGGGTCCACGATCACTCAGCAATTAGTCAAAACCGCCCTTTTGACGCCTGAAAGAACCATAAGAAGGAAATTGAGAGAATTGGTTTTAGCGGTTTGGACAGAGACAATTTTTAGCAAGGACGAAATCCTTGAACTTTATCTTAACCAAATTCCCTACGGCGGCACCGCTTATGGAATTGAAGAGGCGTCAAGACGATATTTTGATAAATCAGCTAAAAATCTTACTCTTGAGGAAGCGGCTTTTTTAGCCGGTTTACCTCAAGCGCCATCTCTTTATTCTCCCTATAACAACCCTCACCTGGCGAAAAAAAGAAGAGATGAAGTTCTTTTAGCGATGAAAAAGCAAAGATTGATCGATGAAAAAACTTATCAATCGGCGATTAAAAAACCTTTAACGGTGATTCCTCTGAAAGAAAAAATCGCCGCCCCGCATTTTGTTTTTTTTGTAAAAGAGGAGTTAGAGAAAAAATTTAACGTCAAAGAGATAGAAACTAGTGGTTTTAAAATCTACACCTCTTTAGATCTTGAAATCCAAAATTATGCCGAAAAAGTGGTGATAGAGGAATTAGAAAATCTTAAATCTTTAAATGTTGGCAATGGTGCGGTTTTGATAACTCGGCCACCGACTGGAGAGATTTTAGCCATGGTCGGTTCAAAAGATTATTTTGCCACCCGATCTGGCGCTTTTAATGTCACCACCGCTCTCCGTCAACCTGGCTCGGCCATCAAACCTATAATTTATGCCATTGGTATAGAAAGAAAACTGGTCACCCCAGCGACGATTTTTCTTGACATTCCAGTTTGTTTTATCTCACCTGGTCAACCAAAGGCTTATTGCCCGGTCAACTATGACGGCCAGTTTCATGGTCATCAAGCGCTTCGATTTTCATTGGGCAATTCATTCAATATCCCAGCAGTGAAAATGTTGGCTTTAAACGGTGTCAGAGAATTTATCGCCTCAGCCTCGGCATTTGGGATAACGACTTTTAAAGACCCAAAAAACTATGGCCTTTCATTAGCCTTAGGTGGAGGCGAGGTGAAAATGACCGAAATGACCAAAGCCTTTTCTGCCTTTCCCAATCGTGGCAAAGTCAAAGATTTGATTTCGATTTTAAAAATTGTTGATAAAAATAATAAAACTCTCTATGAATACAAGGATCCTAATTTCGTCAAAGATGTCAAAAAACCTCTCGCCTACCCCAATTTTTTTTCAATCCCAGGAATCAAAGTTATCTCTGAAGCTACCGCTTTTCTAATCTCTCACATCCTTTTAGACAACAACGCCCGATCAACGGCATTTGGTTCTTCATCTTATTTGGTTATTCCCGGCAAGGCGGTTTCTGTCAAGACAGGAACAACCGATGATAAAAAAGATAACTGGACCATTGGTTATACACCAAACTTTTTGGTGGCAGTTTGGGTCGGTAATAATGACAATAAACCGATGCATCCTTATCTGACATCAGGAGTAACTGGCGCCGCCCCGATTTGGAATCGGATTATGAGTTATCTTTTAAAAAATCAACCTGATCTTTGGCCGATTAAACCGGAAAATGTTGTTGGTTATCAAGTTTGTTGGGAGACTGGTGAAATTAAAACCGAAGGCAAGGACTGTCCCGATCGTTTTGAATATTTAATTAAAGGCACTGAACCAAAAGAATCAATCGTCAAAAAAATGACCGTACCCATTACGGTTGATGACAAATTAGCCCCGCCTGATTATCCAAATATTCAGATGAAAGAAAAAACAGTAATTTCAGATATGTTTAATCTTTACTGCCTCGATTGCAACCACGCCGGTGGTGAAATTACTCAAATAATTAATATTAAGTAAACAAAAATATAGGAAAAAAATCAGGAAAAAAAATGACAATTCCTGTTATCGATCTTGGTGAACTTGATGAAAGACCTCTCAATCTTCCTCAATTTTAATCATTCAACTTAAAGGTTTTAATTGACCAGAACGATTAAAGAAACATATCGAACTGCTCTAATTGATCTTAGAAAATTACTTCGTCAATCAATTTCTTCCATATAATTGGTTTTTGCAAGCAGCATTTTATTCAGATATATATCATTAATATATTTTATCTTCAATAAAAATTTGTTGTCAGAAATATTAAATTTAATTAATTTTGTTCTTTATTTTTACAAAATACAACTTTAAAAAATACATAAGTTATTAACTTTATCTAGATGCAGATGTTATAGCCTCTTAGCTTGTTTCGTCAATCTAATTACAAAATATTAAAATTGCTATATGGATAAAATTTTTTTATTATAAATTATTCATAAAATGATTTTATTTTGTTAAGTTCATCTAACCTAAAAAATCAACGAAAAAGGGAGTAAATTTTTAAAAGTAGTAAATTACTGATCAATTTCCACCTATTTATGCAAAATGCCCAGAATAAGACCCAAATAAAAGAAGAATGCAGAAAACTTTCCATTCAAGCTTTTTAATTTAATCAAAAATGACAAACAATCATTACTGATACTTTTAACAAATTTTTGCTAAAATGGATAAAATTATTTAAACTAGTCAGTATAAAAAAATTTATACATAAACTCTTCAGGCTTTCATCTTCACATCTTTTATTAATACCTAACTATTTTTTTGGAAGTAATATTCAAAAAATCACTACTTTTCAACAATCTCTTTTGGTAAACCTTAGTTTAAACCGAGACATAATAAAGTGATAAAATCTATTTTACCCGAAATACAGATCGCTTGCAGAGATCTATCTTCTATTAATTATCTTCTATTAGTAATGACGAATCTATCTGTTTTTTTCTTTTTAGATAGCTCATTAAAAATCGAATTTTATCGGCTCTTTATTTTCTTCTGAAATAGCTTGATTAATTCTGATTCGTATACCCTGCTATCTTGATTACTAATTTTTTTTTCAGTAATGTATTCAAGGCCATCATTCCACCATTTCGCCTGCTTGAAGCTTGCATCATCCAGCTCATATACTGAAAGCTTCCAATAATGATCACCATAATGTGGCTCTTCTCCAATATTCCATAGATATTCACCATACAACAAATCAATTTCCATATCTTTATTTAGATCATTTATCTTGGTATAAAGAGAATGAGGGACTGTTTTTAGTTGATAAGAGATATTTTTTGATTTATCGAATATGATAAAATCTAACCCAGTATCAGAGCCAACGGGATAACCAATCGGCTTGATTTGATCGTCGGTGAAAACAAATAAAGCTAATGCCTTCGTTTTGTCGCTACCACACCAAGTAATTGAGGCCTCAAGACCAAAAACCTCACTACCATGCCTCTTGGAGGGATAATAAAAATTAATCAAGCTAATATTGTTACCACTTTCCAAATTGTCCTGACTCTTAAAGTTTAATTCAAAAATATTAGTTATTTTGCCAGTATTTTTTGAGCGAAAAACAATTAACGGTGAGGCATTTTTCAAAAAAATTGAATCTGGAGTACAGTCCATTTTTAAAGAGGATTCAAAAATGGTAATCTCATAATTATTTATTTGATATTTTTGAGAATGATATTTATTGTCAAATTTCGATTTTAACAAAGCTTGAAAATTTTCTTCGGCTTTCTTTTGAGTAGAATTTGAGCTGAAGTAAACTTGAAAAAACCAAACAAATAAGATGAAAACAATTGCTGTCAGAATAAAAGTGATGTTTTTTAATATCATAAGTTTTTTTAAAAAGCCATGTTTTTAGTAATATATACATTATACACTTAAAGGAATTTGCAAACAATTTCATCAACTAACAATCCAGATTTAACTGATTTAACCGATTCAACTGACTCAACTGATTTTAACTGATTTCGCTTTTACTCTTGGCTGCAACATCCTTTCTCTTAAACCATCTTCTTTTGTAAAAAACTCTTCCAATTTTTTGAATTAGTTGATCAAGAAGATAATTAGTCTGATAAATAATAAAGATAACCGTATTAGCCGCTTTCTCTATATTTTTATTAGTCATATAGGTCTTATACGTCTTATCCTTACTCTTTGCCAGTTTTCTGACACTTAAAGCTCTTTATCATTTTTGTCCTATAAACCAAGCCTTCTTTCACGAAGAAAGTCTCTATAGTCATTTAGAACCGCCTCGAAGCTTGCCCGTGCTACTCCGATTAATTTAATCTCTGATTCTTTGGAAACTCCAGAAATCATACTTCCCTCAATAATGTTTTGTTTCCCCTTCTTGCCGCTTAGATCATCTGAACATACGTTCTTGATTTTTTATTAATATACTTATCACAAAAATAAACAGTCGCAACATAAACAATCTCCGCTATCTGATAACAAGCGAGTTTATGATAACCACCGTAAGGAGTGATAAAGCAATTGTTAGTCATTATTTTTATTCTATTTAATTTTTGCTTATAATTAATTTTTTCATAATCACTTTGATGAGATGGAAACAACAGTGATTTTTGAATAATGTTTTAATTCAATTCTTTATGTAACTTTTTTTCCAGTCTATAATCTATATAATCAAAAAAAATTTTTGGCCAATCTTTATCATCTAAGAATAACACATGATTCTTTATGTACTCATTTTTTTCAATTATCTTATCTTCTCCTTTTATGAGTTCTTCATAAGGAGTTTCGGAAAGTATAAACGATTCAAGAATAATATTTTTATTATTCAGTTTTTTTTCAATTTCGCAAAGATCACGAGTGGCAAAAACTATTTTTTCGTCATTTATGCCTTTCGAATAAATCAAGCCTTTTGGATCAACAAAGACTAATATCTGTTTATCTTCTCTTTTCAACCAAAGAATAAAATCAGGATAAAATTTTGACCATTTGAGTTGAAAACCAATACCAGAGAATGGTAAATTTCTAATTAAAAATATTTCGTATGATAGCTTATTTTTATTTTTTTCAAGATAATCTTTTAGTGCCTGTAAAAATAAAAACTCACTTTTTACTAAACCCTCTGGAGTAATCTTATCTATTTTTTCATTTTTTAAAAGAAGCGGCAGAAAAAGGGAGCGGTCAAAATAAATTCTTGGTAAATATTCATCTGTTTCTTTGATTAATTTATCAAGATTAGAAACAATTTTTTTAATTTTTTCAATTAATTCTTTTTTATCTTTGTTAATCGATAACTGATAAAGTAATTTTTTATCAGAAAAAAGAGGTAAATTTGAATATTCGCCTATTTTTTTGTAGTAAAAATGGTTTTTTTCAAATAAGCTTTCCTGTCTTCGATAATAACTATCAATATAATTCTTTAAAATAAGAACAATCATTTCTTCAATGCGATCTAAATCTTCTAAATTTTTAATCTGAAAAATTTCATCAGAATAAGCGACTATTTCATAGCTTCTTACGATTGTCTTTAAAATTCTCTCATCATAAACCAAATTCCAATATCCTTTTTGTTCTCGATATTCATTTATCTGCCGATAAACTTTTGACCAATCAACTAAATTCAAAACAGTCTCTGAAAAATTTAAATATTCTGATCTAAGTTTCTTTTCTTCTGCCGATGTATTTTCTTTCATCTTAATCATTTCTCCCTCAATCGCCAATATTTTTTGTGAATAATCAAAAACTTTCCTTATTGTATTATCAATCTGAAGATAAATGATCTTTTTTTCCTTAAATTCTTCTGCCTTCCTTTCAAGAATAAAAAGATCTCCTGTTTCCTCTTTAAAATTTGGCCGAATAGGAATCTCTATTATCTCAAATTCAACATTTTCCTGTTTTATCGCTAATAAAAATTTATTTAAATAATCCGCCTTAATGCCAAAAATATTAAGAGTTTCAAGAATTTTTATAAAATCATTCTCACCACTTCTTTTAAGACTCATATTTTTCCCTTTTAATCTTACTCCTCGACCAAAAAGCTGAATAATTTGAGAACCTGTATCTTTCCCAATATTGATAAGACCCATCGAAGAGATTCTCCAAGTATCCCAACCTTCAATAAATTTTTTTGATCCAATCAAAATATTTATTTTTGATTCTTTCTTTTTTATGTCATCAAAAAGTGATGTTGAAATTGAATCATCTTTTACAATAAATTCATGACCTTCAAGAATTTTTTTAAATGAGTTAATATCACCAATATTAATGACGCCAAAATAATCATTCTCTCCTATTTTTAATCCTAATTCACCATCAGTATTGCTAATCTTATAAATCTCAAGTTTCCCTTTTCCATAAAAAAGAGTTTTGTAAAGATGATTAATATCAAAATCTATTTTTCTTAAGTATTGAAATTTATTTTTAAATAAGTCTTCACCTTTTTCGTCTTTGTATTTTTTATTGAGTATTTGATTTTTTTTCTCAATCAACCATTCTTCATCTTCTATAGTTTTTTTAAAAAGATTAACTACTTTAATAATATCAGTTTCAATTCCCTTTTCTTTGTTGGAACTTTTAGTTTTTGAAACAGTAGTTCCGACAAAAATCCAAAGTGGCTTTTCAATCTGATAATCTTGAGCTAAATTTTTATGTTTATCAAAAACTAGTAATTGTTCATAAAAAGAAAGAAGATTTGCAACAAAAAAAGTCTCTTCGAAATCTTCTTGAGTAAATTTTTGATCTTTTAGTATAGCAATATAAAAATCTTTTCCATAGCCATCAAGATAAAAATATTTATAAGAATAATCAAAAATTATTGATTTTCCATATTCATTGAGTAATTCATCATTTTTTTCAGTTAAAATCTGTCCAAAAGTTGCGCTATACTCAAAAACAAATCCTTTTTCAGCTAATTTTCTTCTTAATTTTGCCCATTTCTGCTCTTCACTTTTTTTTCCTTTGTGACCTTCATCAACAAAAATAAGATTATTTCCCTCAAAAGCGTTAACAGAAATTGTTACACCGCCGCCTTTTTTTTCTTCAACTAATTTAGTCATTTCAATTATTAAAATTCCATTGTCAGTCAAAGATAACTCAGTTCCTATACCATCAACATAAAGTTTTGCAGAGATATTGCTTTTATTAAGTTCCTCATAATGTTGTTTTGATAAAGATTCATTTGGGGTTAAAAGAATGATATTTTCAGGCTGAAATAATTGGTATTGAAAAAATTGATAGTAATTTATATGCATAATTAGAGTTTTTCCAGAGCCGGTTGCCATCCAAAAAGCTAATTTTCTTAAATCATTTTCTGTAAACTGGTCAAAAATTTTTTTATCTTCTTTTTCTTGGTAATTTTTAAGAAAAATGTTTAAGGAATATAAAAATTTTTGTTTTTTGTTTTTAAGATGATCTAAAAAAATCTCTGTGAAAAGAATTGCCAAATATTGAAAATATTTTAAATTTATTGGGTCTCTTTTTTCGTTTATTTTTTTAAGATATTTTTGAATATTTTGATCATATCTTAATAAATCTTCGGTATCAATTTTTAAGTTTTTAAGAGATATCAATGAATTTATGAAGTAGCTTTTTCCATATTCATCTATACCTTCATCAATCTCTCTAAGGTAATCAAATAAATCTTTAATTTCAGTAAATCCAAAAAGATAGAGAAAATATTTGTTTAAAACCAAATTATTTTCAACTTTCATATTTTTAAAGGAATTTTTTTATATAATCATCAGGTAATAAACAATCTCTTGCCCCTTCAAGAATAATGTTTCGATATTCTTTTGAAGGCATACCTTTTGCCTTTTCCCCTCTTAAGTAAACCCAAGCTATAAATTTATTTTCATCTTCATCTTTAACTTCTAATTCTTCTCGTTCATAAGAAGACGGATAGCCCTCATATCGATCCAAAGATTTAAGACATTCTTCATCAATTTTATATAATCCACCCCAAACAATTGTTTTTTTGCAGGGAATAATGTTTGCTACCGCTCCTTTTCGATAAGATGAATAACCATCATAAACAAATTTATAATTTTCTAAATATACTCTTTTTAAAAAAATTGCTTTTGGACATCGGATTTTCATTTGTTTGAAATTCATATTTGAGCCATAAGCAAAGTAATACATTTTAGCCTTCCATTAATTTTTTAAATTCTGAGTCGATATATTTAACCTCAAAACCTTTGGGAGTTAAAATACACCTACTATTAACATAGACAACATCAGGGAACCAGGATTCTAATTCTTTAACAATAAAATCTCTATCTTTTTTTAAATCTTCCTCTGATAAGTTGTCAAAAAATTCTCTCCAAACAATCGCTATATCCTTATCATTTTTTTCTCCAAGAA
>JBBILO010000001.1:0-111948 GCA_037444855.1 Candidatus Roizmanbacteria bacterium | reverse complement strand
AATTTGTCTAAATTTCAATCCATTTTGGTGTATCATAAATAAGGACAGCAAATATGAAAAAAATCATTGTAATTATAATAATTTTTTCATTATTTTGTTTTTTAAGATTTTACAACTTAGAAAAAAGGGTTATTTTTGACTGGGATCAAGAGAATTATAGTTTTCAAGTAAAAAGAATTCTGGTTGAAAATAGATTAACTTTGATTGGTCCAAGAGTAAAAGATGAAGTAGGCTTTTTCCTTGCTCCTTATTTTTGTTACTTATTAACCCCATTTTATTTTTTCACCAATCTTCATCCATCGGCGTTAATCATCTTTTTAATTTTTTATAACTCTTTATCCTTCTTTTTATCTTTTTATTTTCTCCAACGGCTTTTTGGCTTTTGGCAAGCAATATTTTTTCTTGCGTTTTGGTCAATCAATTATTTCTTGATTAGTTTTGACACCACACCATGGAATCCGATTGTCATTCCTTTAGCAACTATTGTTGTTTGGTATCTAGGAAAATTATCTTTTGAAGAAAAAAATAAAAAGTGGTGGTTTTATTTATTTTCTGGATTTCTCATTGGTTTTTTCAATAATTTTCATTTTCAATTTATTCTTTTATTAATTTTTTTTCTTTTCTTTGAAGCAATTTTATTAATTAATGAAAAAAGGCCCAGCAATAAAAAATTTATTTTAATACTTCTAGGATACTTTTTAAGCTTTCTTCCAATTATTATTTTTGATTTTCGACATAATTTCCTAAATCTCAAAGGCTTTCAACAATTATTTTTTTCCTCTAACTCCCAAAGCAAAGATATTAATGTTTGGTGGGAGGTCTTTGGTAATTTCCTACAACCAATTGTCCAAGTAAATAATGTTTTAATTGCTAAATTATTTTATTTAATTTTCATTTTCATTATCCTTTATCTGATTAAAAAAATAAAAAAAAGATTTTTTAAACTTTTTTATCAATCAACGCTTTTTTTATGGTTAATTTTTCCATTATTTTTTATTTTTTATGGTCAAAGACCCTCAGAGTATTATTTTATTTTTCTCTATCCATTTATCTATCTTATTTTTATTAATTTCTTTTTTCGAGTAAACAATTATTTTCTTTTAGGCATTTTTGTCATTATTTTTCTTTTAACAAAGGAAAAAATATTTTTAAAACTAAAAGATGAAGCGCAAAGCTTATTTTATAAGATTAAAACCGTAAAAATAATAAAGGAAATTGCAGGTAATAATAAATTCAATATTTCTTTTTCAACTCCTTTAGGACGTAATCACGGATTCTCTTACTTAATTGATTATTTTCAAATCAAACAGTCCGGAAATTTCAAAGATCCTTTAATTGAAATAAGAATCCCCCCAAGAGAAAAAGATATAAGGATTAACGAGCAAATAGGAATAAAAATCCCAGAGGAATTAAACATAACTGATGAGTAGATTAAATTACTATTACTCTTATAGTATGCTAAAATTAATTCAATTAATTTATTTAATTTGTATTTTATGAATATTCATCTAATTTTAGAAAAAATATTAAAAAATAAATGGCATATAATCTCGTTCTTTTTATTTATCATTTACATTTTTATCCGTTTTCAAAAACTAATTATTAAAGATGTTCCATACACATATGATCAAGGAAGAGATTTTTTAAAAACTGCGGAAATTTTTTTGTATAGAAATCTTACCTTTATTGGACCAACTACAGGAATTATGGGTTTATATCATGGAGCTTGGTGGTATTATATTTTAGGGATGCCCTTCTTAATCACAAAAGGAAATCTTATTGCCTTCTATTATCTTATTTTTTTTATTACCTTAATAACAAATCTGATATTTTTTATTTTTATCAAAAAATATTTTGGAAATTTGCCCGCTCTTTTTTCATTAATGTTAATAACTTTTTCGCCTTATTTCATTAATATCTCAACTTTTGCTATAAATACTGTTTTAGTCCATCCATTTTTTGCTTGCTTTTTAATACTGAATTTCCTTTTACTAGAAGAAAAAATAAACCAAAAACAAAAATATCTTCTTCTAATAGGGCTATCTTTAGGATTTATTTTTGAATTTGAATTCGGCTTTGGTTTTTTTCTTATTCCACTTTATTTATTACTTATTTTTTTAAACAAATATTTTAAAAATATTTTTTCATCTCTAAAAAATTGGTTGTTTTTTATTGCTGGAATTTTAATCCCTTTTTTTCCTCGAATTTTATTCGAAATTAAAAATAATTTTCTTCAAACCAGGACATTAATTAACTTTTTAATTACCCCAAAATATTTTAATCCGAAACCTTTTGAACAAGTATTTAATGATCGTTTAATAACATTTTTTACATATCTTAAAGATCCTTTTTCTTATTGGCTGGTTGCCATTATCTTTTATTTTATATTATTAAAACTAAATTGTTTTTTTTGTAAAAGAAAAATTGTTTATAACAACTTTTTTAAGTTTCTTTTATCTCTTTTTTTCGGTCTATTTGCGTTTTCTATTTTATATCGAGATAATTTTTGGAGTTATTATTATGAGGGAATACAATATTTAATAATTTTAATAATCATTGTTGTTTTTTATCAAACAAAAAATATTAATAGAATAAGAAGAATTATTATTCCTATCTCTCTTATAAATATAATTTTTTTTATTTTGACTTATTTTCCTAGAATCAATTTTAATCTTTCACGTGGATTAATCACACGTCAAAAAATTGTTAATTTCATCACTAGTCAGGAAAAAAATCAATCTTTTTGTGTTAATATTTATACTCCTCCAGTTGTTCCTTATACTTATGAATATTTATTTTTATACTCTGAGATTAATAAACAAATTAAAAAACCTACTATCAACTGGATAAATAATCCTAATAATTGGGTAAATAATCAATGTTGGTACATTATTGAAAAGGATGATATTAAAGAAAGGAGAAAACAATGGATAAAGAATAATTTGCCTAAAAATTATAAAACAATCTTTAAGAAAAATATTATTGACACCGAATTAATTAAAATCCAAAGAATATGAATAACAAACTAAAAAGTATAATCATGCTCCTTTTTTTTCTTTTGATTATATTTTTGGAATTTAAAAATGTAATTTTTAACATAACTAATTCTTTTATTGACTGGGGAGATACCCCCTTTATCGCTTGGCAGATTTTTGTCACAAGAGACAAATTAATAAATTTAAAATTTTCCGAATTGATGAATACCAACGCTCATTATCCCTTCCAATATTCTTTGTTTTTTACAGATACTTTTATCGGCCAAGCTGTAATGGCCATTCCATTATTTTTTATTAAAAATCCAATTCTGCTTTATAATTTAATTCTTTTAGCAAACCTTTTTATAAACTATTTTGTTGCCTATTTTTTATTTAAGAAGATTTTACAATCACAATATGCTGGATTCATCGGTTCTTTCTTCTTAAATAATAGTTTCTATGTTTTTGATCAAATCATCCATCTCCAAACACTCTGCTACTGGCCTTTATTATTTACGCTTTATTTTCTTTCTAATCAATATGAACAACATAAAAGAAAAAATTTTTTTATAATAGGTTTTTTCACTTCATTACAATTCTATTTTTCGGTTTATTTAGCGATTTTCAATATCTTCCTTGTTGGATTTTTTTATCTTATAAAATTTTTTTCTACTCTTTTGTTTGACAAAAAAAATTTTTTTGGAATATTTAAGGAAACAGTAATTTACGCTTTTACTAATGGAATTATTTTTTTATTTCTATCTTCACCATTAATAGTTGGGTATACTAATTTTGAAAAAATATATCACCAAATAAGGGATATAAACGAAATTATTCAGAATTCAGGAAACCTAACAGATTATCTTTTTTTTCTACCTAATACTTTTTTTTCAAATCTTTCCTTTATAAAAAGATACAATGAGTTTAATCGTTTCTCTCCTGAAAAACCTTATTTCCCAGGATTTATTCTGACTTTCGGTTTTGTATTAGGAGCTTTTTTTCAAAACATCAAAAGAATTAAAAATGAAGTTAAAATTTCATATCAGGTAAATTTTAAATATCTTTTATTTTTTTCTTAATCATTGTAGGTTTTTTATTCTCATTAGGACCAAGGCTTATGGCTAAAGGTAAATACTTAGAGATCCCTCTACCCTACTTATTTTTTTTAAAACTATTTCCGTTCTTACATTCAATTCGATTAACTCATCGTTGGTCAATTTTATTGGTAATAGGGCTAACCTATTTTTCAACTTACTTTTATTCTAAAATAAAAAATAGGTTTTTAATTTTATTTATTCTTATAATTTTTTTTCTAGAAACAATCCCAAAAATTGAAACAAAAAAAATGGCATATATAACGCCTGCCCATATTTTTTTAGCAAATAAAAAAGATAAAAAAAAAGTTTTGTTAGAATATCCTTTTTTAAACTTAGAGCAAGGTGTTGGAATTGATGTAGAAACCCGAAGGTTGCTAGCCTCAACATATCATCAAATGTATCTTTTCAATGGATACACAGGCCTTTTTATTGAAGATTACGGTAAAACTAGATTAAGATTAGAAAATTATTTTTTAAATTATGAATTTGAAAAATTATATATTGACTTACAAAATTTACCAATAGATTACTTTAAAGTTGATAAAATTTTTTTTGACTCAAAAACAATAAAACAGCTAAAAAATAAATTTGGCCAACCTATCTTTGAAAATAATGATGCTCTTATTTATAAAATAAACCGAAACAAAAACCTAATCGGTTCCGACAAAATAAAGATAGATTTTTCTAAAAAACCTTTCTTAGATTTAGCGCAAGGTAAAATTAATATTTCTCTCTCTTTTACCAATAAAACAAAAAATAATTTCATTAATATCAATCAAGAAAAAATATTATTAAAATTATATTTTTATAGAAACAATAAATACTACGGAAATAGATCTATCTACCAACTTTATCCTTTAAACATTAATGCTAATGAAACAAAAGAAACTACTATTCAACTATTTGAGAGGAAAAAATTTAATAAAATAAAAATAGAAATTTTTGATGAAAAAAAATATCTTTTAAAACATTTATTTACTGATATTTAATAAATGAATATAGGAATTATTATCTTTGTTTATAATAACGAAAAAGAAATTGCTGATTTAATTGATAACGCTCAAATATTGACAAAAAATATTCTTGTTTTTGATCTCCAAAGTATTGATCAAACAATTAGAATAACTAAGAAAAAAGGCGTTAATTATCATATTTTTTCTCATGTTTCTTATGTCGAATTAGCCCGTCAAGAAGCGATAGAAATCGCTAATGCTCAATGGGTATTAATTCTTGATGCTGACGAGCGATTGACTCCTGACTTAGCAAAAGAAATCAAAGAAGCTATTCAATCAGAAAATTACACTCATTACAAAATTCCAAGAAAAAATATTTTTATCAATCGTTGGCTAAAACACGGCGGTTGGTGGCCTGATTATCAGATAAGGTTAATAAATAAAAAGTACTTTGTTGCATGGCCTAAAAAAATTCATTCAACTCCAATAATTAAAGGAAATTACGGTTATTTAAAAAATCCTCTTCTTCACTTTTTTCATGGCGATCTTCACCAAATGGTAGAAAAAACAACTAAATTTGAAGACATTGAATCAGATCTTCTCTTTAAAGCCAATCGATCAGTTAATACTTTAACCTTTTTTCGGAAATTCATTGGTGAGTTATGGCGAAGGATGTTTAAAAACCTTGGATTGTTGGATGGAATTTGGGGTATAATTGAATCTATCTATCAAGCTTTTTCCAAAACGATTACTTATATTTTTTTATATGAAAAAAAATATTACCAACCAAAAGAAAGTCGCTCTCTATAATCCTTATCTTGATGTCCTAGGTGGCGGAGAAAAACACATTCTTTCAATCTTAAAAGTTTTTAATGAATTAGGAAACAAAATTTACATTTTTTGGGATGAAGATTTCAATGAAAAAATAAAAAAGTCTTTTGGTTTGACTTTTAAACCACCAATTACCTTTCTTTCAAATATTTTTAAAAATAAAAAATTTCCCTTTTCAACAATCGATATTCTAAAAAAAACTTTTAATTTTGATTATTTTTTTTATGTTACTAATGGAAGTTATTTTTTTTCTATAGCTAAAAAAAATTTTATTTTCGCAATGATACCCGATAAAAAATTATATCCAACAAGTGTAATTGATAAAATAAAAACTTATAACTATCGATTAATTACCAATTCAATATTCACTCAAAGGTTTCTTAAAAAGTGGGGATTGTCATCTCTAGTAATTGAACCTTATATCAATGATCAATTTATAAACCTCCCTTTAACTAAGAAAGATAAAATCATTTTATCGGTAGGACGATTTTTTGCTCATCTACATACCAAAAATCAAGACTTAATCATTAAAATGTATAAAAAAATTAAACAAGAAAACCGAATGTTCAAAGATTATAAACTAATTTTGGCAGGTAGATTAAAAGAAGAAGATAGAAATTATTTTGTTTTTTTGACAAAAATCATCAATAATGATCCCTCAATTATTTTAAAAACCGATCTCAACTATCAAGAAATTCTTAATCTTTATCAAAAAGCAAAATACTATTGGCATTTTACCGGATTTGGAACAGATGACGAAAAACATCCGGAAAAAGTCGAACATTTTGGTATTGCCCCCCTAGAAGCAATGGCAACCGGTTGTTGTCTAGTTGCCTATCAAGGAGGCAGATTAAAAGAATTAATCATAGATAAAAAGAACGGTCTTCTTTTTAAAAATGAAGAAGAATTAATGAAAAAAATTAATGAGGTTGAAACGAATTTTAATCTCTATCAAGAAATTATTAAAAATGGAAAAGAATTTGTTAAAAAAAACTATTCTTATCAAATTTTTAAAGATAAAGTCTTTCAATTGTTAATGTAATATGATCTCAATCATCATTCCTGTTTACAAAAATAAAATGGAATTTTTAGAAAATCTTAGAAAGAACTTTCAATTTCTGAAAAACAAAGAAATCATTATTATTAATGATTATCCTCAAGCAAAAATCAAAAGGGATCTTGATTTAATTGATAAAAAAATTGTCCTAATTGAAAACAAAAAAAACTTGGGTTTTGCTAGATCAGTTAATATCGGTGTCAAAAAGGCAAAAAATCCTTATGTTTTATTGTTGAATTCCGATGTAGTAATAAAGAATATTAATTTTGAAGGTTTAATTAAAAAATTTCAAGCAAATCCAAAATTGTTTGCCATCGCCTTTGCCCAAATTGAAAAAAGCGGAGAAATTGTCGGTAAAAATATTATTTATTTTCAAAAAGGCTTAATCTTTCACCAAAAAGCAAAAAACCTTAATCCTGGAATCACTGCTTGGGCAGAAGGCGGAGCGGCTATTTTTGATAAAGAAAAGTTTTTATATCTTTCTGCTTTTGATGATCTTTATTCACCTTTTTATTGGGAGGATATTGATCTTTCCTTCAGAGCTTGGAAATCAGGTTTTGAAATCATTTTTGATCCATCAATCGAAGTTTATCACTTTCATGGAACAACAATTAGAAGATATCATCAACAAAAATTTATCGAAACAACGGCTTTTAAGCACCAGTTTATTTTTATTTTTAAAAATTTAGATATTAATTATCTTATTTTTACTTTATTATGGTTGCCTTATTGGATTATTTATTTTATCTTTAAGAAAAAATTTGAATTTCTAAAAGGATTAATCTTATCTTTATTTAAAATAAAGACAATAATTAGAAAAAGAACCTTTAACAAGAAACAATTTCATCTTCAAGACAATCAAGTATTAAAATTATTTCAATATGAATAAAAAAATTTTATTAATCATTTTATTTACTATCGGTATTAATTTGTTTTTTCATTTTTACAAACTGAATGACGTTCCTCCCTGCATTAATGCCGACGAAGCTGCCTTCTCTTACAATAGTTATTCTTTATTCAAAACCGGCAGAGATGAATTTGGCAATGTCCTTCCTCTTCGTTTAATCTCTTTTGGAGATTACAAAATGCCTCTTCTGTCTTACCTTAATATCCCTTTCGTTGCCTTTTTTGGTCTTAATAAAATCTCTATTAAATTATTAAATAGTCTTATTTTGGTTTTGTCCACTTTTGCTCTTTTTTTTCTTACAAAAACCATTTTTAAAAAAAACTCGATTGCTATCTTAACAATTTTTCTCTTTAGCACCTCTTGGATCATCCATTCCTTTTCAAGACAACTTCATGAAGCGCTGCTCACCAATTTTTTAATTACCTTAAGTAATTTATTTTTAATAAAAAATCTTGAAACTAAAAAATTTAAGTTTGAAATCGGATTTTTAATTGCGCTTTTCCTCTCTTTATTTTCTTATCATTCAGCTAGAATCTTCGCTTTATTCTTTACCGGAATTATCTTTTATTACACTTTGATTAAAAAAAAATTAACTCCACGTTTTTTAATAAGCACAATTGGAGTATTAATTGTATTTGCGTCAACTGATCTTATTTATCAACCAACTCGAGTAAAAAATCTTCTTTTTTTCAAGAATCGAGGATTTATAACTCAAATTGAAGAATTAAGGAAAAATAATAACTCGAGATTGGTTTATAACAAATTAACTATCGGAGGGAAATATTTAATCAATGAATATTTAAAATATTTTTCACCTCAGTTTTTAGCTATCAGCGGTGATGAAAATAAACGTTTTGGTGATCTTAATCTTGCCCCTATTACTCCAATTGAATATTTTTTTATTTTTATCGGTATTTATTACTTATTCAAAAAAAAAGAGAAATGGAGATTTTTTTTACTTTTCTTATTTTTAATTTCCCCTCTTTCCGGTTCTCTTAGTTGGGCAGGGTTATCAGTCAGTCGAACCTTTTTTATTTTTATTCCAATTTTTATTATTGGTAGCTATGGAATAATTAATTTTCTAGAACAAATAAAAGACAAAAAAATTATTCTTGGAAGTAGGCTATTAATTTTTGCCGGCTGGTTAACCTTTAATTTCTTTACTTGGAATTATTATTTTTATCAATACCCAAAAAAAGTTATTAATCAGCAGGTTTGGCAATGTGGTTATCAAGAATTAACTGATTATATTAAAAAAAATTATTCGCGATTCGATAAATTTTATATCACTAAAGAATCCGGTCCGCCTTATATCTTTTTATTATTCTTTTTAACATATCCACCAGAAAAAATTCAAAAAGAAGCCAAATTGAGTCAGTTAGATATCTATGGTTTTCAACAAATTGAGAAATTTGATAAGTTTATTTTCAATCTCAATTATCGAACTAACGAAAAAAAAATTGCTGTTATCGGCCGACCATGGGAGATTCCTGAAGAAAATTCAATAAAAATTCTTTATCAAAATAACCCGGTTTTTTGGATTAGAGAAATAAAGTAAAATTTAGTTAGCTATTTTTATTTAGCATTGCTTGAATAATATTTTGAGGTACTTCTTCGTAATGAGATGGTTCCATATAGAATACACCTCTACCTTCTGTTAGTGATCTTAAAATTGTCGCATAACCGGATAGTTCTGCTAGTGGTGCATATGCTTTAACAATCACTGATTTAGCTCTTTTTTCGGTTGCAATTATCTTCCCTCTTTTACTTGAGATATCACCAATCACCGTCCCCATAAACGCTTCCGGAATGGTAACTTCTAATTTCATCACTGGCTCAATTAAGGTTAAAGTCGCTTTCTTTACCGCTTCTTGAAGAGCAATCGAACCAGCAATTTTAAAAGCAATATCCGAAGAATCAACCTCATGATAACTTCCATCAAAAAGAGTTACTTGAATATCGGTAATCGGATAACCAAGAAGAACTCCTTTATCCATAGCCTCTCGAACTCCTTTTTCTACTGCCGGAATAAATTCGGATGGAATGACTCCACCTTTAATTTTATTAACAAATTTAAAGCCTGAACCGAGTGGTAATGGTTCAACTTTAATTAAACAATGACCATATTGCCCATGACCACCTGTTTGACGAATGTACTTCCCCTCTGCTTCAGCCGTTCCTTTTATTGTCTCTTTATAGGCCACTTGCGGTTTGCCAACAATGACATCCATCCCCATCTCTCTTTTCATTCGGTCGACTAAAATTTCAAGATGCAATTCGCCCATTCCCGACATAATCGTTTGACCGGTTTCATGATCAATTTTCACCTTAAAAGTTGGGTCTTCTTCCGAGAGTCTTTGAAGCGAATAGGAAAGTTTTTCTTGATCGGCTTTAGTTTTTGGCTCAATCGCCAATGAAATCACTGGTTCAGGGAAGCTAATCTTTTCTAAAAGCATCGGGTAATTTTCATCGGCTAAAGTATCACCAGTTTTTGTTTCCTTTGGACCAACTAAAGCAACAATCTCGCCAGCAAAAGCTCTGTCAATTTCTTCTCTTTGATTTGCATGCATTAAAAGAATTCGGCTCACTCTTTCTTTTTTTCCTGTATTAACATTATAGATATAACTTCCCGAAGTAATTTCACCAGCGTATATTCGAGTATAAGTTAATTTCCCCACATGAGGATCAAGTTGAATTTTAAAAGCTAAGGCGGTAAATTTTTCTTGGGGAACCAACTGCCTAATTTCTTCCTGATTATTTTTTGGATTAATTCCTTTTATCTGTTTTAAATCGATCGGCGATGGCAAATAATCAATTATCCCATCCAGAAGTGGTTGCACACCTTTATTTCGTAACGAACTACCGGCATAAACTGGAATTAATTTATAAGCCATAGTCGCTTCTCTTAATCCTTTTTTTAACTCATCAATAGTAATTTCTTTTCCTTCTAAATATTTATTAAGCAAATGATCATCATTTTCTGCTATCTTTTCAATCGCCTGCGCTCTTAATTTTAAAGCTTTATCTTTCAATTCATCGTCAATCTTATCGTAAACAGAAAATTGTTCTCCCATTGGATCATTTTGATCCCAAATCAAAGTTTTTAAATTCAAAACATCAATCACTCCTTTAAAATCATTTTCTCGACCCACAGGATAAGTCATTATTACCGGATTTGCTCCTAGTCGATCTCTAATCTCACCGACTGTTCCCTCAAAATCGGCTCCAAGTTTATCCATTTTGTTAATAAAACAAATTCGGGGAACTTTGTATTTATCTGCTTGTCGCCAAACTGTTTCTGACTGGCTTTGAACTCCTTCTTCAGCATCAAAAATGACCACTCCGCCATCTAACACTCTCAAAGATCTTTCAACTTCTGCAGTAAAATCAACATGACCTGGGGTATCGATAATATTAATTCTTACGCCTCGCCAAAATGTGGTTGTCGCCGCCGAAACAATGGTTATCCCCCTTTCTCGCTCTTGAGGCATCCAATCCATTTGTGTTGTTCCTTCATCAATATCGCCAATTTTATAAGTTTTTCCGGTGTAAAATAAAATTCTTTCTGTTGTTGTCGTCTTACCTGAATCAATATGAGCAATAATCCCGATGTTTCTGATTTTTTCTAAAGGAACAACTCTGTTTTTAGTAATAACTGATCGTTGCGACATAAAGCTTCAAAAACTTACCAACGAAGGTGGGCAAATGCCTTATTAGCTTCGCTTAATTTTTCTGTTTGAACTCTTTTTTGCACAGCCTCTCCTTGATTGTTTGAAGCATCAATTAACTCTGCTAGAAGTTTTTCTTCAAATGTATGATATTGTTTACTCGAACGTTTTTTTGCCGCTTCAATAATCCAATTTAAAGCCAAAAAAAGTTGTCTTTCTCTTCTTACTTCAATGGGTACTAAATAAGAAGCCCCTCCCAATCTTCTTGGTTTAACCTCAGTTTTAGGAGCCGTATTTTCGATAGCTTTCTTGAGTATCCCTAATGGATCTAATTTTTTTTCTTTTATTTTTTCTAAAACACTATAAACAATTCGTTTAGCCAATGATTTTTTACCATCAACCATCACATAATTAATCAATTTTGCTACCTCGTAGCTACTATAAAGCGTATCATTTTTAACAATTCTTTTTTTATAGTAATGTCGTGGCATAAATAAATAATAAATTTATGATTGTTTTACTAATTTAGCCCCATATTTAGAGCGAGATGTTTTTCTGTCAACTACTCCAGCGGTATCATATTTCCCTCGAACAATATGATATTTGACTCCGGGTAAATCTTTTACTCTTCCACCCCTCACTAAAACAATTGAGTGCTCGGCCAAGTTATGACCAATTCCCTGAATATAAGCGGTTACTTCTGATTTATTAGATAATCTTACTCTCGCTACTTTTCGTAAGGCAGAATTTGGTTTTTTTGGTGTCATTGTTCTCACAATCAAACAAACTCCTCTTTTAAAAGGAGAGGGAAAATGGGTATACTTTCTTTTTATCGCATTAAAACTAGTTTTTAATGCTGATGATCGAGATTTTCTTATTTTCTTTTTTCTTTTATGTTTGATTATTTGATTGATTGTCGGCATATTGTTTTAAAAATTTACCGTAATATCTTTCTATTAATTCCTTAGTTACAGGAATTAAACGTCCAATTATAACATTTTCCTTTAATCCAAGCAAATAATCAACCTTCCCATAAACAGCAGCTTCTGATAAAACGTTAGTTGTTTGCTCAAAAGAAGCAGCTGATAGCCAAGAATCGGTATAAATAGCCGCTTTAGTAATCCCTAAAATTGACATCTTCCCAGTGGCCGGCTTTTCACCTTGGCTCAAAACTCGCTTATTTTCTTCTTGAAATCTTAACTTTGAAACTACCTCTCCTTTAACAAACATCGTATCGCCCTCATCTTCAATAATTACTTTGTCGCTCATTTTCTTAATAATCACCTCGAAATGTTTATCGTGAATATTAATTCCTTGTGATTCGTAGACCTTTTGAACTTCATTCAGTAAATATATCTGTGCCTCTTTTAATCCTTTAATCGTTAAAATATCATTAATATCCAAATAACCTTCGGATAATGACGTTCCTGCGGTTACTAATTGATTGTGAGAAACTTTTAATTTTTGACTTTTGGGAATCATATATTCTCTTTGTCTATTTTTTTCTTCATTGATTAAAGTAACAAGATAAACTTCTTTTTCTAAATCTTCTTTTACTGTTATTTTTCCATCAAATTCAGCAATTGGAGAAACGACTTTGGGCGTTCTTGCTTCTAGAAGTTCTTCGACTCTTGGCAAACCTTGAGTAACATCGGAAATTACAATTCCTCCAAAATGTCTCACTCTCATTGTTAATTGAGTTCCTGGTTCCCCAATTGATTGAGCAGCAACAACTCCAACAGGGACACCGATATCAACTAATTTCCCTGTTGACAAATCAATCCCATAACATTTTTGACATACTCCAAAAGGCGATTGACAAAATAAGGGCGATCGTATTTCAATTTCTTCAATTTCTTCTTTCTGAAGTTGACTAATTATTTCTTCAGTTATCAAGTCATCTTTTTTAACTAAAATTTTTTTTGTTCCTTTTTTATAAGCATCTTTGACAGCAAATCTTCCTTTAACTCTTTCAAAAAACCTCTCACCTCTCTCTCCAGTTTTTTTAATAACTAATCCATTATTCACTCGACAATCTTCCTCTCTGACAATCACATCGTGAGCAGCATCAACTAATCGACGAGTAAGATAACCAGCATCGGCTGTTTTTAAAGCAGAATCAGTCAAGCCTTTCCTCGCACCCCGTGCTGAAATCACATATTCAAAAACGGATAATCCCTCTCGATAATTAGATTTAGTTGGGATATCAATAATTTTTCCTAGTGGATCAACAACTAATCCTTTTATTGCTGCTAATTGCTTTAATTGTTCTCTCGATGCTCTTGGCCCACCAGATTTAATCGCCAGTTTTACCGGATTCTCTTCATCTAATTCTTGCCAAGTTAAATCGGCTAATTTTTCTGTCGTTTCAATCCAATAATTATTAGAAAACTTTCTTTTTTCCTCCAATGTTAGTAAACCTTGACGATAGTTATCTTCAATTTTATCTATTTGTTCTTCAGTTTTTGAAATTAAATCTTGTTTATTCTTTAGCATCGTAATATCAAAGATAGAAAAAGAAAAACCGGCAGAAATAGTTGCGCCCCAAAATCCTATCTCTTTCAAATCATCAATCAAGTTGGCCACTTTCTCTTCCGACATTTTTTTTATTGCTTGAGTAATAATGTCTTTAAGGTCAGCCGCTTTGATATCCTTATTAATAAATCTTAATTCTGCTGGTATTTTTTGATTAAAAATAATTCTTCCAACCGTTGTTTTTAAAAGTTGACCGTCAATTTTTACCCATATCAATTCTCTTAAATCTATTTTTTTAAAATAATAAGCATTGATCGCTTCTTCTTCGTTAACAAAAAATCTTAACTGTTGATCGCTTCTTATCAAATTTTTATTAACAGAGGTTAAATAATAGCAACCCATTGCCATTTCTTTGTTAGGAACAACGATTGGACTACCATCGGCGGGTTTTAACAGATTATATTGAGGAAACATTCTATTTTTCACTTCTTCTCTTGCGTTTTTAGAGAGCGGTAAAAATACCCCCATAGCATCGCCATCAAAATCAGCATTATAACCAGCACAGACCGCCGGATGGAGCTTGATCGCATAATCATCGGTTAGCACTGGATAAAAAGCCAGAATTGAAAGCTTATGAAGTGTTGGTGCTCGATTAAGAAGGACTGGATGTTCCTTAACAATTTCTTCCAAAATATCATAAATTGCCGGATCTTTTGTTTCTAAGAAACTCTTAGCTGACTTGATATTAGTCGCTAAGCCTCTAATAATGATCTCTTTTAATATAAATGGTTTGAAAAGCTCGATTGCCATTTCTTTTGGAATTCCGCATTGATTTAACTTTAATTCTGGTCCAACAATGATTGTTGATCTTCCAGAATAATCAACCCTTTTCCCCAACAAATTTTGTCTAAATCTTCCCTGCTTTCCACGAAGAATGTCAGAGAGTGATTTTTTAACTTTTGAAGCCGCTCCTTGAGTTTGAGCTCGACCGCGCACCTTTTGTAAATCAATAAGCGAATCAACAGCTTCTTGAAGCATTCGTTTTTCATTTCTTAGAATAATTTCTGGCGCTCCTAAACTAATTAACTGTTTTAGACGATTATTTCTATTAATTACTCGCCGGTAAAAATCATTTAAATCTGAGGTGGCAAATTTTCCTCCAGGAAGCTGAACCACTGGTCTTAAATCTGGAGGTAGAACGGGTAAAACGGTAATCATTGTCCATAAAGGATTGATATTTGATTTTATCATTCCTTCCATCAATCTCACCTTTTTTATCAATCGATCTCTTTTTTCGCCTTTTGCTTTTGTTAGTTCTTCCAATGTTTTTTGATAAATTTCTTTTAGGTTAAATTTTGATAGAATATCATAGATTATCTCAGCACCCATTCCCACTTGAAGAAAATCCTCTAATTCTTTCTCTTTGAGGTATAAATAGTACTCTTCCTCAATAGTATCAAGAGGATAAAGAAATTTAATCTTTTTAATTAGCAATTCAAAGAAAGATAATTTCTGACTCTTTTTATTAATAAATTGATCTGTGATTGTTTTTATTTTTTCTTTCACTTTCAACTCCCATTCTTGAAGAGCAATGTCTTGTTGCTCTTTATTAGTTAATTTTTTAATAATTTTTTCTTTCTCTTTTTCCATCTCCTCTTCAAAATTTCTTATTAATTGCTGTTGTTCTTTTTCTATTTGCTCAATTTCACCTCTTTTAATTTCATTTAATTTCTTTAAAACTTCCTCTCTTTTTTTATTATCAATGCTTTTTACCAAAAAAAGGGCATAATAGATAATTTTCTCAAGGGCGTGGCTAGGAATATCTAATAAGGTGCTTAATATCGAAGAAGTGCCCTTAAAATACCAAACATGAGCAACCGGAGCCGCCAATTTAATGTGACCCATTCTTTCCCGTCTCACTGCCGAAAGAGTCACTTCTACACCGCAACGATCGCAAATAATCCCTTTATATCGAATTCTTTTATATTTACCACAATAACATTCGTAGTCTTTTGTCGGTCCAAAAATTTTTTCGTCAAATAAACCATCTTTTTCTGGTCTAAAAGTTCTATAATTAATGGTTTCAGGTTTAGTCACTTCACCATTAGACCAGCTTAAAATCTTTTCAGGAGAAGCCAAGCCAATTTTTAAACCGCTAAAATCAAACATTAAATGTTCTCCTAGTTTTTTTTCCATAGCTATTTAATATAATCAATATCTAAAACTAGTGAATTTAATTCCTTAACTAAAACTTTAAATGATTCTGGCACGCCAGATTGAGGTAAATCAATATCTTTAATAATTGACTCAAAAGCTTTCATTCTTCCTCTGACATCATCACTTTTAATCGTTAACATCTCCTGTAGAGTGAAAGGAACACGATGAGATTCTAAAGCCCAAACTTCCATCTCACCAAATCTTTGCCCTCCCATCTGAGCTTTTCCACTCAACGGCTGTTGAGTGACTAATGAATATGGTCCGATCGATCGAGCGTGAAATTTATCTTCAACCATATGAATTAGTTTTAAAATATAGCCGATACCCACAAACACTGGTTTCTCAAAAGGTTCCCCTGTTTGACCGTTGTATAAAATTTGTTTTCCGTCAACTGGCCATCCACATCCTTTCAATAAATTAATAATTGTCTCTTCGTTTAGCCTTTTAAAAATTGGGATCCTAAAATTTTTATTTTTTTTATAAGCAACTATTCCTAACATTGCTTCTAATATCTGTCCAAGATTCATCCTTGATAAAACAGAAATTGGTGAGATAATAATATCAATTGGTGTGCCATCAGCTAGATAGGGCATTTCATATTCTGGAAGTATTTTTGAGATAATACCTTTATTTCCATGACGGCCGGCTAATTTATCTCCTACCTTAATTTTGCGGAGCTGGGCTACGGTAATAATAATTCTTTTCAAAACTCCTGGGTCAAGCTCATTTGGATCTTTTTTCGTATCAATTATCTCAATATCAGTCACCACTCCTTTTTTCCCATAAGGCATCCTTAAAGAAGTATCTTTCACATCCTTTGCTTTTTCACCAAAAATAGCCCTTAATAATCTTTCTTCCGCGGTTAATTCTTTTTCCCCTTTCGGAGCCACCTTTCCCACTAAAATATCCCCACTTTTTACCTCTGAACCGATAAGAACCAATCCATTTTTATCTAGATTTTGCAAGACATCTTCTCTAACATTTGGAATATCTCGAGTTAATTCTTCTGGTCCTAATTTTGTTTTAACCACATCGGCGACAAATTCTTCAGCAGTAATTGAAGTAAAAATATCTTCTTTCACTAATCTTTCTGAAATAACAATACTATCTTCGTAACCTAAACCATGAAAAGAAGTATAAGCAATCAACAAATTTTGACCTAGAGCTAATTCTCCATCTTTAGTCGCCGGTCCATCACCTAATACTTGATTTTTTTTTACCTTTTGATTTAAGGAAACTACCGGCTTTTGATCAAAAACAATATCTTTATTAGTTCTTTTAAATCTTTCTAAATTTATTTCATATTCCTTGCCGCTTTTTCCCTTGAAGACAATTTTTTGGGCATCAACATATTTTATAATTCCATCTTCTGGAGCTAAAATCACTCTTTCTAACTCTTGAGCGACTTTTCTTTCCATCCCAGTGCCAACCAGCGGTTTCTGCGCTTTTACTAAAGGAACAGCTTGACATTGCATATGACTTCCCATTAACGCTCGACTGGCATCGTCATTCTGTAAAAAGGGAATCAGTGAAGCTGAAGCACCGATTGCTTGCTGAGAATCAATATCGACTAATTCTACATTTTCGGTTGGCACTTCAACAATTTCTCTTTTATATCTTGCCACTAATTGCTTATTTAAAATATAACCCTTGTCATCTATTTTAATTTGATCTGAATAAGTAATGTAATAATTTTCTTCATCATCGGCCTGAAGATAAATTATCTCATCAGAAATTTTCACTCTAACTCCATTTTTTGTTTTTTCTTTAATTATTTTTCTATAAGGAGTTTCAAGAAATCCATATTGATTGACTCTTGCATATAAAGCTAGATAAGTAACCACTCCGATGTTTGGCCCTTCTGGAGATCTAATCGGACAAATCCTCCCATATTGAGATGAAGAAATATCGCGAATTGAAAATGAGGCTCTTTCTTTCTCTATTCCTCCGGGCCCGCCAACAGTGATTCTTCGCAAATTATCTAACTCGGATAGTGGATTCACTTGATCAACAATTGTTGACAACTGACTTGTTTTAAAAAAGCTATTAACTGCAACAGACAAAGGCTTTGAATTAATAATTAACGAAGGTGAAATTTTATCATCGCTGCTCACTAAACTCATCCTTTCTTTTATCTCTCTTTCCACTCTCACCATCCCCACTCGTATTCCGTACATTCCCACCAATTCTCCAACAGTTCTTAATCGTCTATTCCCTAAATGATCAATATCATCGAATTCACCCTTATTAATAGTTAAATTTAAAAGATATTTTATCGCTTCAATAATGTCCTCTTTTTTTAAGAGAAAATTTTGTTTCTTTATCTCTGTCCTTAATCCTAATTTTTTGTTAATTTTATATCGCCCAACCGCTTCTAAACTATATCTCCTTGGATCAAAAAAAAGAGCATTAATAGTTTTCTGAGCATTCTCAAAAATCAACGGTTCACCTGGTTTTATTTTTCTATAAATTTCCAAATAGGCTTCCTCAAAAGAATTAACAGTATCTTTATTTAAAGTAGGAACAAGATATTTATTAACCAATCCTTGATCTATAGTTTGAAAATAATTAAAAATTTGTTGATTATTATCTCCTTCAAATAATTTAATAAACTGAGTCGCCAAAAACTTTCTTTTTTTATTGACTTTCATCTCAATTAAGTTATGTCTGCTTAAAGTAATATCAATCCATGCTCCAAGATAAGGTCTTATCTCGGCATTATAAGTGGTCGCTCCGGTGCTTTTATCAATTTGAGCGGTATAATAAATCCCTGGGGCTCTAACAATCTGATTGATTACTGCTCTTTCAATGCCATTAATAATAAACGTTCCTTTTTTTGTCATTATCGGAAGATTAAAGAAAAAAACGTCTTGTTTAAGCTCCTTGTTAGTTTTTTTATTAAGTAGTCTAACTTTAATATAAACAGGTTGATCGTACGTCAATTTCTTTTTAATACATGTCTCCAATGTATAACGAGATTCACCGAAAAAAATATCCTCAAAGAATAAAACGAATTTTTTCCCAGTATAATCTTCTATCGGAAAAAAATCGTTAATGATTCCTTTCAATTCTTTGGTGATAAATGTTTGCCAAGAATTTTTTTGAATGGCAATTAAATCTAATTTTTCAACAAAATTATTACTAGTTATTTTAATATCATCAATATTCATCTGGAGTTTTAGATAAAAAAAATAAGCCCCCCAAATCCTTAGGGATAAAAATTGTTTAGTGAAATTATAATACATCTTTAAAAAAATGTCAATAAGTATTTAGTTCTTCGAAAAATTAGGATAAAAGGTTTTAATTTTTGATAAGAAGAAATAAATAAAAAAGGCGGTTCAACTGAAATATATACTACATACAACCATTATCAGTTATCAACCGCCCTATGTTGGATTTTAACAAAATTTCAGGTTGTTCTGATTTTTATGTTGTTAAATATCATTCTGACAAAAATCATATATCCTTTATCTCAAACAACAAAGAAAAACAGTAGATTGTCCAAAATGCTTGATAAAGACAGATTATCAGTATAAGACATCATCAGTTTGCAAACTCAAACATGGAATACTTTTAGGGAAGTTATGTATTCTTATCACTAAACTAAAAAGATTCCGTTGCCGAAATTACCATTAATTTTTTACAGAAACAATTTTTTTGCTGGAAGATATCAACGGGTAACCTTAAAACATAAAAAAATGGTTGTTTCTAATCTAGCTAATAAATCATTTCACTCTCAAATCAAAAAATACAAAGTCTCTTATCATACCCAACGCCGTTGGTTGAAGGAATCATTAAAAGATGAAGTTTTTAATTTTAATAAAGAAAAAAAGAAAACACTCCTTTTGTTTTAGGAATTGACGAAGTTTCTTTTTCCAAAAAAGAAGTGTTAAGAACAGTTGATAATATTATAAACATCGTCTTAAGGAGTTTTAACATCAAAAGATAAGCTTAAAAAAGTCTTAAAATTTCTCTCTCCTAAAGCAAGATCTTTAATCACCGAAGTGGTTATTGATACGAGTATTTTGTATTTAAAAGCAGTTAAGGAAAAACTACCAAAAGCAGAGACTGTTACTGATAATTTTCATCTCATTCGAGGTACCAATAGAAGATTAGATGAAGAACGAAGACTTCTCCAGGATATCTACAAGAGAAAAATCCCAAGATGTATCCTGAAAACAAAGAAGGTCTAATCGGTAAACAAATTGATTATTATCAAGAGATCATTAACCGCTAATTTGAACTTAAAATGTTTTATCAAACTAAAGAAAGATTACGAGAGGTCCGTGAAGCAAAGACAAAAAAAGAAGCCGAAAAAAAAGCTAAACTTGATTATTTCAACTCTAAAAGCGAAAGATGATGGAGATTTAATTAAATGGAGAAAACTTTATCTTGTTAGAAGAAATACATCTTAAACTATTGGAACTTACGATCAACTAACGAATTTATGGAGGAAATTACAACACAATGAAGCTTATTAAAAGAATCTCGTTTGGATTTAAAACAAAAAAGTTTTTATTGACAAATTTATGCTATCGGTCTTAATTTCTACTCTTCTATTACCACGCCTTTTAACATAGAACCTAAGTATCTTTTAAACAAAGAAAAGAATAAAAATTTTAGAAAAATTTGTTATAATTTGTGTTTGAATATGTTTTTTAAAATAAGAAAGCCGCCGATTATTATTTCCGTGGGTGGAAGTTTAATCGTTCCCAATGGTGGCATTGATACCAATTTTTTGACAAAACTCAATTATTTTATTCGAAACTACATTCAAAAAGATTTCCGTTTTTTTTTAGTTGCTGGCGGTGGAAAAATCGCCCGCATTTACCGCGATGCAGCTAAAAAAGTAATCGGTGAGGTTAGTAATGAGGATTTGGATTGGTTGGCAATTCATCTCACCCGAGTTAACGGTCATCTTCTAAGAACAATTTTTCAAGATATAGCCCACCCCCGAATCATCGAAAACTACCAAAAAAAATTAAAAAATTGGAGAGAACCAGTCGTTATCGGTGCTGGTTGGAAACCTGGATGGTCAACTGATTATGATGCTGTAATTTTGGCAAAAGATTATGGGGCAACAACCATTATTAATCTTTCTAATATCTACTATGTTTATGACAAAGATCCAAAAAAATTTAAAGATGCGAAACCGATAAAGAAAATCACCTGGGAAGAATTGGAGGTTATCGTTGGTAAAAAATGGACCCCCGGATTAAGTGTTCCTTTTGATCCAATTGCTACGCAATTGGCAAAAAAACTAAATTTAACAGTGATTATTACTAATGGAAAAGATTTTAGCAATCTACAAAATATTTTCGAGGGAAAGAAATTTAAAGGAACCGTAGTTACCCCTTTCAAGATTAATTCTAGTTATTACGATCGAGAATATTATCTCAAAAAAACCGGTCTTAAATTTGTTATTAAGCAAGGAATTGTCGACAAACTAATCAAAAAAATAACCTATTGGTATCGAGCGTTAATTATCAAATTTTATCTTAATCCAAAAACAGTTCTTGATGTTGGTTGTGGCACCGGCGATTTAGTCAGAGTTTTAAGAAAATTAGGGATTGAAGCTTATGGACTTGAAATTTCCAAAGACGCAATCAGTTTATCCAACAACGATGTCAAGCCATATTTAAAATTAGGTGATATTACCAATATTCCTTATCCAAATAATCATTTTGATTTAGTTGTCTCTTTTGATGTTTTAGAACGAATAGAAAGAGAAAAAATTGAAAAGGCTGTCAAAGAAACGATTCGCGTTTCAAAAAAATATATCCTTCATAAAATCTATACCATTGAAAATTTATGGATTAGTCTTACTCATCGTTTAGATTTTTCTATTTCCTCTCTTTTTGAAAAAAGAATTTGGCAAAATATTTTTAATTCCATCTCTAATGTTAAAGTATTAAAAAAATCAATTTTCAGACTACCGAGTTTTTTTGAGACGATATTTTTATTAGAAAAAAAATAATGCTTCTTTATTTCATCAAACTAAAAAATTTTAGGAATTTTAAAAAAAATCAGTTTTTTTTTAATCCATTTTTGACGATTATTATTGGAGAAAATTCTGTTGGTAAAACAAATCTTTTAGAAGCAATATTTTTTGCCTCAATCGGTCGCGGTTTTCGAGAAAAAAAAGAGAGTCAATTAATATCTTTTAGTCAAAAAACAGCTGAAGTTGAAATGAAATTAAAAAAGGATCAAGATGATATTATCTTAAGGATAAACCTAAGTTTAATTAATGATAAAACAAAAAAACATTTTTTTGTTAATCATGTCAAAAAAAATCTAATCTTTTATCAAAAAGAAAATCTTCTTCCTGTCCTCTTTACACCAAGTGAAATTGAACTAATTACCGGAGAGCCTAAGATGAGACGACATTATTTAAATCAATTTCTCTCTAAAATTGATTTGGATTATAAAAATTATTTAAACAATTATCAAAACGCTCTGAAAAGAAGAAATAAACTGTTGCTCGATAAAGGAAAAAAAATTTCTCAAATAAAAGAGGAGATAAAATTTTGGGATAATTATCTAGAAAAATACTCAAATTTTGTTATTGAAAAAAGGGCTGAATATATTGACTTTTTAAACACAAATTATCAAATCAATCATTATCAATTAAAAATCGATTATCTTAAAAACAAATTTATTCCTTTTTATTATGGTAGATATTTTGAAAAAGAAATTGTTTTAGGACAAACATTAACCGGACCTCAAAAGGATGATTTTAAAATTTCTATTAACGGAAAAGAGGTTCAATATTTCGGTTCTCGAAGTGAGCAACGATTAGCTCTTCTTTGGCTAAAAATAAATGAAATAAAATATCTTGAAATGATTCTCATGAAAAAACCGCTTCTTCTTTTAGATGACATTTTTTCTGAGTTGGACTTAAGTAATAAAAAATTGGTTTTAAATCTTATTAAAAGATATCAAACAGTCATGACAACTACCGAACCAATCATTCTGGATCTTATTAATTTTCCCCACTCAATCATTACTTTGCGATAAAATATTGTTGGAGGTGTGCCGGAGTGGTTGAACGGGCCGGTCTCGAAAACCGGTGTCCTCCGAATCGGAGGACCAGAGGTTCGAATCCTCTCACCTCCGCTTTTTTGAAGCTTAAATCTCAATTATTGGTAATAAAAACTTTTTCTTTTTTCTTTCTTTAGTGGTCGAACCATCATAAAGGATTGTCCCAAAATCGACTTTTTTTTGATCTATTAAAGGATAAACTCTTTTTACTTTTTCTTCTTTTTCAAAAAAGGGAAATAGTGAGTCTTGATAATCACTATTTTTTTCTAATTGAGAAATAGTGCAACCAACTGTTCGATAGATTTCATTTTTATTAAAAATCTTTTTTAAATTTTCTTTAATTTCCTGATGAATTAAAAAAGGATAGGTAATGGCCGGTTTTATCAACCATCGATAACTTTTAACCAAAAATTGATTAGTTTTTAAAAAAATCGTTATTCCTCCGACTCGATAACCAAACTTTCTTGCCCAATAAAAAGCTTCTTCACAATGAGTGATTAATTTAGCAAAAATCGTCTCAAAAAAATTACTTGGTGGATAAAAAGTTCGACTTCTAGTAATTGACTTAAAACTTTCTTTAGGATTACTATTAATTTCATATACTCTTATTCCTCTTAACTCCTGCCAAATTTCCAAAAATGGTTTAGTTAAATATTTTTTTATAAAATACTCGTCTTTTTGAGCAAAATCTAAAGCGGTTTTGACTCCTAATTTTTTTAAAAAAGAAGCAGTATTTTCACCGATTCCCCAAACTTTTTCAATAGTGATTTTCTCTAAAAATTTTTCGATTGACAAACCATCAACAACAGTCAAACCGGAGGGTTTTTGAAAAGAAGAGGCTAATTTGGCTAAAGATTTAGAGACGGAAAGACCAAGAGAAACCGTAATTCCCAGCTTACTTTCAATAGTTTCTTTAATCGTTAAGGCAATTTTTTCATAGCTCATATTTAAAGGGCGCCTTAACCCTTTTAAATCAACAAAAGCTTCATCGATTGAGTATTCTTCAACAAAAGGACTAAATTGACGGATGAGATCAAACATCCGCCATGAAAAAATTTGATAAAGTTCATAATCAGAATTAATAATTGTCACCGAAGGAAATCTTTTTTTAACCTCAATAATTCGCATTCCTCTTTCGACACCCATTTTTTTTGCCTGATAAGAACAAGCGGTGACTATCCCTCTCTCTTTACCGACAACGACCGGTTTTCCTTTTAATGAAGGATTAACTGCCTGCATTACTGAGGCAAAAAAAGCATCGGCGTCAAGATGAAGAATTGCTTGTGGCCAAGAAGAGACTACAAACATTTCAATTGACTAATTTCCTAATCACCGCTTTAACTATGCCAAAAATATTAAGTTCTCCTTTTGGGAAGAAAGGAGGATATTTTTTATTAGCCGAATCTAAATAATATTGATTGCCAATTTTTTTTAAAATTTTAAGAGTCCATTGATTGTCAATTTGAGCTAAAACAATACTCCCAACTTCTGCTTGATATTTTTTCTCAATTAAGACTAAATCACCATCGAAAATCCCAACACCAATTAAAGAATCGCCGCTGACTCGAAGAAGAAAAGTTGAATTAGGGTCGTCGATAAGATATTCTTCTAAAGAGAGATATTGATGGTTTTCTTCGGCTAAAATAGGAAAACCGGCCTTAATCCTCCCTAAAAGAGGTAGGGCAAAAAAACGATTGGATGGAATAATTTTCTTTCCCTCTTTTTTTAAAAAACCAGCGTCAATTAATTTATTAACGACTTTAAAAACTGAGTTTTTTGAAGAAAAACCAAAGATCTTTGTCATTTCTTTATAAGAAGGTAATCGCCGATGCTTTTTAAAAAAAGCTTTTATTTTTTTTAATTTTTCTTCCATACAATAATATCATAGTAAACAATTGTTCACTTGTCAAGGAGAATTTTTTAAAAGTTAGCTCGTTGCTAGTTAACTAGTTAGCGGGTTGAAATTATGTAAATGTGTAAAAGCCACAAATAGACCCTCCGAATCGGAGGATTGAACGTTAGATAATTCCTGTTTGCAATCCAAAAATATAAGAAATAATTCTCACAATCAGATAGGCTAAAACAAGAAGAACAAAACCAATAACTCCTGTGGTTATCTTTGCCTGGGCGCTTTTCACTTTTTCTGGATTACCACCCGACATCATCAAATCATAACCACCCCAAATTAATACTAATAAAAGAATAACGCCGGCTAAAGGAACTAAAAAATTCATTAATGTATTTACTAAATCACCGACCGTGTTAATTCCTTTTAAAGGTCCTTCGATCGGTTGACCTCTAATACTAATACGTTGAGCCAACATAATTCAATAATTTCATTATAGCAAAAATTACCAAATTAATAACTATTGACAAAATTAAAAAGGAATTAATTTGCTGAAAAAAATTAATTAACTTTTATTACTGAAAAAAATCAACAATAAAATCAATTTTCAATTTAAAAAGAAAAACGATAAGATAAATAAACAACAAAAATGGGATTAAATGAAAGTAAATCTTCTAAATCTTTTTTTGAAGAAAACATTATCGTTGAAACATTAAAAATCAAGTAATAAAGCAATAAATTTAAGCACAGATGAGAAATTGTCAAAAAAAATAAAATAGCCCCAAACAAAGGGGCAATTCTCACCAATAAACCTCGTAAAAAATCTTTTTTGATGTAATAAACCATCTCTAATTTAATTGATTGATTTTCAATCTGAGGAAAGATTCTAATCTCTTTCATCGGCAAAAAAAGAATTATCGCAATACAAAAATGAGAGAGTTCTTGAATAATCGTCCCCGATAAAAAAAGCCAAGCGACTAAATAAAAAAACTGATTTTTCACTTTTGGTTAATTTTCTTAAAAAATAAAAAATCTCATTTAAACTGAAACAGGAAACAAAATAAACGACGATTAGATTTAAAAAAACAAAGCGATTTCCTTCATCTTTATTGATTACCAACTGGAGAGGCTTCATTAGTTGATGGGGTGAGAGTAATCTCAGGAGTTATGGTTATTGTCGGAGAAGAAGAACTTTCGCTCGATGATTCTTCGATAAATGAGTTTGGTTCCTCAGATGGCGTTATCTCCTCATTAGGTGATGGAATTAAGGTTGGAGAAACTATAGGAATTTGATTTAAAATATCTTCTACAGATTTTTGTTCCTCAATCTTTTTTTGAATAAAAAGAAATAAAACGACTGCTAAAATTGTTAGACTAATAATTGCTAAAACTAAAAGAAAAGTCGTTGTTTGATTGTTTTTTTCAAATTTTTTAAGATCTAAAGGAGTATAATTCATTGTCATTCATTTTAAAGATTAATATTAATTAATAACCCTCGTCGTCATTGGTTGTCGTTTTTGACTGGGATTGTCACCCAGTAATGCCGTTTTTAAATTACTCTCTTCTTCTGTTTTAACTAACTCTTCTTTTTTTTCTTTATCAATAATCGTTATTTTAACTTTTGTTGAAGCGCAACGGGAACAAATCGAAGTTGCATTATCGATCACCTCTGTCTCAAATTTATTACCACATTTCACGCAGAAAAAACTCTTAATCTTTTGGTTATTTAATTGATTTTTTTCAATTAATTGGGCTCTCTCAATATTAAATATAAAGCTTTCTCCATCAAAATCAACTAAAACTTGCTCTCCGGGTTTTATTTCATTTTTAATAATCTTTGTCGATAGAGGATTTTCAATTAATTTTTGAATCGCTCTTTTTAGCGGACGGGCACCAAAAACAGGATCAAATCCGACTCTAACGATTTCTTTAATCGCATCATCGGTAGCTGAAAAACCAATTTCTTGCTCTTCAAGAAGTTTGGCTAAATTCTTCAGCTGTAACTTAACAATTTCTATCATGTGAGGATATTGAAGTGGTTCAAAAATCACCACTTCATCAAAACGATTAACTAATTCTGGTCTAAAAAACTTAAGAATCTCTTCCATTAATTTATTTTTAAGAAGACTGAATTTTTTCATTTTTATTTCTTGGTCAATCTTTTCCTTTTCCTCAGTCTCTTTTTCTAAAGGAAAACCGTCACCAAAAAATTCTTTTAAAGAAGATACCTGCCAGTAATTTTGATCTAATTGTCGCCAATATACTTTTTCTCCTGCGATAATGATCTCTTTTTTGTCCGGCGAAAAAGTATGAATATCCCAATAGTTAATTGGTAATTTTTTCTTTTCTTCTGTTGACACATTAGCAAAGTAGTTTGATATTAACTTCGTTTCCCATTGATTGCTCCCTTCTTTTCTTTGCCATAAACGATTTTTGTAAGTAACTACTTCCCAGCCCAAAGGCGAAAAAGCATGAGTATTTAGTTTTGCTGTTGGCAACTGCTCATCTGGAGCATCAGGCAAAGCGTTTGTTACCACTTGATCTTTAAAAACATCGACTAACTTCATTTTTTGCCAAATTTTACTTGTCGTTGATGACCGGTAATATAAAACGTCATTAATCGTAATGATTTCTTCACCATTATAAGCAATCGCATGGGTTCCAAATCCGTGAACCGGAAACTCTGATTTATCTGATTTATCTATTTTTTGACCGGCAAAATAATCCATGAGCACCCCCTCTTCCCATTTGGTTTTTCCTTTTGCTTTTTCAAAATATTTATTTCCAATCGTTATAATTTCTCTTCCAGTGGGTGAAATCGTGTAAGTTGAAATTGATGGTGGTTCTTGAATTTGATCACCTTGAGACTTTAATAATTCTTCTTGAATTAACTTTGAACCTAAATTTGAAGTACAGATGACAACGGTATTTTTGAAAGAAATAGTTCTTCCCTTGTTGTCAGTTAAACGACCATCGTCAAGAATTTGAAGAAGAATATTAAAAATATCTGGATGAGCTTTCTCCACTTCATCAAACAAAACCACTGAATAAGGTCTTCTTCGCACCGCCTCAGTCAATTTGCCTCCCTCCTCATAACCAACATATCCTGGTGGTGCTCCTAAAAGTTTCGCTACTTCATGCTTCTCCATATACTCAGTCATATCAAAACGAATCATCGCCTCCTCCTGCCCAAAGAGAATATCAGCTAAAGTTTTGGCCAACTCTGTCTTACCAACACCAGTTGGACCAAGAAAAATAAAACTGCCAACTGGTCGATTATGTGATTTTAAACCGGCTCTACCTCTTCGAACAGCTTCCGCAACCACTGTTACCGCTTCATTTTGATCAATTAATCGCTGGTGCATTATTTCTTCTAATTTGGCCAGTCTTTCAGTCTCTGTCGCCGTAATTCTCGTAATAGGAATTCCTGTCCAGCGTGCAATAATGTCTTTGATGATTTCAATGCTCACCGCAGTCGTTGTCTGACCTTTTTTAATGTTATATTCGTCTTTTTTTTCTTTTAACTTACTATTAATTTCCTCAATTTTTGAATTTAAAATCCTTACCTTAACTTTATCTCCTTTCTTTTCCGCTTCAACTTTCTCTTGAGTAAGTTGAGCAATTCTTTCTTCTAATGACTTAATCTCCTCAGGTAAAGAAATTAATGGTAAACGAACAGCGGAAGCAGCTTCATCGATCAAATCAACTGCCTTATCAGGTAGGAATCGATCGCCAACATATCTTTTTGAAAGCTTAACCGCTGCTTCTATAGCTTCATCAGGAATTTTTACTCGATGAAAAGCTTCGTATTTATCGCGAATGGCTTTAAGCATCTTAATTGCTTGCTCCTCGGTTGGTTCGGGAACTAATACTGGTTGGAAACGTCTTTCCAAAGCTGGATCTTTTTCAATATATCTTCGATATTCGGTGGTTGTTGTCGCTCCAATTAACTGTAACTCTCCCCTGGCCAACGCCGGTTTAAGAAAATTGGAGGCATCGAGTGATCCTTCGCCTGAAGAACCAGCACCAACAATGTTGTGAATTTCATCGACAAAAAGGATTATCCTTCCTTGTTGATTTTGCACCTCCTCAATCAAATTTTTCATTCTTTCTTCAAATTCTCCTCGATGAGAAGCTCCAGCTAAAATACTCATCAAATCTAACTGTAAAATTTTCTTGTCTAAAAGAGTTTCTGGTACTTGTTTGACAACAATTCGTTGTGCCAATCCTTCAACAATCGCGGTTTTACCGACACCAGCTTCGCCGATTAAAGCGGGATTATTTTTGGTCCGACGGGAAAGGATGTGAATCACTCTTTCAATCACATCAGATCGTTCAACTACTGGATCTAATTGTCCCTGAGCTGCTTTAGCCGTTAAATCAATGGTAAACTGTTCTAAAACTTTCTTTTTCTCCTGAGCTTTTTTTTCTTTTTCAGTTAAGTCTTCTTTTTTTCCAGTAATTTTTTTACTCAAATCTTCTTTTTTTAAACCTAGTTTGGCTAAAATTCTTGCACCGATCCCTTCACCTTCCTCGTATAAAGCAATCAATAAGTGTTCTGGAGCGATAAATTCAAAACCCAACTTTCTTGCCGTAATTAAAGAATTATCTAAAATTCTTTTTAATCTTGGTGATAACTGTGGGGGAAGATTGTAATTTCCTCTTTGATAGAGTTTGTTTAACTCTTCTTGAATCAACTGCGGTTGAATCTTTAACTCAACTAAAAGATTATAAATCTCATTGTCGCTAATTAAACCAAAAAGCAGGTGTTCGCTATCGATGTGCTGAACCTTTAGCTCTTTGGCTTTATTTTGGGCAACAAAAAAGACCCGATTTGACCTTTGAGTCAGATGAGTTAAAAGATCTAAATCTTTTTTTTGGTCAGTCATTGAAGCAGGTTTGTTGGTTAATGACGATGATGCATTAATATTTTGATTTTGATTAAAAACCGACGGTTTATTTAAACTGTCAACTGTTTTTTGCGGCGGTTGACCGATTCCTGAATAAGCCTGGCCGCTTGGTGGTTGGCCAATTCCAGAATAAGGTTGTCCTCCTGCAGGCGTCTTGCCAATACCAGAATAAGAAACTGGGGAGGAAGAATTATCATTGCTTAGCTGAATCGATGGCTGAATTTTACTCTCATTTGACACCGATTGATTTTTTTTTATAAAATCAAAAAAGCCGGCCATATTTTCATTATGGAAAACAATAAAAAGATTGTCAACTATATTTTGTTTTTTTTAATTTTTGTTCTAATCTTTCTTTTAATTTTCATTAATTGGTTGACTAAGAAACCATTTTCAAATAAAGAAAGAGTAACGAATGCCTTTCCAACGATGACTATTAATCAATCAAATTCCTCCTTAAAAACAAAATTGATTGAAAAAAATTCATCCGCTCCAACAATCGCTCTTCCAACCATTGAAGTAAATTTTACCGGAGTTCAAGAAGTAGAAATACCTAAAGAAATCATCAATCAAACTCATCAAGAGCTGGAGCTTAAAAAAGAATCGCCTTATCTAATTGATAGTTTTTTTATTGAATACGATTATGGTAATGACCACTTTGTTGTTTATCCTAAAAATAAAAATGCTCCCCTTAACGAGGAAAATCTTAATCGAATAAAAGAAAAAATTAAAAACAACTTTCCTCAAATCCCTGAAGAAAGATTTAAATATTCACCTAATCCTCCACCGCCTTTACCAAAAAAAGAAGCCAAAATAGAACCAACGTTAATTGTATCTCTAACTCCCTATCTATCTCCCACTGAATTCCACAACCCTTTCTCTTCTTTAGTAGAGATTTTAAGAATTCTTTATGGAATGGGAAATTTCTCTTCAGATATTTCAAAGTTACCAAACGAAAACCCAGTAATCTCTCCTTTTTTAACACCAACATCATTTCAAAATTATCAGCCTTCTATTTCAATCACTGATCAAACTCGCTATAAAAACTTTGTTTATTTTTCTCAATGTGATTCTCGATATGGCAATTATTCTCTACCTGGAGGTTGTACTATCTGTCAAGCCGGTTGTGGTCCAACAACTGTCGCTATGATTATTTCTTCTTATAAAAATCGAGTTTTTTCACCACTCGATTCAGTTAATCAATATGGAAGAAAGGTCGGTTGCATTGGATCATCCTATCTTGATGCAATATCTATCCTTATTCAAAATGGGGTCAAGGTGGGTTCAATTTTTTTAGCTACTGACTATTATGCCGGAAAAAAAGCAACGGAAATTGCTGATGAATTTCGAAAATATATTTTAGCCGGGAAAACCATTTTTACTTTGGCTAATTTTAGAAGTGACGGTGGAGGACATTTTTTTTGGGTTATCGATGTTGATACTCAAGGAAACATCTGGGCATTTGATCCATATTATGGCCGATATCAAATCCCCTATAATGAAAATAGTCGGTATCCTTATCCTCTTTATCGGGTTGCCTTTCCGGTATCACCTTAAAAAAACATAGAACGTGGAACTTAGAAATTAGAACGTCAAACCCTCCAATTCGGAGCGAAAAATCTAGCTCCCATAAGGGAGCGTAAATCGAAATAAACTCAAAACTCAAAAGTCAAAAGTCAAAATGACAATTAAAAAGTTAAAAGTTATTTAATTCATTAAATTTTTTACGCTAACTCTGGATTTCTCACCTCAAACCCTCTGATTCGAAGGTTCGAAAAACTTGGAATAACAAAGAAAAACTACCCGCTAATCGGCAAAACCAGCAACCCCTTAATCCTATTCTTGTCATCCCGACCGAGCAAAGTCTCGTCGTGACGTGACGAAGCGAGTGGAGGGGTCTGTTATGATAGATTTCTCGACTTCGCTCGGAGTGAAAAAACAATATTACCGATTAAACCGATTTAACCCATTTAACTGACTACTAATTTGAACTAATTTCAACCTTTACTCCCTTCACACTTTTGCACTCTTTTACACCATAAAATTTTTTACTTTTGAATTGTAATTTTTAATCTCTAATTTGAATTTTGAATTTTTATAGTTGACTAATACCTCAATTTTCACTATCATAAATTTATGTTTTCCTTTTATTGGCTGGGTTTGAAAAAAATCTTTAATTTTGGAAAAAAGATTCTTTTAATTCTTTTTGTTTACTTTGCTATGATTTCTCTTTTTCTCTATTTTATAGACAAAGACAAGCCAAAAATCACTTATGACCCAACTAAAAAAACCCGCGAAGAAATTTATAAAGTGATTAATGATCCACAACTCACTAAAACAACTGAAGGGAAGATTATGATTGCTTCTTATCGAATGATACTTTGTGGTATGATTGGAGAAGCCTGTACTGATAATCCAGATGATGGTGATAAAAACTTTAATCGCTCAGTTTTTGGTTTTATGGCTAATCTTCTTGTTTTACCTTACGCCAATCCACCAGCCTCTGGTGTTTACTGGGCTTATTCCGGTCTTCAAAACGCCGGTTTTGTCCCAAAAACTTACGCGGCTGAAGGCATTGGTTTTGCCGCGATAAAACCTTTAATGAATATCTGGAAAGTTTTTCGCGATCTTTCCTATATGCTTCTTGTTTTGGTTTTAATCAGTATTGGCTTTATGATTATGTTTCGAGCTAAAATTAATCCTCAAACTGTCATTTCGATTGAAAATTCGATTCCTAAAATCGTCATCTCTCTTCTTCTTATTACTTTTTCTTTCCCCCTTGCTGGGCTATTAATCGATTTAATGTACGTAATAATTATAATACTAATTGCGATTTTGGGTAATCGAGGGAATTTTTTTGATATCAATACGATGCAAAATCAATATCTAAATGCTAATCTGGATGTGATATCTAAGAGTATTTTTCCAAAAGGAGTTATTTTAGATGTTGGACAATTATCTCAAGCAATATTAGCTGTTATACCTCTAACAATTTTAAGTATTCTAAAACTAATTCTTGGAATAGCAGCTGTAATTTTTTTTAATAATATTTTTCAAGATGCGCATAGTACTGCAGACACCATTAGCGATACCGGTGGCAGTATTCCTGGAGTAAATAACGCAACGGGTGTTACCGAATTATTAGTAAAAATAGCTTTACTACTTATAAAAATTCCTCTTTTGTTTCTTTTAGGTTATTTAAGTCTTCCATTAATTGTTTCTCTTTTAATCTTTGGAGGTTTTCTTGTGGCTTTATTTAGAGTTTTTTTTCTTCTTTTCTCTGCATATATCAAAATATTTCTTCTTATTGTTTTCTCGCCATTTTTCATGCTTTTTGAAGCTATCCCAGGTAAAAGCAGTTTTAGTTATTGGTTAAAAAATATTCTAGTAGAGCTTTTATCATTTCCAATAATTATTGCAATTTTTCTCCTTGGATATATTATTATTAACGTTTTCCCAAATACTGGTCAGATATGGCAACCACCTTTTTTAATTCAATTAGAACCAGCGGCATTTACCACTCTGGTTGGATTTGGTCTTATTTTAATGGCGCCAGATTTAATTAAAACTGTAAAACAACTTATTGGGGCCAAAGAAATGCCTGTCGGATTGTCTTTAGGTACTTTCTTTGGTGCAAGCGGAGCATTTCTTGGTGGAGCTATCGGCATGACACAAAAAATACCATCAATTACCGCTCTCCTGCCTCCTGGAATGCAAGCCGTTGCCAGAGGCAAACTTGGTAGTTGGCTCGGAGGAATACTGATTCCTCCTTCAGAACAAGAACGAAGTAAACAATTAGCTAAAGAGATAGGAAAATCATTTGCTGGTGTAATAAAAGCAGATAAAGAAGGTAAATTAGATAATCTTTTGAAAGATCAACAACCTTAAAAGAATCAATAGAAAAAACAAAACAGGTAATTCGTAGAGGGTATCTTACTGAAGAAAAAACCATCTCCTCTCTTCGCCTTAATATCGAATACTGTTTTACCTATTTCTTTTTTCCAAAAGAACTATGGAGTAGGATAAGAACCAACAAGATTCTTGAAAGAGAGTTTTGAGAACCGCGAAGAAGAAAGAGAGTTTCTGAAAAACTTTTAATCAGAACAATCAACTAATTGCTATACCAACCCAATGATCAGTTATTTAAATTAAAAATAACCGCTAAATGATAAATTACACACTGAAAATTGACAAAATCATATTCACTATTAATTGCCTTTTTTTTCCATTTCTTCTTTATAACCCTTTTTTGCTGATTGATACAACATAACAATAAGCATTAAAATTAAAACTGTTATTAAAATTTTTGGTGCGTAAAACTCTAATCCCACTCCCAAAGCCTTTTCCAACCATTCTTTATGTTCTTCTCCAATAAAGCCTTGTTCGGTGGCGTATAGAATAATCTGTTTTATATCTTCATCTTTTAATTGATATCCAAGCCAACCATCTTTAAGGGTAGATAAGGAAACGTTTTTACCTAAAAAAACACTCGTTAAATTTAATGGAAATGGCAATCTATCAATATAGTGAGTCTGAAAATACCGTACCCAACCATAAATCAATACTGCCTGAAGCCTTTGAGCCTCTTTCAATCCCAAGGCACCTTGAATTTTATGAATTTGACTGTGAAACTTTTCAAACATTATTTTCCAATCACGATGGCTACTGACTTCTTTAATTAGCAAATCAAAACTAGTCATTCCTTGTTCAGCCTCATCAAAAGCAGCCTGATCACTCCATTTCCTTGCAAAAGGATCTATTCCTAACTTTTCTATTCTGTGAAATATTGGCCCCATTTTAGTCTCGCTTAGACTTGGTATTAAACCTATTTTTTCGATCAAAAACCATCTCTCTGCCATTTTGTAAAAAAAACCGCGATCGCCCAACTTCCCGAAATCAGAATCAGTCTCAGCAAATCTCTCTCCTAGCTTATTAAAATAAGCAATAAGACCATCGTCAGCAAAGAGCAATTCTCTCAGGACCTTATCACTAACATCATTTTCTTCCATAGTTAATTTGTTTCCTTCCATAACCCTGCTTCTTGATAAAGACAACTCATTAAACAGTCTATCTAGCATCATTTTTCTATTTAGAACAACTTCTGTTCGATAGTAATCATGAAAAAATTTTGCCACTCTTTTTATATGTTTCAAATTTTTCAAACCCCATTTTTTCTCTAATTTTTCCAATTTTTCTCTGATTATCTTTTGATCAGAACGACTGAATTTTGCAAATTGTGTTGCATCAGCAAAAAAGTATTCAAATGCGGTAATTTGTTGTCCATGTTTCGTGGTAATAATATCAGCTAACCATGGCTCTAGTTGAAGCATAATAGTTAAAAAATCAAGAGGAGAACGTCTTAATAATTCTAAAAAATGCATTCCTCGTAAATGAAGGCCTTTTTCCATAATGAATCTAGAAACGGTCATGTTTATTTTATTTCCGTCTAAATCTTCAAATTCAAGTAACTTGTTCGCTGATTCTCCTTGATACAAGGTTAACGAATTCATTATTTTTGTAATGTATTCTGGATCTAAAAAAAGTTTGTAATCTTTGCCAAAAAAAGATTCTGGAATTATTTTAGCTATCTCCTGACTAATTCTATCACCATCTAAAAGCCAAAGAGCCCCAACACCAACATATTTCATAATATAAGGAAAAACTTTGTTAAAATTGGCTAATTCAGAAAGAGGAATCCCATATTGCTCGGCAATATATTCTTTAAATGGATCGATTCGCCAACCTAATCGAGAAATAAAATCAGGTAAGACAAAACTTCGTAATTGATCTCGTATTTTAATTCTTATCGGTTCTGGTTTGTATTTTTTCCTTTTTTCGCTAACCTCATCAATATCAAAATAACCTAACTTATCATTTATTTCTTCCATCAATTCACGTATAATAACATCGATTTTTTCTGCCTTTCCTTTATAAACACTTTTTGGTCGCCAAGGCTTAATCAATCTTTTAAGTAGACTTTCAGGTTTCAAATCTGGAGACCATACGACTTCCAAATCAAAAAATTCAGGATAAAGGAATATACTTTCTCCCCCGCGACCTAAACGCCATCTATGCCTTAAGTTAAAAAACTGTACTATAAAGGGTTGTCCTTTAAAATTAGGCGAAGGTTCGGCCATCGCTAAAATTGCTGGCAGACGGGCTGAGGTGGCAAAAGAAAAACCCATTCCTAAAATCATCGCTCTTTTAATCCTCCAATCTAACTCTAATAAGTTAACATCTGAACCATACTTTTCTTTAAGTCTTTTAAAAACAAGATCTCGTACTTTTTCATAGTATTCTGTTTTCATAGCACTGTTAGGTGTATCAAAGAAAGTTTCAAATATTCCGGAATCAATAATATTATTGTTGGCAGCTATTTTAAACTGCATCATTGATTCAAATATTGATCTTACTTCCTCGATAATATCCCCATCCCAACTTTCTAAAAAGTAAGTTAAACGTGAGGCTGGAAATCTTCTCATAAAGTTCGCCATATCTTTAGGGGTGGCTATTCCCAAAACAATATAACGCCTCATCTCATGATAAAGTTCCCTTGCTGTTAGCTCAACATGAAGTAAATTAACAGTTTTTTCTATTTCTCTTTGAAATTCCAATAAACTTTCTTGATTTAATTTAGCCCTCAAGGAGGGAATATCAATGAGTTGGTATAAATGTCCAATAATAGAACGAAAAAGCGCTCCTTCGGTAAACTCACTCCAACCTCTTTGCCATTCTTGTTCTGGATCAATTCGATTCAATAATTTTGTTAAAAGAAAAATTGATTTTGTTCTCAAAGCTTCAATTCCATTTTTGTTAAGAACATATTTTGTTCCATCATATCTAAAAAGTTGGTCAAATGAGTTGGTCCAAAAACTAGCAGAAAGAAATTCAACATCTTCTTGATTGAAAGAATATCCATACCTCATTGCCTGTTCAATAAAATTTTTTGTCTCTATCAAACCAATTGCTTTTTTATTTAGTTTTAAATAATCATCGATTTGGTCCTCGGACCAATTTAATATTCTCGTTAATTGATCTTTATCATTTCTTCCAATTGCTTGATTGATTTCTAATTCATAATCTCTTGAGGGATCGGTTTTCGCTTTTTCTTCGATTAAATCTCTTATTTTTTGTTGATATAATCTCAAACGTGATTGCTCTTCGTCTGTCATAACATCACTTATCTGCCCTTTTTCTAATTGAGGAGAAAGTAAATCATCGATTTTTTTTAGCAAGATATTTTTTGCTAATCCATCAAAATCAGCAATATTGGTATAAGATTTTTCTATTAACGTTTTAATTTTATAAGCTAATATTTTGTTACTTTCAGCTAGTAATTTTAAATCTTCCTCGAATTGTGTTGGACTTCCTTCTTTCGAAAATTTAATTTCTTTTTCTTCCTTAAAATAAGGCAAGAAGAAAATCAACAGTTGAGAAAAATTTGTTTCATCTAAATCTGAGGATATCTCTGCTATATTGCCAAGAATATTATTTTTAAAAGGTTTATCTAAAATCTTAACTCCACTTTTAGCGTAGAAAGACAATTTAATTATTTCCGGAATTACCCTGTCCTTATTTTGAAGTTGTCCATTTTCAATTTGAAAATCCAAAATTAATCGTTGAAATCTTTTTTTTATTTCTTGATGTTTTTCCTCATTTTTTCTTCTCTTCTTTTCTATTTTTTCCTTTTTTCTTCTTTCTTCTTCTATTAGTTCTTGTAATGAATCCTTTCTCTTTTTATTTCTCTCTGATTCCCCTTCATCTGTATCATTCTGTAAATCATGTTCTCTTTCAGCTTTTAATTCCCTTATTACTTCTTGCTTAATCTGCTCAACCAACCTCAATATTGGACTTTGCGTTTCTGACGTCATTTATTGAAATCCGGGAATTTTTAATATATTAACACCAATTAGTCTAAGAATAAATACAGAGAAAATAATCAACATTAAACCCATAATACAAGAAGTAAGCATCTCTTGAGCTTTTTTTATTTTTTCGGCGCTTCCTTGAGAAGTTTGAAGTTGAAATGCAGAAAAAATAATACACATCAATGTTATCAATCCACTCAAACCGATACCCCATCCTAATAAAATTTCTTTAATAAAATAGTTTAAATCGCCATAAACACAAGTTAAAGCTGTCCAAACACCTCCTTTTAGAGCGCAGTTACGACATGCTTCCTTTTGCTCGCTAATCACATATTTTTCACACAAATCCTTCATGGCATTGATTGGTAGAGTGGGGGTTAAAATTATTTCTTCCTCTTTTAAACAAACACAGTTTGGATCTCCTGCCCTAGTAGACGGAAAACCTAAAGAGCATGGAATAATATTCTCTGCTCGTTTCAGCGGATTAAATAAATTTTCTAACCAATCTAATATCGAACTTAAAATAGGAACCTTAGAAATTAATGAATCGTTTTTGGGCAAAGTAATTTGAATCGGTTGACAACATTTTCTCTCTTCAATTTTTTCAGAATAAGCATTACCACAATCAGCTCCCGGAAAACCAAATTGTTGCGAGTAACTTTTTTCAGGAAAGAAAATAGAAATAAAAATAAAAAAAATTATGAAGAAAAAAATAATTTTTAAATTTCGCAAGAGATTCATATCAATATTATTCTATTTTTACGAATAATTTTCAACTCTTTCAATAAGAGTATTAAAATTTCTAGGTTTAAATACTCTAAAATTTCCGAAAAATTAAGTAGATTAGTCTTTATTTTTAATAATTAGCTTTCTCTCTTTTCCCTCTCCTTTAGAATGACTTTCAAGCTCAGGATAATTTTTTGAAATAAACTCATGGATAATTTTTCTTTCAAAAGAAGATAGCTTTCCAAGGGAAGCTTGTTTTTTGTCTCTTTTAACTTCTTCGGCAACTTTTTTGGCTAATTCTTCCAATTTCTCCTTTTGTTTTTCCCTATAATCATTAACATTGACTAAAATTTTAATCGGTGATTGAAATTTTTTATATAAAATAACTTCAATAATTTTTTGAATTGCCCGAATAGTTTCTCCATATCGACCAATTAAAGTAGGTGCTTCTTTAGTCTTTATTAAAACTAAATATCGACCCTCTTCTTCTCTTACTTCAATTTCGTATTGATCGATAATTTTTTTAATTAATTTTTCAACCTCATTTTTGATCACTGAAATTTTTTCCATTGTTTTTGTTATCGACTTGACGATAGTAAATTATACTAAAGATTGAAAAAACATTCCAATATAAAGAAAGACCAACCGGTAGAGTATACGAAAAATAGCCAATCATTGCTGGAAGGAGAAACTTCATCTGAATATTCATCGCTTTTTGAAAATCTTCTTGATGGTTTTCATTTTTTTTTGTCTCTTCTTTTTTTACTTTCGCCTCTTCTTTTTGCTCCGTTTGAAATGTGGGTATTGAAAATTGAGTTTGATAATATTGCAAAAAAGCGGTAATTAATGGAATTAACCAATAAAGCCACTGGTTACTTGTTGCTGGTGATACAGCAAGATTAAAACCAAAAAACCAGGGATTAATCTCGCTAATTTTAAAAATTGGGTGAATCAAAATCCTATTTATTTGATTGATTAAAAGATCAGTTTCTTTATTCATCAAGAATAAAGAGAGAGTTTGATACAACCCGATAAAGATTGGAAATTGAATAATCATAAAAAGACAACCTGAGGCTGGATTGATTCCATATTTTTGATAAAGTTTTAACTGCTCTTCTTGGAGTTTCTTTTTATCATCTTTGTGTTTTTTTGATAGATGATCTAAATGGGGTTTTATTTGTTGAACTTTTTTAGCCGTTTCCATTTGACTTTTAAAAAATGGGTGGAGAATTAATCGAATAATTATTGTCAACCCAATAATTGCCCAACCAACAGCGCCAGGAATCTTTAAAAAAGTTAACCCCTTGTACAAAATAACTAAAATATTGACAATTGGATAAACAAAGATCTGATTAAAAAAATTTGGTTCAAGCATAATTCATTTTAATTTATATTACCAATCTTTTTCTGCCCTTTAATCTTCTTCTTTTTAATACTTTTCTTCCATCAGCTATTTTCATTCTTCTTAAAAAACCATGCTTTCTTTCTCTTTTTTTCTTTTTTGGCTGATAAGTTCTTTTCATAGACCTAATTTTAAACTGATATTAAATTTTTTTCATAGATTGATCCTTCTTTTTTAAACACCTGCCAAATCGCCTCGGTGACAAACGGAGCATATGGGTGCAGCATCACTAAACAATTTAAATAAACTTCTTCCAATCTAATAAAGAAATTAATTTTATCATTTTCTTCTAATTTTTTCGACTCTTCGATATAAAAATCAGCCAATCGATGCCATAAAAAATTATGAAGCAATACCAATGCCGGCGAGAACCGATAACTCTTCATTAACCTTAAATATTTTCTTTTTGTTTCCTTAAAATCTTTTTCCAGTTTAACTAATAAGGGTATTTTTTTCAGTTCAATTTTGACTTTCGAGTCTTGAGTTTTGAGTTTTTTATTTAAATAAATAAATCTTCCAATATTCCACAATTTATTGATAAAATTCCTCATCCCTATAACCCGCTCTTCGGCAAAATTAATATCAGCTCCTAACGTCGTTTCATATACTAATGCCAAACGCAAAGCATCAGCTCCATATTTTTCAATCATCTCCATTGGATTGATCACATTCCCTTTGCTTTTGCTCATTTTTTGTCCTTTTTTGTCTCTGACTAATCCATGCAAAACAATATTTAAAAAAGGCGGCTTTTTTGTGACAAAATAACCAATCATAATCATCCGCGCTACCCACCAAGGCAAAATATCATAACCCGTTTCCATCACCGTTGTTGGATAAAAATAATCAAATAATGTTTTTTTGGATTCTTCTTTGGAATTTGGACTTTGGAATTTGGAATTTTCTTTTTGCGTCATTAAAGTAGCAAACGGCCATTGGGCTGAAGAAAACCAAGTATCAAAGGTATTATTTGTGGAAAGAAAATTATTTTCTTGGCAAGATGGACATTTTTTTGGTGACTCAGATGAAACAAACCATTTTTTGCAAATATTGCAATAATGGGCTGGAATTTTAATACCCCAAACTATTTGTCTTGAAATATTCCAGTCATGAAAATGATCCAGCCACCATAAAAGAATTTTCTTGAATTTCTTGGGATAGATTTTTATTTTTTCTCTGACAATCAACTCCTTTGCTTTTTTCGCTAATGGTTTAGTTTTAATAAACCAATTTTCCATCGGCAATGGCTCAATTACGCAACCACATTTATAACAAGTACCAACTCGATGAGTATGTTTTTCTTCTTTAACTAATAAACCAAGTTCTTTTAATTTTTGCAAAACTAATTCCCTGGCTTCCAAGACTTTTTTTCCTTGAAATTCTTGAGGGGTTAAAATAGTCATTCTTCCATCAGTGTCAATTACTTGTCTCAGTTCTAAATTATGTCTTTTAGCAATCTCCCAATCGGTTGAATCATGAGCTGGAGTGACTTTTACCGCTCCTGTACCAAACTTTGGATCGACAACTTCATCAACAATAATTTTCAGTCCGCGATTAACGATTGGTAAGTTTACCGCTTTGCCAATTAAATTTTTATAGCGTTTATCTTTTGGATGAACCGCTACTGCCATATCACCTAACATTGTTTCCGGTCGAGTGGTCGCTACCGTTATTCCCCCTTTTTCTGGATGCATTCGGTCAAAAGGATAAAGAATGTACCAAAGTTTACCTTTTTTTTCTTGATAAACCACCTCCAAATCGGAAAAAGAAGTCCCGCAATTAACGCAATAATTAACAATAGCTTTATCGCAGTAAGCCAAACCTTCATCAAATAATTTTTTAAACGTTTGTTTTACTATCTGAACAATATCTTCGTCTAAGGTAAATTTTTTCTTTGACCAATCAAGAGCAAATCCCAGTTTTCTTAACTGATTCTCCATATTTTTCCGGTTGTTTTGAACAAAATCCCAAATCATCTGGTAAAGTGTTTCATCATCAAAATCAAAGCGGCTTTTCCCTTGTTTTTTAAGATGTTTTTCAAAAACATATTGTGTCTCAAAACCAGCATGATCAGCTCCAGGCAGCCACAGAACTTCATCACCAAGAAGTTTATGAAAACGAATCATTATATCCTCATAAACGTACATTGCATGACCAAGATGTAAATCAGCATTAGCATTTGGTGGAGGCAGAATAATTGAAAAAGGTTTCTTTTTTTGATCAACTTTGGCCTCAAACAGCTTATTTTTTTCCCAAAATTGATAGATTTTTTCTTCGTATAAATGTGGCTGATATTTTGGTTCCATTGCTAAATACTTATATTTTTTGTCTTAAATTTGTCTTAAAATTTATAAATAGAGATTTCTATAAATCTATAAGTCAATCCGACGAAAATGGGAATCTAATCTGCTATATTAATAAAATCCTATTTCCTTGAAACAAAGATTCCCGATCAGATCGGGAATGACAAAAACACTAATGTGCTTAGTATATTATATAATTTTCTTTATGAATTGGTTAACTATCTCATTAACCTGGTACTTTTTTCTCTTCTTCTTAGGGTTGACTTTTTTTCCTTTAACAAAAAAAGTTTTTTCTAAATTTAATTTTGATCATGCTTATCCTTTTGCTAAAACCTTAGCAATAGTTTTTCTCTCTTATTCAATTTACTTTTTAGCCACTTTAAAAATTATCCCTTTTGAAAGAATTTATCTTTTTTTAATCATCTTTCTTTTTACCCTTATTAACTGGTTAATTTATAAAAAAGCAAATAAAGAAAAAAATAATGCTAATTTTCGTTTACTAATTTTTGAAGAAATTCTGTTTTTTATTGCTTTTATTTTTTTAGTTTTTATCCGTGGTCAAGAATCTTCGATTAGAGGATTGGAAAAATTTATGGACTTTGGTTTTATTAATTCTATCCTTCGTTCAAAATATTTTCCTCCGATTGATATTTGGCTTTCGGCCGATAATATAAATCCTAAAGGCTATCCAATCAATTACTATTATTTTGGTCACCTCACTGCTGCTTTTTTAATAAAATTAATTGGTATTAAACCATCGATTGGTTATAATCTCATCCTAGCCACTATTTTTGCTCAGGGCATCACTTTAGTTTTTTCTTTAATTGCCAATATCATCTTCTTGTATCAAAATAAAATTTCCTACCTAAAAATTATTTTCGTTTCACTTTTAGGAAGTTTTGTCGCTAATTTAGGCGGTAATCTTCATACGATTTATGTCTTGACGTCAGGCTATCCAAATGAAAATCCTGTTCCTTTTTGGCAAATATTCTCTTTTTGTAATACACTCTTTCCCAACGCTTGCCAAACATTAGGAAAAACTCTTTATCCTTATTGGTATCCCAATGCCACCCGATTTATTCCCTACACTATTCATGAATTCCCTTCTTATTCTTATGTGGTCGCCGATCTTCATGGTCATGTTTTTGATATTCCTTTTGTTCTCATTACTCTAGCTTTAATTTTTCAATTTTATTTTATTTTCCTTATTAATAAAAAAAAGTCTTTTGCCGGTTTTTTTCCTTTTTTAGCTCTAATCGGTTTCTTTCTTGCCATTAATTATATGACCAATGCTTTTGATGGCCCAATTTATTTTCTTTTTCTTATCCTTCTTTTTTTAATTGTCTTCAAATCCCTTAACAAAACACTTACCGCCTCGCTAATTCTTTTTGTCTCTTTTTTAATATTCTCTTTTCCTTTTTCAACTCATTTTAAACCCTTTGTTTCCGGTATTGGAGTTAACTGCAGTCCAGAATTTTTAACAAAAATTGGTAGAATGGGTCCTTTTCTTTTTGAAAAAAATAACTGTCAAATTTCTCCTTTATGGATGCTTTTTACTCTTTGGGGATTTTTTTGGGTTAATTTTATTATTTTCCTTCTTATTAAAAGAAAATTCGAAAATCAAAATAATAAATTGGTTATTAATTTTTTTATTTTCTTTCTTTTTGCTTATTCAACCTTTCTTATTTTTATTCCAGAATTTTTTTACATCAAAGATATTTATCCGGCTCATTTTCGAGCGAACACGATGTTTAAACTTGGTTATCAAGCTTTTATCATGATGGCAATTGCCTCAGCCTTTGTTTTTTATTTAATCAAAAAACTGGCTAATAAAATTTATGCTTTTGTTTTTGGTTTCTTTTTTATTTTTATTTTTATTTACCCCTTTTTTGCATTTCCCTCTTATTATGGAAATTCAAATAAAACCCCGGAGCTTGACGGTGAAAAATGGTTAGAAAACCTCTATCCTGAAGATAAAGAAATTATCGAGTTTATCAATAAAAATATTAAAGATCAACCAGTGATTTTAGAAGCCCAGGGAGATTCTTATTCTGATTTTGAAAGAATCTCTGCCTATACCGGCCTTCCAACCGTGGCTGGCTGGTGGGTTCACGAATGGCTGTGGCGCGGAAGCGCTGACACTGTTGGAAAACGCATTCCAGATATCCAAGAAATTTATGAAGGAAAAAATCTTGAAAAAACTATCAATCTGATTAAAAAATATCAGATAAAATATATTGTTGTCTCCCAAATGGAACACCAAAAATATCCTAATTTAAGCGAAGATAAATTCAATCAAATTGGGGAAAAAATTTTTGAGTCTTCAAATAAACTTGGGGCTTTATATCAGATAAAAATTCGATAAATATTGACAAAAAAATTTTTCTATGTTAAAAATAAAGTGAGCATTACTACTCGTCGTTACCCATATACGAGCGGTAGTGATGCTCGCTTATTTTTTTATAGATTAAAAGACTTCACTGGAAAATTTAAACCTTTTTTGATGATTTCGTTCAATTGACTTCGAAGAAATAAATTCTTTTCTCTGGTATCTTGTTCCTTTTGTCTAAATTTTTTAAAACTTAACCAAAATCTCAAATCCATATTTATTTATAATACCGGAAGCTTTATTAAAAGTCAATACCTATAGTAAAAATCAAACTTACTATAAGATATCCTATAGTTATTAAACTTCCTTTTTTGGTATAATATTAGAATGATAATTAAGGTCTTGACGTATAATCTTCTCCTTCACAATGCGGCAAAAGAAGCCGGCCATTTAACTTCTCTTTTTTCTCCTGATATTATTTGTTTTCAAGAAGTATTACTAGAAAAAAAAGAGGGGTTATTAAAATCACTCCCTTCTTATTATCGTCTTGCCGGTTATTCAAATTCTTTTATTAAATTTGGAAAGATTTATGGGGTGACTACTTTTTATAACAAAAATAAACTTAAACTAATTAACTCCACCAATAATCGCATTCCCCATACTCTCTATGATTGGTTTCGCTTTTTTAGAAATATTTTTAAAATGAGTGTTAAAAGAGAATATTTTCAAGCAACCTTTCTTATACTTTTTTCCAAAAAAAAGTTTTCCGTCTTTAATATTCATCTTACAGCTGAAGCTAGCAATGAAGAGAGAATCAATCAGTTAAAAGAAATCCTAAAAGATGCCAACAATATAAAAAATCCAATCATTTTAACAGGAGATTTTAACTATATTCCTTATAGGAGAAAAAAATTAGAAATTTTATTAAATTCCTACTGTTTCAAAGAGGCGACTAATAATATTAACTTCACTTTTTTTGCTAAAAAAAACATTATTATTTATAACTTTCTGGAAAAATTATTAACAAAAATATTTGGTAATTTCTTGAGTCTGCGTTTTAAACTAGACTATGTTTTTTACCGAAAAATGAAATTAATCAAATGTCAACGATTAAATTCAAAAATATCTGATCACTATCCAATTATGGCAATATTTAAAGTTTAAAATGATGAAAAAACCTATCGAAAAAATAGAAAAAATTGCTTATCTTATTGATAATAATCAAATCTACAAGTTTATTTTCATATCAATTTCGACTATTATTACTATTTCTTTAATGGGTTATTATTTTGGGACATTTGATCAAGCTAGCCATATCCCATTTTTAAAGAAAACGAATAATCCTAATCTTTATCCTGATGATAATTTCTTTACCCTTAAAAACACTCACTATTCTTTTTTCTGGCTACTTTTCATTCCATTTTACCGATTAAATATTCTTGAACCTTCGATGTTTATTATTCATTGTTTAAGTACTTTTCTAACTTATCTGGCTATTTGGGAGTTAGGAAAAACTCTTTTTTCAAAGCCTTTATACTCTTTTTTCTCTGTGATTACCTTCATTTTTCCTCACATTTCTTTTGCTGGTTTTCCTTTGTTTGAATTTTCATTACTCAATAGAACTTTTGTGCTTCCTTTATTGTTATTTGCAATAAATCTATATTTAAAACAACTTCCGCAGTATGCATATTTTATTATTGGAGTCGTTTTTAATTTTCATGCAATCTCTTCTTTTTTTATTTTTACTATTTTATTCTTAAACGATATAATCAAAATATCAAAAAATAAAATTATAAATTTGATAAAAAACTTTATTTTATTTACACTATTTGCTTCACCGGTATTTATTTGGAGATTTCTAAGTAAAAATAATTTTCCCGTACTTGATTGGAATTGGTACAGATTAATTTCAACATCTTTACTCGCTAATATTTTTAAACCTTTGGCTATCAATCCTCCTTTCATATTAATTAATAGCATCAATTTTATTGCTATTTTATTGTTTTTTATTATCAGTAAAGAAACAAATTATAATAAAAAAACCACTATTAAAAACTTTATGGCATTAATCTTTTTATTTCTAGTTATTCATTTAATAACTGCCTATTTCTTTCCCTTTACTTTTATTATTCAATTTCAATTAATTAGAATTGGTCTTTTTGCGACATTTTTCTTTTATCTTATCGCTTCTTTTTTTGTTGTAAAAGAAATAAAAAGAACTAAAACAAATCTATTGGAAAAAACTCTCTTATTCAGCGGTTTGTTTTCCTTAACCCCACTAAATTTTCTTTTTTCATATTATTCCTTTAAATTTAACAAATTAGTCAAATCAACAATAGTACTTAACTTTTCTTTTTACATCCTTGCCGCATTTTTCAGCTATAAATATCAATTATGGAAACCTGAGATTCATATCTATCCAAATAACCTAAAAGGGTACAAAGTTCAATTATGGGCAAAAAACAATACCAAAATAAATGATATTTTCATCATCCCTCCGCATCTATGGCATTTTTATGATGTTGAGTGGCGCGTTATATCTGAAAGAAAACCATTAGTGACTCTTTCAGAACTTTTAGAAGCCGCTTTTAATCCAAATTATATGCCTTACTGGCAAAAAAGATTTAATGATGTTGCTCCAAATGCTTTAAAATATTTTACCAACAATCCTTTTGAAAATTTTGAAATTACCAAAAAAGCTTACTACTCAAATAAAGAAACTGATTTTTTAAAACTAGCAAAAAAATATAATGCCTCTTATTTGGTGGTAGAAAAACCTTATCATTATTCATTCATTCTTGTTTACGAAGATCAATCTTTCAGAGTTTATAAAATTCGCTAAATCTTATGTAAAATTTTTTTAAATTTTCTTATATCAAAAAGTTTTTTCTGTTTGTCATTTTGCTGATTATAAACCTGTCCTCCCATATCATATTTAAACAACTTTTGATTAAGTTTATCTTTTAAAAGAAGATAAAAATGGGCACCAATAAAATGAGTAATTAACTTTAATCGTCCTTCTTTTTTCATCCTTCTTAAAGAAAAATGCACTTTAGCTGTCGGGGGGAGTATCTTTGCCTTTACTCCCCAATGGTAAGACTTTCTGATGATAAAATGATCTTCTCCAAAAAGATTATCAAACCCGCCAATTAGACGAAAAAAGTTTTTTTCGAAAATCATCGCTGGCCCTGAAGAAAAGGGTTTATTGAAGTTTTGAGAAATTTTTACTAATTCATTAAGAATCGGAAATATAAAAGTTAATTCTGGAAATTCTTTTTTTTCTAAAGGCAAAACGTAAGGTAAAAAAATTAGACCTTTATGTTTAGTAATAAATTCTTTTGCTATTTTCGTAAAACTAGGACTAACTTTCATATCAGCGTCAACAAAACATAAATAGGCGCCTTGACTTTTTTTAGCTCCATAATTTTTTTGATAAGATAAGTTTGGTTTAATTTGAAAGTACTTTAAAGGAATTTTATTTTTGTACTTCAAAATCTCCTCAATAGTCTTATCTTGAGAAAAACCATCTACAATGATCGTCTCAAAATTTTTTTCTTTTTGTTTTGTTAAAGATTCTAACAATATAGGAATATATCTTTGTTCATTGAGAGTGGGAATGATAATAGAAAGAAAAACACTCATATATTTGTCTTTTTAATTGGTTATTATAATATAAAATTTTTAAATAATCCTTAGATTAGCAAAAACAGTGTTAATTAAAGCTTAGATATGTCAAAAATCTTTCCAATCAAAAAAAATTAAAAACTTATTTCCCCTGCGCTTGATAAATCTGCTTTAATTCTTTAAGAGTGGTTACTTCGTTAAAATTCTTATCATCTCTAAATCGTTCTATTCTCGGAAAACGAAGGGCTAATCCTGGCACATCAATCTCTTCGGCCTGACCAGTTTTGCTCGGTCTCATTTTCCGATCGCTCGTATGGACAGGGGAACGAGTAATCTCATCGGCGCGAATTTCTACAACAATTGCCGGCAAAACCCAAACATCACAATTCATTGCTTTGTCAACTATATATTGTGAGGGTTTCTTATTAGTTTTAAATCGATCGCATCTTTTTTTCATCTCTTTCCACTCTTCATCACTTAAGCCAGTACCAATTTTAGCCACAGTAGTAAATTTATCTTCTTTCTCATTGTAAACACCAACTAAAAAAGCACCGATACCAAAACTTGATCGCTTGCCTTTACCAAAATCATAACCCATCACCAAACAATCAATCGTATCTTCAATCATTGAAGAATAACTCCGTTTATACTTTATCCAGTTCCAACCACGAGCGCCTGGCTGATAAATTCCTTCTAATTTTTTCGCAATGATTCCTTCTAGTCCTTTTGAAATTTGTTCTTCGAAATATAAATCTAATCCAAGCTGATCTTCAATAATTACTTCTGGAGAAACAATAATTCCATCCTCAAAAAAATCTTTGCTTCTTCTTATCACTTTTTCTAATTGATTCCGTCTTTCCCTAAAAAAGACATCAAGGTAACTTTTTCCATTCAAATAAAGCAATTCATAAGCAAAAAGTTTTAAAGGCACCTCTTTTGCTTTTTCTTCGATATCATATTTCCTTTTTCTTTGAACGGTTTCTTGAAAGGGCAAAAAATCTCCAGTTTGCGGATTAAATCCAATCGCTTCGCCCTCAAAAATAATTTCCTCGGCGGTAATCTGTTTTTTAACCGCTTGAACAATATCTGGATACATAAAAGTAACATCTTCTAAGTTTCGCGAAAAAAGTCTTATCAAATTATTTTTCTTCTGATAATGAATCTGTAAACGAAATCCGTCATATTTAGGCTCAACCGCGCAAGCCCCAATTTTTTCAATAATTTCTTTTCCTGAAGATAGTCTTTCGGCTCTCATCATTAAAATAGGGACTCCCACTTTGGGAGTAATTTTTTTTATTCCCTCAAGCCCTTTTTCCTTGAGGAGATAGCCAATCTCTCCCAAATCTGGTCTCACATGATACGCTTTCTCAATCATTTTTCTTAAACTCTTATCACCGATAATCATCCAAGAAAAGGCGTCAAGAACAGTCATATCAGAAAAACCCAGCCTTAAAATCCCTAAAGGTATTCTTATTAAGTACCGACAAGAAAGAAAATCTAATTCTCTAATGAGATTGGCAAGATAATTAATTTTTCTTTCCTGAGATCCTTCTCCAGAAAAGTTTGCTATTTGATAAAGAGTTTGATAAACTTCGTTAATCTCTAAATCTTTTGAGTCAAGAATAATAATTTCTTTTTTGAATGACTCCAATGTTTCTCCCAAATCACCAATTTTCTTATAGTGATCATTAAAAAGTTTAGCGTCAATGTTTAGTGCTTTAGTAATACTTTTAATAACCATTTTTTCTGCCATCCCAAATTCAGTTTTCTCAAAAAGAGGACCAACTCTTCCTTGAATTAAATAACAAGTATTTTTTAATTCCTCACTCTTTACTTTTTTAAATAAATCAGCTAAAATTTCGGTAATTTTTAATCGAGAAGAATTATTCTCAATTTTTTCAAAATAATGAGCTAAAATTTTAAACCTCATTATCGATTAAAAAATAACAAATAACTCAAAATCAGAGAGATTAAAAATAGAATTCCTAAAGCAAAACTAAAAAATCCTTCTTCATGTTTGGAAATCTTGTACAACCCCTCGGCTACAAGGGTTAATGAAAAAAGTCCTCGTAAGAGAAACCCTAAATAAATGATTTCTAATTGTGTTTTGTCCACATTTTTTTGTTAATTTAAATTAGAACATATCGAGCTGATTTCGTTGAACCAACTTTTTTAATCAATCCTTTCTTCATTAAATCTTTTAAATCACGAAGTACCGTATCTTCTGAAAGGTCGGGAAAGAGATTGGAAAATTGTTGATTTTGAAGATAACCGACTTCCTGTAAATATTCGATAATTTTTATCTGTCTCTCAGTTAAAAAAATTTGACCGCCAAATTTTTCTTTTAATTTAACATCTCGAGATAATTTTAAGACTTTTTCTTTGATTTTTTCAAACTCATAAGCAGTGCCATAAGTAAAATACTCTAGCCAAGAAGTCAAATCACCATTAGTCGCCTTTTGAAGATTTTTATAATAGGAAGCGGCGTCTCTATCATAATATTCTTCTAAGGAAAAAAAGCGACGAATATCATAACCTTCTAAAAAAAGGATTAAAGTCGCCAGCACTCGAGCGACTCGACCGTTACCATCAACAAAAGGGTGAATTCTCACTAGCTCGTGATGAGCGATACCAGCTTTTAAAACCGGATGAAGTTGCTCCTTTGATGTTTGATTAAGCCAATAAATAAATTCTCTCATTAAAAAAGGAACTTCGATCGCCGCCGGCGGACGAAAAGTTATCTCTCCTGAGTAAGAATCACGAATCACTACTTGTTTTTGTCGATATTCGCCAGCGCTCTCTGGAGATAAAATTTTATCAACGATTACTCGGTGGATTTTCTTAATTAACATCTCAGTTATTTTTTCGATTTTCTTTTTTGCCTCTTCATCGATTAACTCTAATACTTTTCTGTAATTAATAATTTCTTGAATATCTCTTGGCCGTCCAACGACTTCTTTTCCTAATAAAACATCTCTTGCTTCGTCAACTTGAAGTTTGTTCCCCTCTAAATGAGTCCCGTGATAAACGGCTCTCACCACTGCATCTTCTTGAAATTTCTTTTCCCATAAGGGTAAAAGAGGGGCGTGTTGAATTACTTCCTCAGCGGCTTCAATTTTCGCAATATTGGTTAAAATCTTATTGGTAATGGTAAAAGAAGGAGCAAACATATAAAATATTATAATATTTTTTTATCTTCCAAATCTTCTTTGTCGCCGAGCAAATTCTTTTAAACACTCTTCTAAATCTGCTGAAGTAAAATCAGGAAAATATTTTGGGTAAAAAATCCATTCTGAATAAGCCGCTTGCCAAATCATAAACCCTGATGTTCTCATCTCACCACTAGTTCTAATAATTAAATCCGGATCAGGTATTGCGTGGGTATCTAAAAATCGATTAAAATTATCATCGCTGAATATTAATGAATTGTTATCGATAGTTTGGATTTTTTTTATTGCTCTTATAATCTCATCTCTTCCTCCATAATCTAAAGCTAAATTTAAATAATAACGATCAAAGCTTTTTGTTTTTTCTTCCGCTTTAGCAAGTTTATCTCTTAGTTCTTGATCAATACGATCTTTTCTTCCTAAATGGGTAATTTTAATTTCATCTTTTAAAGCTTCTTTCAAATTTTGATCAACTAGATCTTTAAAAATTCTCATTAAATAAGTAACTTCTTCTTTTGACCGATTCCAATTTTCTGTTGAAAAAGCCCAAAAGGTTAAATATTTTATTCCTAACCCTCTTGCTTTTTTTCCAATCTCAATCCCTCTTTGATATCCCCGTCGATATCCCTCAAAGGTAGGTAAATTTTTTTCTTTTGCCCAGCGACGATTGCCATCAGGAATAATCGCTAAATGGATTGGAATTTTCATTAAGTTCGATAAATTATTTTCTTTCATTATCATCTATATTTTACTATTTATTTTTTTATTAATTGTTAAAATATTGACTGAAAATTAAAAATTGATTAATGACAATAACAATATTACCGATTTAACTGATTGAACTGACTAATGATTTTAACTAATTTCAACCTTTACACTCTTTTACACCATTATTTTTTTACTTTTAAAATTTTAATCTTGACTTAAAAACTTGATTCTAATAAACTTTTAATAATGGTTCACGCTCTTGAAATTAATCCAAACAATTTTGCTCCAGCAAAAGTTTCAAATTTGGGAACGATTCTTAATGTTTTTCTTCCTCTTCTTCAAGGAGGTGCGGCGTTAATCTTTCTAGTAATGTTGCTTAAAGCGTCTTTTACTTGGATTACTGCTGCCGATAAATCAGAAAATCTTGCCAAAGCCCAAAAACAAATTATCTTTGCAATCATTGGCCTACTAATTGTAGTTTTAAGTTTTGTTATTGTCAGAATTATTGCCTATTTTTTACGAGTTAATCTGCCGGTATGAAATTACTGACCCAAGATCCACTGCCAAGAATCTTTGGAACGATCGCTCCTCCTGTCTCTGGTTTGCCCACCGATCCTCAAGAAAGCGTGGTTAAAATTGTTGGTTTTGGTATCCGTGTTTTTATTTTAGTTGCTACTCTAACCATGCTCATTTATCTATTATGGGGGGCGTATGATTGGATTATTTCGGGAGGTGAAAAAGAAAAAATCACTAAAGCAAGAAGCAAAATGACGAACGCTGTTATTGGACTCCTCTTTGTTTTTGCGATGTTAGCCCTTTACAATTTAGTAACAAGCGATATTCTCAAAATCTTTCCTAATTGGGGTATTAGAATTCCTCAGCTGTGATTATTGTTCCCTTAACTCGTTGTCCCAAAATTGCTTTTTTTAGTATTCCTTTTTCTTTAATTCCATTAATTATGGTAGTCTGAATTCCAAATTGAGCAATTTTCAAAGCCTCTTCAATCTTATGTTTCATACCTCCAGTGACATCATATCCTTTAACAGAAACAATAATTTTATCCAGCGAAGAAAAGCTTTTAGCGGTAATTGTTGGGATAACTCGTCCTTTTGCGTCCAAAACACCGGGCGTTGTCCCATTATGAATTATTCTTTTAACATAATAGTTTTTATCTCTTAGAAAAAGCGCCAAATAATTCAATAATCGTTCTGTAGACAATATAGTGGCACCTCTTGTTTTATCATAAACAATGTCACCATAAATAACCGGCACCATCTGTAGATTTAAAACTCCTAACAAGGCATCAATAAAAAAATTTTTAATTTCTTGGTTTTCAGCGACAATCATTGATGAAGGATTAAACGATATTGTTTTAATCCCGTTTTTCAAAAATTCTTCTACGACAATTCGATTTAGTTTTGATGCTGCTTCTTGGACTAACGCAAAACCAAACTTTTGATTGAGTTTTTTAATCCCTTCCTTCATTTGGTATTCAACCGCGGGATAGTGAGGAAAAGAACCACCGCCATTACCGATAATTAAATATAAATCTGGCTTTTCTTCTAAAGCTTCCTTAATTTGGATCGCTAATTTTTTAATAACGGATCTTTTTACCGTATAGGGTTTTGTCTTATCGGTAATTAAACTACCGCCAATTTTAATTAAAATTAATTCTCTTTTACTTCCCATAGTCGAGCTCCAATTGTTGGATAATTAATAATCATTTTTTTAATTTCCTTTTTTTGAGAAAAATACTGAAAAAAGAATTTTTCATCTTTTTTTTGACAAATAAGATGAATGTTTTCACCCGCGTCGATAGTAAAAAATCCAAAGCGGTTTTTTTTTCTTAAATAAACAATCTCTTTAATAATTTCAATTGTTTTTCCACTCCAATAGTAAAGCGGCGGGATTTGAGTCATAGCAACAAAGTGTAATGACAAAGCTTCTTCTTCTATTAATTGACCAAATTTTTCAAAATCTTTTTTTAAAAAAGCATCTTTTATTTCTTTTATTCTTCTTTTCAAATCAGTCAATCTTAATTTAAAAAATGGGGAAGTAAGGGCTTTTTGATGACCCTCTTGAGATCCCACAATCTTTTCTTTTTCCGAGACAATTAACACTAAATCAACCAAATCCCAATATTTGGGTGGAGCAATTGAATAAGCATAAGAAGTCTTTGAGTTTTTTCCTTTTTTCCACCAAACAAAACCGTCAGGAATTGACCGACAAGCGGATCCTGATCCAGAAAGTCGGGCGAGAATCGAAAGATTTTTTTCGGGTAAATTTTTTTCCATAAAAAGGTAAGAAAAACCTAAAGCCAAGGCTGAATAAAAAGAAGCAGAAGAAGCGATTCCTGATTTTATCGGAAAGTTATTTTTTGAAAAAATTCTAAAACCAAAATCATCCTTTTTATCAACAAATTTTTTTATTAAATAATAGTAATCAATTATTTTTTCCAACCTTTCTTGCTGGATAGGAATAACTTTTTTTGTTAAATAATCTTCTAGAAATACCTCCTTTTTGTGATCGTCATTCAATCTTTCAATAGTGATTTCGGTAATACAATGAGAGAGATTCATTGAAAAACTATCATTATAGGGAAGAATAAAATGAGAATCTCTTTGTCCCCAATATTTAATAAAAGCAATGTTGGCTGGACTTTTAACTTTAATTTTCATTTTTTTCTAAAAACTTCACTCCCTCAAAATTTTGCTTAAAAGCAAAAAAATCAATCTTATTTTTTTCCAAAAAATCAATCAAACCTTTTTTATTAAAAGAAAAAAATAAAATAAATCCTGAGCCTTCTTTTATGCCGCCGGCGCCAGTAATTTTTCCAACCCCAAAAGACTGCAGTTTTTCTAAAAGTTTTTTTGTTTTTTTGGAAACAATCCCTAAAATCTCCAAATAAATTTCATTTTCCATTATCATTTGGGAAAAAAGATTCGCGTCTTCTTTAACTAATGAAACAGTCATTTTTTTAGTTGTTTTTTCAATTCGTGCCAAAAGTTCTTCAATTAAAGTTTGTTTTTTATTATATTTCTCTTTTACCCTTTCAACCATTTCTCTTGTTGATTCTTTGGTTTGGCCGCCATCAATTAAAAATAAATTTTCTTCAATTTTTTTTGGGATTTTAAAATTTAAAAGCGAGATATTCTTTAGAAATTCAAACTCTTTTCGATAAAAGATCAAGCCGCCAAAACAAGAAACAGTGTTATCTACTCCTGAAGGATTTTGGTGAAATTTTTTTTCGACTTCATAAGCGAGATTATTAATCATTTCTCTTTCAAATTTTTTTCCGCTATAAAATTCTAAGAAAGCGGCAACTGCTGCCACTGATAAAGCCGCTGAAGAACCTAACCCTCGACCGATCGGAATTTCTGATTGAACTTCAAATGAATAAGGTCTGTCAAAAAATTTAACTTGTTTCTTGGCTAAAAACTTTTTTACTGTCTGAGCGATAAAATCTAAAGACTCATCTTTAATTTTTTTATCTTGAAAAAGCCTAAATGTTAGTTTTTTATCAATCGCTGAAACTAAAGCCGGTTTGCCATAAACAACCGCATGCTCTCCGGATAAAATAACTTTTCCTGGTGCTTGATATGAAATCATAAAATTTATTCAATTATTTTCACCTTTATTCCATATGGAATGACATCCTCTTCGCTAATCTCTCTTATCCGCCGAAGAATAACTTTCACTTTTTTTCCAAATAAATCCTTATCATCTTCAGACTCGACTAATTGAGCAATAATCTTTTTCTTATCTTCTAATTCTACCAAAACAAGATAGTAAGGAGCGTACTTCTTAAAATCGGATCCGGCAACATAAACCTTGGTCAAGGTAATGATCTTACCTTTTTTTCCTAAAATCTGCCTAATCTTTTTTTGCCGTCGCCAAATTTTTACTGGACTAACCATATTAGAAATTTAAAATTTAAAATTAAAAATAAAAATTTCTTACTAACTGGCTAATATCGTCACCACTGCAGTCCCTCCACTGCCACCGATATTATGAGCAAGGCCAAAACGAGCATTTTTTACTTGTCGATTAACCGCTTGATTAGTTAATTGTAAATAAATCTCACCTATTTGTTTGACACCGGTGGCGCCAACCGGATGACCGGCGGCTTTTAATCCACCAGAAGAATTAACAATTAATTTACCACCATTTCCCAACATTGTTTCTTGATCTTTAACTCTTTTTCCACCTTCACCTTTTTTCCAAAATCCTAAATCCTCCATGGCTAAAATTTCAGCAATGGTAAAACAGTCATGAACTTCAGCCACTTGAATATCCTTTTGATCAACTTTTGCTGAAAAAAAAGCTTTTTTAGCAGCAATTTTTGTTGCCTTTATCTCATCAATTTTTTCTCTCTCCATCAAAGAAATCGAGTCGGTCGCCATTTCTGAAGCAAGAACTTTCACCTGATATTTTGTTTTTTTTAGCAAATCTCTATCGTTAGTCAAGATTAAACCGGCGGCGCCATCAGAAATGGATGAGGAATCTAAGACCTTTATCGGATAAGCAACGTAAGCGCTTTTTAATACATCATCAAGAGTAATTTTTTTTTGAAAATGAGCTTTTTTATTTAAACTACCATGGAAATGATTTTTGACAGCTACATAAGCTAAATTTCTTTCAGAATAATGATATTTTTGAAGATAAAAATTAGCCATCAGCGCATAAGCTCCTGGAAAAGTTAAACCAACTTCCTGTTCATCACCGGAGGCAGCACCTGCTAAAGCCTGAGTAATTTCCTCGGGTGAGAAATCAGTCATCTTTTCTGCGCCAATTACCAAAACGGTTTTATTTGAATTAGCCTCTAAATATTGTTTAGCTAAATAAAAAGCCACTCCTCCAGAAGCACAGGCTGATTCGATACGAAAAATTGGAATATTTTTTTTAATAATTTCAGCAATTTTTGCTGCTGAATGAAGATTGTTTTCCAAAACACCAGAAAGCATATTGCCAAAAAAAATCGCGTCTATCTCTTCAATTGATAGTTGATTTTCTCTTAAAATAAAAGAAATTGTTTCTTCGACTAAATCAAAAAGTGATTTCTCCCACAATTCACCAAATTTTGTTTGATAAAAACCAATAACTGAAATCATTAAATTATCTTCATAAACTTTAAATAAGTAGCATAATCAATATATTTTTTGTTGGTTAAAATTTTTGAAAAATTTTGTCTTTTTTTCTCAATCTCTTGAGTCACTTTAAAAATAAAAGCATCTGAACCAGCTCCAGAACCATAGGAAGCAAAAAAGATTAAGTCTCCAGCTTTCGCCTTATCTAAAACGGCCATAAGACCCATCAAAGCTGAAGCGCTGTAAGAATTGCCAAGAAAAAAGACAACCAGACTATCTTTAATTTGATATTCAGAAAATCCTAAAACTTTAGCCACTTCCTGAGGAAACTTGCCATTGGGCATATGAAAAACTCCATAATTAATATCTTTGACAGTCATTTTGTTTTTTTCTAAAAGTTTTTTTGATGCACTAATAATATGGGTAAAGTATGAAGGTTTACCGGTAAATCGACCCCCATGACTGGGAAACCTAATCCCTTCTCGTCGCCAAAAATCAGGCGTGTCTGAGGAGTAAGAAGTATAATCAACCACTTCTAATAAAACGTCCTTTTTTCCCAAAATTAAACTGACGGCTCCTGAGGCGGCGGTGTATTCCAAAGCATCATGGGTCTTTGCTGTTGCTTTATCTGAAGCGCAAACTAAAGCATACTCGGAAAAACCGCTTTTTATCAAACCTAAGGCAGAGATCATCGCACCTGTGGCCGCTTTACAGGCAAATTGATGATCAAGAGCGAGATAATTTTTTTCAATCCCTAAAAACTCAGCTAAAATGGTTGAGGTTGGATTAACCGCATAGACCGGTGTTTCTGAACCAAAAAAGACAATTTTAATTTTTGATAATTCATCATTAAAATTAGATAAAGCCATCGAACTAGCTTCATAAGCCATTGTCAAAGAATCTTCATCAAAAGAAGAAACTGCTTTTTCCTTAATTAGTAATGATTTTTTAATTTCTTCAGGATTTTTTCCCCATTGATTGGCAATTTCTTCTGTTTTTATTCGATATTTTGGTAAATAAAATCCATAAGAAACAATTCCTATCATAGATAAATTTAAATTTTATCTTCCTAATCGTTGATGAGAACAAGCCAACGTCCCCTCAGCTAATGAAGCTAAAAGAGAAATTTCACCAGCTAATACTCCACCCACTAAAATCGATGCCAGTTCCTTTTTATCTTTTGCTTTTGTAATAGCAATTGCTTCTTTTTTAGCTGATAATTTTGTTCCACCGCCAATCATCCCTAAAACAATTGATGGTAAATAAATTGAAAAATATAAACCATTTTTATCAACTCTTGCTGTGGTTATTCCTAAGCTCCCTTCAACCACATGGGCTAAGTCTTGGCCGGTTGCGGCAAAAAAAGCAGCCATAATATTGGCAAAATGGCCGTTAAAACCTAAGCTCCCAGAAATGATTGATCCTTGAAGATTTTTATCTGACCAGACTTGATAAATTTTTTCTTTGGTGGTTTTCAAAACTGATTTTAAAATCTCATTAGAAAGAAACACTTCTCCCCATCCTGATAGTCCCCGAGGTGAAGAAAAATTTAACCAAGCGGCTTTTTTATCAAGATCAAAATTGCCGGCAATAGCGATACATTTTATTTTTGTTTTTTCTTCGATCAAATTAACAATCGCCTGGGTAGCAATAGTTGCCATATTCATCCCCATTGCCAAATCAGTATCATAAAAAAAACGAAGATACACTAAATGACCAATGATTTTAATCTCATATCGCAAAAGTTTGAGGTGAGAAGAAGTTTTTTCAGCTTCTTTTTTAATCAAAGAAAAATTTTCCTCGATGAATTTTTTTAAAGCAAAAGATTCTTCGAGATTTTTTGTCTCAAAAACCGGTCCGCGGGTAATCCCATTGTCTTCAACAAAAATATTAGTGCCTCCTGATAACGTAATCGCTTTGCAGCCTCGATTAACTGAAGCCACTAAAGCCCCTTCAGTCGTTGCCAATGGAAGATAATATTCATTTCTTTTTTCTTGATAAGAAATTAAGAGCGGGCCGGCAACACCTAATGGCAAAGTGGTTTCCCCAATCAAATTTTCGCAATGGATATCTTTTTCTTCATCAACAAAGGCCTGGGAAATTTTTGAAAGAGAAATTTTTAGTTTTTGCTCCAAAAACTCACGTCGTTCTTTTGGGGATTTAAATTGGGATAATTTCATAATATATTAGACGAAGAAGAAGGAAGAATCATTTTTTAAACTATTAAAGAGAGTTTTTGCGTCGAGGGTTGTCTTTAATGGGAATATTCTTCTAAACCATCGGCACATAAAATAATCGAAAATAATTAAGAAGAAGAAAAATAGGAAGAAAGGTTAAAAAATATAAAAGGATAAAATAAAATATCCGGAAGAAATGAAATCCGCTGCTAAAACGAATCGCTAAATAAGATAAAATTACCTTCCAAAACAAAAGCGAAAAAGAAATTGTCAGATAGAAAAGACTGAAACTAATACCTAAAATTGAACTCGTCCTTGGAGGAGGTAAAAGAATGTAAAGAAGCGAATTAAATCCATACCAGATTAATGTTGGAAAAAGAGCATAGGAAAAAGTAAAAACAAAAGGACGAAACTTAATTTTTTTATTAAAAAATTTTGATAAAAAATAAAAAAAACTAATCGTAGAGAGAAAAACTATTAAAAAAACTGCAAATAAAATTGTCGCTGGATAGGTGTCGTTTTTTAAAAAATAGGCAAACTTTAGGTAAAGGAAAACTAAAAAGAAAACCAAATAAATCTGATTCTCATCTTTTTCTTGGCTGATTTTTCGCATTGCTTGATAAGGATAAAAAATTAGTTGAATTAGATAATAAAAAACGAAAAATAATGAAGTTAAAATTTCAGTGATTAATTTCATCAAATAATCTTTTGAAAAAAACTCACTAGTTTAATTAAAAAATAACCTAATAATAAATAAGAAAAAATGCTTAATAAAATTGATAAGGGGACAATGATAAAAAAAGGCATTATCTTTAATCGGGAAACTATTTTTTTATAAAAATTGGTCAAAGGCAAGCACTCTAAATTATTCGGTTGAATATAAAAAACTTCATTAATTTTTTTTCCCCAATTAATTGTTTTTGTTTTCATTAAATCGATCGATATAACTTAATAAAAGCTTTTCTTGCTCGAAACAAAAGGCTTTCCGTCGCTTTAAAAGTCATCTTCAACCTTTTGGCAATTTGTTTTACTTTCACGTTCTCTATATATTTTAGTCGCAAAATCCCTTGATAATCCTTTGGCAATAAACGAAAAACTTTTTCAATTCTTTTTTTCACTTCTTTCTTTTCTATCTCATCCTCCATTAAAAAAATGTTTACTCCTTCAACTAAAAAGTTTGGTAGATGAGAAAAAAGAATTCTCTTGATTTTGTTTTTTCGATAATAATCAACTACTTTATTTTTCGCAATACTATAAAGATAAGCTTTAAGAGACGCTTGAAAATGAAAGTCACGTAAACCTTCTAAAAAGGAGAGAAAAACTTCCTGAGTTATTTCTTTTGCTACTCCTTCATCGCCAATTTTTCTCTTAATAAAATTAAAAATTGCTTTTTCGTTTTTATGGTAAAAAAAATTAAACGCCCGCTCGTCTTTCTCAATAATTTTTTTTACTAATAATTGCTCCGATAACTTTTTCATAGCTCAATAGCAAAAATTTTTCCTCCTAAAAGAAGAAAAACCTTTTTGTTATAAACAACAAAATCATCGGCTTGGGATAAAAAAGAAGATTTAATTGTCTGTTGATAATCGCCTTTTTTAGAAAAAAGATAAACCGAAGAATTTTTTTTATCCCAAACAAACAATTGTTCTAGATTCTTATCAGTATAAATTTTTTTTACTTGAATCGCTGTTGTTGGAAAACTCATATTAAAACTTTCTTTGATTCCAGAAGTGTACTTTAAAATATAATCAGTAAAGCCTAAATAAATTGAAGCATCGATGGCCATTGAGTTAACCTCTTCTAAATTAACCGCCTCACCGCTTTTGAAATACGAATTTTTCTCTGAATAACCATCGCTGGTCACCAGATATTTATAAACTTCATCATTTTTTTTATCTAAAAGATATAAGTTGCCATTATAAAACCAAAAATCAATCACCTTTCCCCAATCTTCATCAAAATCAATTAATTTCTTTAATTGATTATTTTCACCAATTTGCAAAATACCCTCTTTTTGATCAAAGAAAAAAATTTTATCTTCATAACTGGCCACTAAACTGGCGGATTTAAGTTTTGAATGGGAAAAAGTATCGATTGATTTTTTTTCTAAATTTAATTGATAAACTCTCCCATTTTTATTATCCAAAATTAATAATTGATTATTATTGAGATAAAATCGTCTGCCTGTTGCATTTTTTTCAGCAATGGCAAGATCAAAAAACTCTTCGGCCTTTTTTTCTTCTTTCTTTAAAATTTCTTTCTCTTTTTGATTAATTAAACTTTTTATCGTTAATATCTCTTTTTCTGACCTCTTGTCAACTTCTTTTTCAAGCTGACTCAACTCATTTTTTGCCTCATTAATCAGCTCAATTGACTTTTTTATATTGTAAAATGCCGTGTCTTCTGCTTCATTTAACTTTTTCTCAATTGACTGACGAGTGATTTCAATCTTTTGTTGTTTGAACTTAAAACTGAATTTAATTAATCCTGTTGATAGTCGATAGCCAAAAAATAAAATTATTAAAAAAATTATAAGAAGTGCCAATTTATTTTTATGTTCAAAAGAGACGAAAGACAAAAATTTTTCTTTAACTTTTTGCCAATCAACTGTTAGCTTGTTACTAATAACGTCTTTATCTTCATTCTTTTTTGATTGAAAAAATTTAACAATTAAAGCCGTTGATCCATTATCACTTTCTGTAAAATAAAAACTCAGTCTTTCAATGATCTCAAGAGGTGATTTTTGATCAATAACCTCCTTTAACTTTTTTTCATCAATTTTTTGAAAAAAATCGCTAAAGGAAAAAATAAGACAGTCATTCTTTTTGATATAACCAGAAGCGCTTTTAGTCCCTTCGATAATCTTACCGCCTTCTTTTCCTCTTTTAACAAAAATTGTTCCCTCCCCAATCGTCTTTAAATATAAAATTTCATTTTCTAAAAGACCGATCGCTAATGAAGGCTCAAGATAAAAATTAGTTTTTTGAATTGCTTCAATAACAATTTCATCAAGTCTTTCTAATCTTATTTCTTGCTCTTGAGTGATTAATTGATAAACTTCTTGTAGGAATTTTTTTCCGTCTTCTTTAGACAGATCTTTTCCTATTTTTAAAACAGCAAAAAAATTTCTTTCCACCAAATAAACCGCTTTATTTTCTTCTTTTTCCTTGCCTAAAAATAGAGAGAATTGATAATCAATCATAAAATAAAACTATAAAAAATTAATACAAAACTTAACAGTACCTGAACGAATGAAATAAGAAGCACCCATCTATCAATCTCAGTTTTAGTCGTCCTGACTAAAACTTTTGATTGTTGAAAAAAAACAATTGCGTACAACAGATAGAAAAAAGAGAAAAAAAAAGCAAAAATTTTGAAAAATAGATCAATCATTGATTTTTTTGTAACAAGTTATTAATGATTTCTTTAATTTTTTCTGGTTGTGGGCAGTTCATAAACTCGATATTAACTTTTGTTCCGGCAGTTTGAACAAAAACATTGCCATAATTAAAAATTGAGGGAAAAAATCCACCTGATTTGATAGTAATATCTTCAATGTTATCTAACAAAGCACTAGTAATCTCCTTGTATGTTAAATAATAAAAATCTATATCAATCACTCGTTGACTTGTCACAATCCCAACATTAAAATACCAAGATAAAAAACTAAACCACCAATAAGAAAAAATGAAAACTATGGCAAAAAGAAATATAAAAACAATCTGTTTGCTAGTTAAATAAACAGAAAAAACACTAATTAAAATGAAAATGATAATACCCATCAGAAAACCGTTAATTACCCAATAAATTTGAGTGATTGGATGGGCACGAACTAAAAAAATAATTTCTTCATCGTCGTGCTGGAATTCAAATTTTACTTTTGGCTTAATAATAAATGACTTTAGAATACTCATTGATATTATTATATAAAAATTGTATAATAAATTTGCCTGGGTGACTGAAGCGACTAGGACCCACCCTTTTCCATCCCGAACAAGGTCGTGAAACTAGTCAGCGCCGATGATACTCTCTCCCAACTCGGAGACGGGAAAGTAGGTCGTTGCCCGGGCATTTTTATTTATCAATTTGATCAAAAGAAAGGTTTTTAAAAATTACGTTTTTAGGAATTGAAAATAATTCTTCTTTAACTTCCTTTTTTTGACAATTGTTTAATAAATTATTAAAGTCAAAATTTCTTCCAAATTGATTATTAAATTCACTTTCTTTCAACAAATCACTAAGGTTAAAAAATGGCAATGATTCTATAAGGTTAAGATAATGGCCCACACCGCAAGCTCGCTCACCATAATATTGCTTTTCTTCCCAAAGATATAAACAGTCATCATTAACGAGAAAGTTTTTTATTCCAGTTTTTTCTTCAATCTTAAAAAAAATCTTTTTATTTTTAACAAAAGCGGAAACCGATGACTCTTTGTTTTGATATTGACAAATCAATGGTCCAGTTAAATTAAATTTTTCAATAAACTGATTTTGAGAAATAGTAGGTAAGAACTTAACTAAGGTTGGCGTAGGATAATGACCAACTAACGAAAAATTTTTCTTATTAGAAGAATACTTTATCCATAATCCTACGATAAGAATAACAGCAGGAACAATAATAACAATTTTTGAAAATTGAGTAAAAAAATTATCAAAAAAATGAATAATTTTTTGATTCTTCATTGTTTTTAAAATAAATGATTTTTATTTTCTTTATCTTTTTCTGTTTTTTCAGGTAAAGATTGGAAATTATTCATTTCAGGCAGAGCCCGACCGACAATACTTTGAAGATCGCCATGCATACCCAGAATATTTTCCGCCACTTTTTTGATATTTTTTTCCTGTTTGGCCCATTTTTTTCGAAACCAATCTTGTTCCTTTCTTAAATCTTCTGTTAGTTGAAGATAAGCATCATAAATTGCCTCTATTCGTTGATGAAATTCTATACTCGTTAAATAATTCCATAAAATTTCCTTTTTTTCTTCTTTGTTAACGAAAGAAGATTTAACTGCTGCTAGATCAATCAAAGTCTGTCTTAATATGGTCGCTAAAGCGATAAATGAATCAAAACTAACAATCCAAATTCTTTCCTTTTGGGTAAAGTTTTTTACTCCAGTAGGCAACGCTTGAGAAACAATAACGGCTATTTCTGCTTTTACTTTCCTTTGATCTTCTCTTAATTTTAAAAGCCAACTATCACTCCAAGCCTTTGTCCTTTTTGATTCCCAAATAATTGTTCCGCACGGTCGACCATAATTATTTTTAACAATTTGTAAAACATCAGCTCCCTCAACCCCTTTTGGTACTTCTTTTATTTCATCTTCAGGAAATTCTTCCTTCAATTTTTCTTGTAAATACAGTTCTTGTACTTCTCCTTGAAGTTGTTGGGAACCAGTTTGCAATTTTCTTTTATATTCCTCCACTAATTTTAAAGCATCAGTTAGTTTTTTCTCTTTTTCAAGAATTTTTAATTGATATTCTTGCTCAATCCTTTTCTGCTCTTCTTGTCGAATTTTTTCCTGCTCATGAGTAATTTTTTTCTCCATCTCAATTCTTTGCTGTTCATTCTCAGTTCGCAATTGGCGGATTAAGCGATTCAATTCTAACAGCTGACCTTGTAAATTTTTATTTTGTTTTCTTAATTCTTCGATCTCATTAGTTTTGTCTTTAATCTCAAGATCTAATTGTTCTTTAATTTTTTTCGTTAAATTAGCTCTTAATTCTTCCTCTAATTTTTGTTTTTCTTCGGTTAATCTTTTTTTATAAAACTCCTTGTACTTTTCCTGAATCTGATGGGATAAAGCTTGGGTTAAAGGAATCGCTTTTTTACAATGAGGACAAATAATCTGATCATTCATAGTATTTAATTTTAATAAAAATCATTTTAGGACACAAATAAAAATTATTTTATATCTCAAAAAAAACTAGATAGTTTATTTTTTTAAGATTTCAGTTTTAAAATGTCTTCTTTTTAACTACGATCGTGGTTAAAAAAAAGAGATGTAATTGATTTTTGATTTATTGATTTATAGATTGTTATGACAATCTATATACTCAATTTTAGCTGCGGGGCTAGGATTCGAACCTAGATACGCAGCTCCAAAGGCTGCTGTCCTACCGTTAGACGACCCCGCAAATTTCGTTTAAAATTAATAATTTATTTTATCACATCTTGTTAAGATAAGAAAAACATAAACAAATAACTTAATAATTAATTTTTATTCAATAATCAATAAATTAATATTTAATGTTCAATTTTGATTTTTGAATTGTAATTTTGACTTTTGCCCACCGAATCGGAGGGTGAGTTTTGACTTTTATTATTAGATATTAATTAAAAATTGGTTATTAAATAGTAAAAATTATTTAATTTGGTAATTGAAACCCTAAAGAGATTCTGAATCGAGGAATTAGGTCAACTAGGGATTAAGACTTGGTTTAACACTTCTTTAATTTTCGTATTCTTTTTTATAAAATACACTTATGTTCTTCTTCTCAGAATTAAAAGGGAAAAAAATCATTACTGAAGACAATATTTTATTCGGTTATTTAGAGGATATTATTTTCAAAATTAGCGAGAAACCTCTAGTAACAAAGATTGTCATTCGTTGCCTTAATAAAGAAAAAGTAACTGTTCCCATTCAATGTTTTTTAAAAATTAACACTCAAATTATTCTTCATAAAAACTTTGAAAAAAAAGAAATTGAGGAAAACGAACTTTTTGTCGTTAAAAATCTTTTAGATAAACAGATTATTGATTTAAGTGGGTACAAATTAGTTCGAGTAAATGATGTTGCCTTCCAAAAAGAGGGAGACAATTTGTTTTTAACAGGAGTTGATATCGGGCTACTTGGAATTTTTCGATGGTTTAAATTAGAAAAAATTCTAGAGCGCATTTCTTCTATTATAAATTTAAGAATTCCCCAACAATTTTTATCTTGGGCTGACATTCAACCATTAGAACTCACTCGAGGAAAAGTGAGGTTAAGAAAAAAAGAAGAAAAACTTAAAAATATTCGACCAGAGGATTTAGCAGATTATTTAGAAACAACAACAATTGAGAATGTTAAAAAAGTTCTTCATTTAATGCCAAAAGAGCAAGTAATCGAAGTCATAAATAATCTTAATCTAAATTATCAAATTAATCTCATTAAACAATATAAACCAGAAAAAGCAGCTGAAATAATCAATCTTTTAAATACCGATGAAGCAACAGACATTCTTCTTGCCTTGTCAGAAAAAAGAAGAAATGCCATCCTCAGGCTTATACCAGAAGAAACAAAAGAAAAGCTATCTCGACTTCTTAGATTATCAAAAACTCCAATCGGCGATTTAATCAATACTGAATATCTCACTGTTTTACCTCAAAACACTGTCAAAGAAGTTATTGATAAAATCAGAAAAGAAACCGTTAATTTTTATTATCTCCAAAATATTTATGTCGTTAATGAAAACAAACAGTTGGTAGGAGTTTTCAATCTTCATGAACTTATTTTACAAAATTTCGAAACTTCTGTTTATAAATTTATGATTACTAATCCAATTGTTCTTCACTTAACGACACCAAAAAAAATCGCTCTTAAAAAAATTCTTAAATATAAAATTTCAACTTTACCTGTCGTCACCGAAGACAAAAAAATTATCGGCATCATCAGTTTTGATGATCTTCTAACCGAAGAAGAAATTAATTAATTTTATTTATTTGGTAAGGAAAAATCTTTTATTTCGTCAACTTCTCTTACCTCTTTTAAATTTCGATCCCAAACTCCTTTAACTCTTATCTTATGATCTATCTTTATATCTGAAAAATTAATTTTCTCTTCTTTTCGATTGATAAGTTTAGTATCTCCATCAACATAAACAGTGATTTGGCCTCTTTTTCCTGCTTCAATCGCCAAAGAATTGTCAGAAATAGAAAATACTTTCCCAAAGAACGCCCCCCAACGTTTTTGAATTGAAAGATTGCGAATTAATTTAGCTTCAATCTCAGTTTTTTCTTCATTGGTATAACGACCAATGACATTAACCTCATCATCAACTTTAAACTCATTTAAACTTGATTTTCCCCAAAATCGTCTTCTTAACTGAGTTTTTTCGGTAATAATTATCGCTAACGCTTTCCCTTCTTTATCTTCAATTGTTAATTGATTACTTCTTATCTCAGTAATTTTTCCATTGACTCGTGCGGCAAATTTTAGTTTTTTTGGAATTAATTCTTGGACACGATTTTTTACCAGGTCCATTATTCCTTGATTTTGAAGTTTTTCTCTTAATTGATTTTTTAACTTAACTGCCGCAGTGGTGGCGTTTAATTGATTTTCTATTTTATTTTCAATTCTTTGTTGAACTCTATCTCTTAAAATATCTCTCACATCAACCGCCGATGTTGGTTGGGCGCTTATAAAAATTAACATACCGCTAAAAATTAATATTTTTTTCATATTTTTAAAAAAATTTTAAACTTTCTCTTCTTGATTATAAAAATATATGCATGTTTTATCAAAAAAGTTTCATTCTATTCCAAGGTCTCCAAATAAACCGTTATCTCTTTCTCAAGATAATTACCTTGGTCGTCATTGGCAATAACGGTTAAAACATTTTCGCCTTCTTCTAAATTAATTGCTGCCGAAAATAATCCGTCGCTTTTTGCTCTTAATTGAATATCGTTAATAAAAACCTCTGCTCCTGAAATGGTCTTGCCGGTGAGAGTAATTGTTGATTGGTTAACCGTTATCCCATTAGTTGGATAATCAATCTCTAAAAAAAATTCTTTTTGTAATTTGTTTTGAGGTGATGTTTCATTTTGATTAATCTTGGTTAAATGAGAGGTAATTGAAATTAATTCTTGATTTTTAAATCCCGCTGGCAAAAATCTTTTTTTTAATAAAGGAACCTTTCTTTGCTGGTAAAAATAATAACTAAAATAAGCAACAATCAAGATTAGGAAAATAAAGATTATTTTTTTCATAATTTTTTTTGATAAAAATTTATCAAACTTTTAATCTTATTCTGAGTTTTATAATAATTTTTTAAAATTTTTGAAATAATGAAAACTAAAAATGTTGAGGTGATGAAAATTATAAACAAATACTCTCTCGGTATTTCCAAAGAAAAAACATAAAGTGTATCGAAAAAATATTTTTTAAAGACCTCGAAGTCCTCCTGAAAAAGATTAAGAAAATCAGAACTTTTTAATTCAGTGATAGAAAAAAAGGTTAAAGCAACTGTTGTTAAAAGAATAATTAAACCGCAAGATATTAACAAGATTTGAATTAAAAAATTAAAAACCAATTTTTTAATTTCCCAAAAATAAACTTTCTTTAAAATTTTTTTTTCTAAATTATTTTGATTTTTCATTTTTTATTTTTAATCGTAAACGGCGAATAATCGTTTTTATTGTATTCACATTTAATTTTAGCATTTTCCCAATTTCATTATATCGATATCCTTCTTTCAAAAAATGAATAATCTTTTGATCTTTTCGAGCAAGAGAAATATCCAGCGGTAAATAATCTTTTTCAAAATCAACTTTTTCATCGATAATATTTTCGTCCAAATTAACACTAATTTTTCTTTTTCGCCAAAACATTTTTAGTTGATTACTAGCAATGGCTAATAAATAAGGTTTGATTTCTTTTTCTTGGTTAAACCTATTAATATTTCGATAAAAATTAAAAAAAGTCTCTTGGATTAAATCTTCTTGATCGTCTTTATCCTTTACTCTTTGTAAAAAAAACAAACGCAAAGAAGGAAGATACTTTTTCACTAATAAAGAAAAACAGTCAATTTCACCCTCTTGGATTTTTTTAATAATTGTCTTATCGTCCATCTGATAAAATATTACCATGAAATCAGGCATTGTTCTTCTTATCGGTCGACCAAATGTCGGCAAATCAACTTTTATCAACAATCTTATAGGCCAAAAAGTTGCTATCACTTCACCTAAACCACAAACAACTCGTTTTCCAATTAGGGCATTATATCGCGACAGGCGAGGAACAATTGTCTTTATCGATACCCCTGGAATTATGAAAAAAACCGAAGACCATCTTTCAGAAAATATTAACAAAAAAACTCTTCAGGTATTAAATGAAGATGTTGATCTGGTTTTATATATGATCGATCACACTCGAAAACGGGACTATGAAGAAGGAAGAGTCCTTGGGTTAGTTCGACAAATCAATAAACCAAAAATTTTAGTCGTTAATAAAATTGATATTAAAGAAGAGACCTATTGGCCTCAATATCAATTTTTAGAAGAAGAGTTTCCTGAAATTGTTAAAATTTCCGCTTTGAAAAAAATTAATCTTAAACCTCTCTTAGAAAAAATCTTTTCTTATCTTCCTCAAAGAAAATTAGATATTCCTCAAGATTTAATTTATCCTCTTTTAAATTTTGACGCCAAAACTTTTATCGCCGAATTAATCCGAGAAAAAGTTTTTTTGATGATGGGCGAGGAAATTCCTTACACGACAACCGCTGTCGTTGATGAAATCATTGAACGAAATGATCAACTAACTTATATTAAAGCTCGAATTTTAACAACAAACGATCGGTACAAAAAAATGCTTATTGGCGCTGAGGGAAGAAAGATTAAAGAAATTGGTTCTTACGCGAGAAAAGAAATTGCTTTAGCAACTAACAAAAAAATATATCTTGATTTAACCGTTGAAACCGATCCTCATTGGATGAAAATTTATGATTAAAAAAATTTATTTTTAATGAAAAAAATGTTTTTCAATAAAGAAAAAGAAATTCGGCCTTATATTGCGGTTAAGGCGGTAATCATTAAACAAACGCACAGTAAAGAATACATTCTTTTAGGAAAAAGAAAAAATGTTGCCGGTGATAATCATTATTATCTGCCAGGAGGAGATATCAAAAAGAGCGAAAAAATCACTGACAGCTTAGTGCGTGAGATAAAAGAAGAAACAGGACTTGATACCGTTCCTAAAAAAATTTTATGGATAGAGGAAGATCTCGGGGAACCCCATCATATTACTTTTTATTATCAATCTTCACTGAAAAATCAACATCAAAAACCAAAGAATCTAGAGCCATATAAATATTATGGTTGGAAATTTTATCCTCTTGATAATCCACCGAAGCATCTCTCGGTAAGTTTGGAAAAGTTTATCGAAGAATATCGGCAAAGAAAAAGAATTTTCCTTTTTGGCACACCTTCTATTGATTATATCGGAGTTGGGGTGGCGGCAATTATTGTTAATAGAAAAAATGAGGTGTTGCTCCAACTTCGAGGACCAAAGGCAAAAAATGAACGGGGTCTCTGAAAGTTGCCGGGAGGAGCGATTGAATACGGAGAAACCGCCAAGCAGGCCTTAAAACGTGAGTTAAAAGAAGAGTTAGGAATCGAGGTATCTATTGTTAAACAAGTCTTTTGCCTTGATGATATTCTTAAAAAAGAAAATCAACACTGGCTAGTTCCCTTTTATTTATGCAAAATTAAAGAAGGTCATCCTTCAATTTTGGAACCGGAAAAATTCACCAAAATTGCCTGGTTTTCACCAAATAAATTACCACGAAATTTAGCTTATGGAACAAAGAAAGCCTTAAGAAAGGTTTTTAATTCTCTCTAAACACTCTTTCTTACCTAAAATTACCATCGACTCATTTAATGGCGGAGAAATTTTTTTACCGGTAATTATTAAACGAAGTGTCATAAAAATTTCACTGTTTTTTATTCCTATTTTCTTTGCCAATCTAACCATTCTCTCGCCAATAACATCAGTTTTCCAATCAGTAATCTTTTCTAACTCTTGATAAATGTTATTGATATAATGATTTTCTTTGAGCAAAGACAGTCTTTGGACGGCTGGTCTTTCAAAAAAGAATTGACAGTACTCCGAATAATCAGAAAATTTTTTTATTCTCTCTTTGATTAAAGGGATTGTTTGTTCAACTAATTCTGCCTGTAGATTTTTTTTATGATATACTTGGTAATATTTTAAGATTTGACTTTTGAGTTTTGAATTTTGAGTTTTTCTAATGTATTCACCATTGATCCACTCTAATTTCACCGGATCAAAAGCCGGCCCAACGGTTTGAATATCTTTAATGTCAAAAACCTTCAGTAATTCATCAAAATCAAAAATCTCTTTTTGTTCGGGATGAGACCAACCCATTAGAGTTAAATAATTCAGAACCGCCTCTGGTAAAAATCCTTGTTGTAAATACCAAGACGCCCAAACCGGATTTTTTCTCTTGGAAAGCTTTGATCGATCGGGGTTGCGAAGAATTGGCAGATGGCAAAAAATTGGAAGAGGCCAATCAAAAGCTTGATATAAAAGGATATGTTTTGGTGTTGATGACAACCATTCTTCTGCTCGGATTACATGACTAATTCTCATTAAATAATCGTCGATGACAACCGCCAAATGATAGGTGGGATAACCATCAGATTTTAAAAGAACCTGATCATCAATATTATTAGAATCAAAAATAATCTCGCCACGAATTAAGTCATTGACTTTAATTTTTTTATTTTTAGGCACTTTTAAGCGAATAACGTAGGGAGTGCCTTTTTTTAAATTTTCATCAATTTCTTTTTTTGAAAGATATCGACAATGACCATCATAACGGGGAATTTTTTTGTCGGCAGTCATCTTTTTCCTTACTTCATCCAATCTTTCTTTTGAACAAAAACAATAATAAGCCGCTTCTTTTCCAATTAACTCTAAGACATATTTTTTATAAAGGGATAATCTTTCGGATTGTCGGTACGGTCCAAAATCTCCGCCAACATCTGGTCCCTCATCATAAAAAATATTAAATTTTTTTAAGGTGGAGAGAATTTTTTCTTCGGCACCGGGAACCAATCTTTGACGATCGGTGTCCTCGATGCGAACGATAAATTTGCCATGATTTTTTTTAGCCCAGAGATAATTGATATAAGCAGTATAAAGATTGCCTAAATGTAAATCCTCACCCGTTGGTGAAGGAGCAATCCGTGTTCGAATCATTTTTTTGATAAAATTATATTATTAGTCAATTTACTAATTTACCAAATGAGAAATAAATTTTTTGATCTTGTGCTTAATGATAATATTAAACATTATAGTGAAAATCAAATCAATGATATCACATACAACCTTCAATCGAAAAACTATCAAAACTTAATAAAAAATATCAGCTTAAATTTTGACAACATAGTAAAAAAAAGAGTAGAAAATATCAAAAGAATCAGTTTGAATCAAGATAAAATCACTCTAATCACCAATGCCCTCTTTGACTCCAATTTCAGAAAACAGAGACATTTTGGTCCAACTAAAAAGAATGTCAGAGAAAAAATAGAGCATGGTTTGAAATTAAAAAAACCTTTGATTTTCATTGGTTTAATGTTTACCAGAAAAAATGTTTGTCTCTTAAAAACAGGCACAAACAAAGAAAACGCTGTTGATTTAGCTGAAGTAATCTCCTTAGCCAATCTCAACGCCTGGATGAAGGTGATTGACTATTTTTATCCTTTCGGTGTCAAATATCTCATTCTCTCTGAAGGGAGACGTTTTATTGATGCATTTGATTTGTGTCTTCCGCTAGTCAAATCATATCAAATCAAACTTAAAAAATTAATAAAAGATCTCGGTCTCAACTACCTTGAATTAGATGATTTTGAAGAGTTTATCGAAAAAAAATTATCAAACAAGGATAAAACAAAAAGAATGAAATGTTATCTTGAAGCGCTGCAAACTTACAAAAAAAATGTCGGTCCAAATTTACCTTGGCATAAGATTGATGATCATCTGATCAAAGCAATAAAAAATGACCCAATCAAAGATAAAAGAAATCCGGCAAACAATTTCGTCCCTCTCTGGAAATCTATCATTCACTCCCTTCCATACGCTTTTGTTGTCGATTACTGTTACAAAAATAGCTATCCTTGTTCTGATTTTTACCGAGAAATGTTTCAATATATATTTAAAAACCAAAAAAGCAAATTTAGGATCACAAGGGAAATTTGCGAACAAGTTCTAAATTACTCCTGGAATAAAGCGATATATCATAACGCCAGAGTGTTAGGGGATAATTTAGCTAATATTCTACCAGAAAAATTAATCGACTATGGCATTACCTTCAGAACATCCATAAATCCAAAACCAGGTGACCATCTTGGTATTTTTGCGATAAGAGAAACTACCTCTCGAGTTCAACCTTGGCACGGAAAAATTTTCTTTTATAAAAAAGGTGAAAAAAATAAATACACTTGTTTAACTCGCTTAGAAATTGAGGGTAGATATCAAGGTATCCCTGTAAGAAAAGACAGCTACATTCAATTTTACATTGACAAAAACCTTAACCACTATTTTCAAAATACGAATGCATCTATCGGAAGTGATTTTGATATGTCAAATTTGTAGATAAAAACAACTCTCTAAATAATTTTGAGCAGTTTTCACCTCTTAGTTAATTTACTTTTTATGATTAAGAAAATAACCCATAACCAAATTTTTCTATTAAAAAGTAAAGATCATAAAATTTTTGATGAAAAACAAAAGAGAGAAAAATTATAATTGAGTTAATCATTATCTTAAGAGTTTCAAAAATTTTATAATAAAATCATCTTTTAAGATATTTTTGATACTTACCAAAACATAATCTTGGACCAAAGCCTAAAGGATGAAGTTTTTTTATTGAAGTGATAAGGATTTTGTTTTTGTCTGAATCTGAAATTAGAATTTCGATATCATCTTTATTCAACTCAGCAAATTCCCAAAGAAGCTGACGACAAATTCCACAAGGACCTGAATGAATTTTAACTTTAAAATAATCACTTTTAGCGATAATGGCAATTTTTTTAATATGAGATTCACCATGGGTAACCATTGAAGAAATTGCTGATCGCTCACCACAAATTCCTCCATAAGCACAAGTGTTAATATTTACTCCTTTATAAATATTGCCTTTTGATGTCAACAAAGCACAACCGACATAAAATTGAGAGTAAGGATCGTAGGCATTAGCAATGAGTTTTTCTACTTCATTTATCAATTGTTTATCCTTTTGTGTTAATTTCTTAAATGATATCTTTTTCATAACATCTAAAATTCTCTTCTAATTGGTCGTCTCTTCCTCTGAGGATGAGGAGAAAATTCTGTTACTATATCAAACATTAACAGTAATACCAGGACCAAAAACTCTTGTTAACAACTCTTCTAAATGTTGGAAAGAACTTTTTCTCTTCTCTAAATCAGATAATAAATCTGGTTCTTTAACTCTAACTTTAAACTCCGTCGGTGAAGTTTGTATTATCTCAAATTCCTGAATGTTTATTCCAACATCAAACATCCATCTGTAAGTAAGATCTAAAATTGTCCCTGCTGGAACTAGTTCGCCGTCTCTTTTTATAAAAGCATCATTTTGTCTTCCTTCAACTCTTTCAATTTGTCTCCAATTAATATCAAATTCTTTAGGTTTCGAAATCGCAGCATAATCTCCTTGAACATATTTAATAAATGGCATGGCAATATTTAGTAAATTAGTCCCAATTACTAACCCTGTTCCCTCTTTAATTGGCATTAGATTTTTTGGATCAACATATCAACCCTTACTGTATCTTCACAAAGATGATAATGACCACAGGGTAACTCAAGAGCAATAAGGGTTAATTCCTCAGAAGAGTATTCATCTAATACAGGAATGCCTCCTAATTCTCTACTAAAATTTTGCCTTTCATTTTTAGAGGACATTTCCGAATGAACAACAACTAATTTTAATTTTCCCCCAACTTCTTTTGATAAAAAAGGAATTAACGATTGAAGATTAGACGGGTATAAAGATAAAATATCTGGTCGAACTTCTAATAAAATTTTTGCAATTTCTGAAGGTTTTATTAAACTAATTATAAAAATTGATTGATAATCTCCATCACCTAATGAATCTACCCACCAAGGAACAGTATAAACATGAGCTACAACATGTTCTTTACTGTAAACCCCCCCACTCTGTAATCAAAATTGTCTAATACCTTGAAGGGCGTCAATAATAATTGACTGTGGATCAACATAAATCCTTAAGTTTTACAGGTGGAATCACTTGATCTTGTGGGAAAAAGATCACTAATCTCAAAATTGGGATTAACACATAAATCAGGAAAAGCTTCAATAAGTTCATCTTTAGTAACTACCGGCAGGCAATGACAATCTTCCCATGACTTTAAATCTCCTGGTTCAAATCCCACTTCTTGATATTTATTTCTATATAGAGGGATGTTGTTATAAGCTAATTTTACTAATTGTCTTATCCTTAAAAATTGTTTTCTTTCTATTTCTTCGGGCGATAAAAAAGGTTCTTGAAATAAAGTGTTCAAACTCTCAGGGGTATATAAACAAACTAAAGCGTTTCTAAATTCTTGAGAGGTCTTATGCATCCTGGGCAATTGTTGGGTTTCCCAATATTCCACGATTTTTGGTGATCGATGAATTTGTTCATCCTTCATTAGAAGCATTATAGCAAACTGCCGATATTATTTCAATTAATTATTAGGGCAGGGCATATTAATACTATTATGCTTTTTTTATATAATCGCATAGAAAGTTGAAAGTTTAAGATTTGATATGAATAAACAAAATTATAAAAGATTAATAATTGTAATCTCTCTAAAAAAAATTGCGTATTGGTTAAAAAATTAAAAATTTTCTATCAAGGTTTCTTAATCATATCCTTAATTATTAATTTTCCTTTTGTTATCTAAAAAAGCGGTGTGGAGATGGCGGGAGTTGAACCCGCGTCCGAAAAGGTTTTTTTAAAAATGTTTAGCCTAAGATAGTTTGTTTTTTTCTTTTGCTTAAAAAGGGGAACAAACAAACCTTTTTAAGCCGCCGGTTTTAATTTAAGATTAACCACCTAACCGGAAACGGTGATTAATCTTCGCCTGATTGGTTTTCCCTTTTTGGGTAAAATCAGGCAAAACCCAAAAAGAGGCTTACGCTTTCTTTATTAGGCATAAACATAGGCAAATTGCCTTGCTTGCCTGGCATAGAAAGCTTGGGCTGCCTCAAGTTCTTCTTTGGCAGTTATCTTTTTCCAATTTAACGGATTGGTCCGCTTAGGCCATTTTTAAAAAATCACTTTTCGTCGAAACCCTTCATCCCCATTAGAAATTCTCTTGATTTCTACTTTTTAAGGTACTCTTTTATTTTTTTTTCTTCTTCTTTTTTTAGATCTCTTTCTTTTTCTTTTTTTCTTTTTTCAATATCTTTTCTTCCTCTAGCTAAAGCGATTTCTAGCTTAATAATATCACCTTTATTATAACACGAAACAGGGATAATCGTCAACCCTTCTCCCTTCATTTTTGTTTTTAAACGAATAATTTCTTTTTTGTGAAGTAGAAGTTTTCTTGTTCTTCGTGGATCGGAAGGTTTAATGGAACTTTTTGAATAAGGAGATATTTCCGCATTAATAAGATAAGCTTCGGAGCCAATAATTTTTACATAAGACTCATCTAGTTTGATTCTTCCCTCTTTCACCGACTTGACCTCATCACCTGAAAGAATTATTCCTGCTTCTAAAGATTCAATTTTTTGATAATTACGAGAGAATTTTCGATTGTAAATTTTCATTATTCAAGAAACTCACGCAACTTCCGAGCCCGACTGGGATGACGAAGCTTTCTGATTGCTTTGGCTTCAATTTGACGAATTCTCTCTCGAGTAACTTTAAACTCCCTTCCTACTTCCTCCAAAGTTTTTACCTTCCCATCTTTTAAACCAAACCTCATCTCTAATACTTTTTGTTCTCTTGGTGACAATGAAGATAAAACTTCATTTAATGCTTCTTTTAAAAGTTCTCGAGAAACGGTATCATACAAACTTGGCTTACTGGCATCGCTGATAAAATGTTCTAAAGAAGTCTCTTTATCATCACCGATTGGTGTTGACAGGGAGGTTGGGTATTGAGAAATGCGCATTAAATTTTCTATTTCCTCAATACTCATCTTCATCTCTTTTGCTATCTCTTTATTCGTAGGCTCTCGTCCTAATTTTTGCGCTAATTTTCGCTGAGTTTTATAATAACGATTAATCCGATCAACCATATGGACTGGGACTCTAATCGTTCGTGATTGATCGGCGATCGCCCGAGTGATTGCCTGTCTAATCCACCAAGTAGCATACGTTGAAAATTTATAACCCCTTCTCCAGTCATATTTCTCAACACCGCGGATTAATCCTTTATTTCCCTCTTGAATTAAGTCTAAAAAAGAAAGGTGACGACCTAAGTATTTTTTTGCGACAGAAACAACTAATCTTAAATTGGCTTTAATTAATTTCTCTTTCGCTTTTAGATCACCTTTTTCATAAGCCTTCGCTAATTTTATCTCTTCCTCAAAATTTAACAGCGGAGTTTGCCCAATTTCTTTTAAATATTTTTTAATTGGATCAATCGACTCACCATGACTTAGACCCACCAATTGTTCAAGTTCTTTTTCTAATTCGTCAGTATTTTTTTTTGCCTCCTCTTCTTCTCTTGTGGAAATACTTTCAAAAATATCAATCCCTTCTTTGAGGACCTTTTCAAAAAAAGCGTCAATCTCTTCAATGTGCTTTTCTGGTTCCTGATAAACTAAAAGAATGTCGTCTTGGACAATAAATCCATCTTCTTTCCCTTGTTTCAGCAAATCATTTAAGTTTTTTGGTAAAGCGGCGGAGGTTTTTTTCATATCGATAATTTTATCATTTTTTTTTCGATTTCACTTAATAATCGATTTAACTCTTTTATTTTTTTTTCATCTTCTTTACGTTTTTCCTCCTTTAACAAATCTCTAATCTCCCTTTTTAAAGCGTTTTTTTTTATCTCGTAAACCACTCTTTCTAAATCTAAATTATCTTCATTCTCATAAGCAGCATAGAGATAAAGTTCATCAAAAACAGGAATTAAAGCTGGACTCAATCGAGATATAAAATCTTTGATATTGAACTTTTTTTTATTGTCTTTTATTTCTTTTTGATACTCGACATAAAGTGTAAAAATTTTACCATAGGCAGGAATAACAAAATCTTTCTCGTTAAGAAGAAAAATTATTTCTGGCAAAATTTTTGAAGAAAAATCTTCTTGGAAAAGTTGGCTTAAGAGATACTTTTCCAAAAGTACATTTCTTTTTTCTCCTTCTTTTTTTCTTAAATAAATGAAGGAGGGGGTTTTTTGCTTTTCTGCCAATCTTTTTTGACGAAAGTATTGATTTATCGTTTTTACCGAAAGACCGATTAAATTTGATAATTTCTTAATATAAAATTCCCGAACAATTGGATTAACAATATTATCAATGATACTAGCCACCTCTTCAACAATATTTTTTTTAGCATAAGCGGTTTCTTCAGGATTTTTTTTAATAGCTAAATCTATGAAAAAATCATAAATTGGTTGTGGTTTTTTTATTATCTTTTTAAATTGAACAAAATCTTTTCTTATCGCCTCATCTGGGTCTTTGGCAAAATTTAATAAAATAACTCTTAATTCCAGACCTAACCCCTCGCTTTCTTGAATTGTTTTTTTCATTGCTTCAATACCAGCTAAATCCGCGTCTAATGAGAGATTAATCCGATTGGTTAATCGTTTCAAAAGCATTAATTGCTCTTTAGTCACAGCTGTTCCTTTAGTGGCAACAAAATTCTCTAATCCCATCATAAAAGGAGTAATCATATCAAATTCTCCTTCAACTAAATAAACTTCATTTTTTTTCTTAATTGCTTCTTTGGCTAGATGAATCCCATATAAAGTTTCTCTTTTTCGATAAAGAAGCGTCTCTGGGGTGTTAATATATTTCGCTTCATTTTTTTCGTCTTTTAAAATTCTCCCAGAAAAACCAATAATTTGATTCTTCATATCATAGATGGGAAATATCAGGCGACCGCGAAACCGATCGTAAATCCTTCCTCTCTCAGAAATCACTAATCCAGAATCACGGATCTCATTCATAGAAAAGCCTTTTTTTATAAGATATCTTAGAAGAGAACGCCAAGATAAAGGGGCGTATCCTAAGGTAAATTTTTCGGTAATTTCCAGATTAAACCCTCTTTTTTTTAAATATTCTCTCCCCTGTTTTCCAAAGCTAGTTTTTAATAAAAGGTGATGGAAAAAATCAGATGCCTTTTGATTTAAAGAAAACAAACGTTCTTTCTTTTTCCAAATCTGGTCTTCTAAAGTACTTTTTGAAAGAATAACGCCAGTTTTTTTGGCTAATTCTCTTAGAGCTTCAACAAAAGTGATATTTTCCCATTTCATCAAAAATTTAATCACATCGCCACCTTCATTACAGGCGCCAAAACAATGCCAAATCTGTCTTTCTGGAGAAACAATAAAAGATGGCGTTTTCTCTTGATGAAAAGGACAGATTGCCTTAAAATTGCGACCGGTTTTTTTTAAGGGAACGAAAAAGTTAATAAAATCAACGATATCAATCCTTTTTTTGATTTCATCAATTGGGTTATCAATCATCCTTTCTTATTCTATCATTTTTTCACTTAAAATCAGTGCCGATGATGATAATGACATCACTATTCTCTTGTTCATCTAAAAAGACTTCTTTAAAAGAAGAGGTGTAATCAGTTAAAATTTTTTTAATCTCGGTCTTTAGATACGTCTTTGATTTTTTGACATGAATTTCAGTAATTTTAAAGTTAAATTCCTCAGCATTACCGGTTAAAATTTGACTATAACCAGCTTTTTCTAAAATTTTTTTTACCTCACCGGCTTTTCCGGCAACTCCTGATCCATTAAGAACTTTGATTTTTATCTCTTCTTTTTTGATGATAATCGTTGGTGTGGGTGTAAGAGTAGGAGTTGGAGTTGGGGTTGTGGTTGATTTTAATGAAAAAAGATTGATTGAAGGTAATTGTTTTCTTTCATTAAATAAAAAGCTGAAAATTACAAAAGCAAGTAAGAACGAACCCAAAAAAATTAATATTTCTTTTTTTGGAAGATTAAAATAAATGACTTTTTGTTTTGATTGATAATCAAACGTTTTTTTTAAAAAATTAAAGTCTTTATTATTAAAAACAAAAATAAAAGCACCTAAGAGATGATCATAATTTAAAACAGGAAAAGTTTGATTATTGTCAAAGGGCAACATTTTTAAGTAGTCTTGATAAAAATTGACGATAATTTTTCTTAGTGGGTTAGTCCAAACGCCAACTGATTTAGTAAAAATATCTTGACGAACTTCATCAGCCTTTGGTCCAGATAAAATCAATCGATGAAATTTAATATTTTTTGATTCATATTCTAAAATTTTTTCCCGAATCGGTTTTTCCTGTTCCTCAATCACTGGTAAATACCAATCTGGTTCTCCTAAATAACCAAATGAATCAAATAAAAATGCTTGAAAATAAGAAGGATAAAACTTTAAATAAATAAAATTTTCCTTTTTTGTCAGCGATAAAGTTTTTTCAAACAAAGTAAAATAACCGACTGTTTCTGGCAGAAGATTAACCAATTTCAAATTAATAAGATTAAAAGTCGAATAAAGCTTCTCTAATTCCAACATCGGATAAGCGTATAAAATAAGCACTGTCTCATCATTAATACTTTTTGAAAAATAAATATATTGAAAATCATCTAAACTTAAACGAAAAGTGGCTTGAAATTTGTCTTTTAAAAAGGCTTCAACTGCTGATGGAGCAATGTCTGGCGGAACGACTGTCCGCAAAGTTAAAAACGACTCCTGGGGAAGAATTAAAAAAATTTCTTTTTCGAGCATCTTTTTTTCCTCTAATCCCAAAAGTGTTTCTTTAATTGCTGAGGCAACCACATCAATGTTAGTCACTTTTCCCTTTTCTAATAAATTAGTGCCAAATTCTTTACTGTAAACCACTGATTGAAATTGATTGAGAAGAGTCTTTTTTGCTGCCAAAATATGAACCGCATTTTTAGAAAGGCTTAAATATATCATTAATAAAAATATAACGTAAAAAAAGTTCAATATCAAGTAAAAAAATGAATAAAGAAATACATTGAAATACCATATTAAACTCAAGACTCAAAAGTCAAAAGTCAAAACTTGAAAAACAAAAGTTAAAATTAAAAATTAGATAGAGGTAATAGCTTAAAATTTTATTGAGAATTATTTATTTAATGATACTCATAAGAACGGCCATGATCAAAATGTTGCAAGAGTTAGTCTGGGATTGATCTGGAATTAGTTAAGCCCGCCTAAAGCTTCGCATTATGGCTTGCCATCAGTGGCGGACTCGACCTCCAAATCGGAGGGGAGATCGGTTGAGATTAGTTTGAAAGTGTAAAAGTTCCAAAGCGACCTCTTTCGGGGTATAAAAGTTAACTGGTTGCTAGTTGCTGGTTAGGTGGTTATCTAAAAAATTGAACAATGTAATAATGTTTAAAAATCCCGAAGGGATCTTTTTGGAATTTGGAATTTGGTAATTGGTTATTTTATCTCAATCGCCATTAAAATTCTTCTTAAAAATAAAAAATTAGTTAAAAGCGAATAATAAAATAAAAGAAAAAGCAATGGATTTTGTTTTTCGCTACTAGTTTCTTCTTCTGACGAAAAGTCATTTATTTGCCTGATTTTATCTTCCAAATTCTTTACTCCTAAAACCTCCCCATTTTCTTTTAAAGAATAACTTTTATAAATCTTTTGATTAATTTTCTTTTCTGTAGTAATAGTATTTAAAGATTGTTTTTTCATTGTCAGTGATGGTTTTAATGTTGGGGAGATAGAAGAAGTTGAATTCGACGTCTTTATTGAACTAATCGTCGGTGTTGAAGATAAGCATAAATTATTCACTTGATTTTTTGATGGCTCTTGAAGACAAAAAAAGTCAGAGTCAAAGGAAATTCTCCCCCAGGTTTTTCCTTTTTCTGAACTTTGATACTCAAAACCATCCTTCTCAACTTTATTAAAATCTAACAGTCTCACCAAATCGCTGTCATTATTAAAAATCGCTGAAGATAACTCAACGACTCGATAACTCTTTGCCGGAGTTGTTAAAGAAATTTTTTTTGGTGAACCTCCACTATTTTCAATATCATCTAAATACCAATCAATTAAATCAACATCAAAATCATTATTGTTATAAATTTCAACCCACTCTTTCTCTCCAGTAGGCGGATTAACCATCGCTTCTGAGATAAAAATATTTTCATAAGAAATTAATCGTGGTGATGGAGTTGGAGTTGGCAAAAGTGTCGGAGTCGGTATAAAAATTACTCCCTCTGTTGGTGATAGAAATACAAGAGTTGGTGTTGGTGAAGGAGAAGGAGAAAGTAATAAACAAGCTGAATTGTTAAATTGTTCTTTTGTAATAAATGTGACAACATACCAATAATCTCCACCATCCGGACATCGAGTATAACTTTTACTACTATCAAAACTACCTGAATATGAAGCAGTATCAATTACTTCCTCTCTTTGATTGTCAACATATTTTAAAAAAACCGTTTCTGGTCCGGTGTTATTTAAAACACCGCTACTTGTGGCTAAAATAAAGCTTTTTGGTAAAGCTGATTGGGTTGAAAAAATAATTTTCTTTCCAGAAAAATCAGATAAAGAATAGCTTGAAAGATTAATAAGTTCTTCATCTTCATTATAAATCTCAACCCATTCAAACTGACTAGTAGGCGGGGCGGGATAAATTTCATTAATTTTTAGGGAAGAAAAAACATCAACAACAAAAAAATAGAAAATAAAAAATAACAAATATAAAAAATAAAAAATTTTTTTCTTATTCACCTCACACTAAAAATATCACAAGAAGAAAAAAAATTCAGCTTGATAAAACCAACTAAAAATTACCTTTTAATGTAAGCTTCAATTAACGGATCAAGGTTGCCGTTCAATATACTATCAACATCACTCGTTTCAAAATCAGTCCGTACATCTTTCACTAATTTATAAGGATGAAGAACATATGAGCGAATCTGGTGGCCCCAACTAGCAATTTTTTCTTTTTTAAAGCTTTCCAATTGTTTTTCTCTTTTTTCTTCCTCAATCTGCCATAATTTTGCCCGCAAAATCTTTAAAGCGTTTTGCCGATTTTGAATCTGAGACCGTTCGGTTTGGCAGGAAACAACAATTCCTGTTGGTCGATGAGTTAACCTGACTGCAGTGGCTACTTTATTAACATTTTGCCCGCCTTTTCCACCAGAACGAAAAAACTCCCATTCTAAATCTTCTTCATTAATAATTATTTGACCTTCTTCAATTTGAGGAAGAACCTCAACTAAAGCAAAAGAAGTTTGCCTTAATCTATCGGCATTAAAGGGTGACTGACGAACCAATCGATGAACGCCAGCTTCACCTTTTAAATATCCATAAACATAATCTCCAGAAACAGTTAAAGTAATACTTTTAATACCGGCCTCTTCGCCGTCCACTTGATCAACCACTTGAGCCACCCAACCTTTTTTTTCGAAATATCGCCAATACATTCGAAAAAGCATCCCGGTCCAGTCCATCGCTTCAGTCCCCCCTTGACCGGCATGAATCGAAAAAATGACATCATTTTTATCATAAGCGTAAGAGAAAAAAAGAAGCGTTTCGTATTGATTGATTAGATTCTCTGCCTCTTTTATTTGATCCTCTTCTAAATATAACGCAATCATTTCTATTTCGTCAATTATTTTTTTCTTCTGACTAATCTTTTTCATTACTTGAGACGCCTTTTCGTGATCTTGCCAAAAAGATGATTGATAGGTCTTTTTTGCCAATTTTTCCAATTCTTTCTTTAATGCTTCAAGATTTATTTTTTTTAAAAGGATTTGATATCTTTCATTAAGCGCCCTTTTTTCCATAAATTAAATAGTAAAAATCATTTCTTTATTTTTATTTTTTTTTCTTGCCAAAAGATAGAAAAAATCTGATAATCGATTGAGATAAATAATTATTTGTTTTTTTTCTTGTTTGGGGTTTTTTTTTATTAAAGATACCACTCGCCTTTCGGCTCGTCGACATATTGTTCTTAAAATATGATACCAAGAAGAAATCATTGTTCCTCGCGGGGCAATAAAATTTTTAATTGGTGTTAATTCTTTTTCCAAAGAAAAAATTTTTTCCTCTAATGATGAAATTTCGTCTTTTAATAAATCGTTTTTATTTTTCTTTCCGGCGCAAAAGGCCATTATTTGATAAAGCACTTTCTGAATTGATTGAAGAAAACAAATCCATTCTTTTTCATTTTCAATTACCGACGCTAAACCAATAAAAGAAGATAATTCATCTAAACTCCCTATCGCTTCGATGACTTCGCTGTCTTTTGGAACTTGTTTTCCACTAAAAAGATAGGTGGTCCCCCAATCGCCTTTTTTGGTAACAATCGACATAAAAAAAAATTAACTCGCGCTTTATTATATCATTTTTTTAAAAAGTATCCAACGCTTAACACTCAGAATAACCGCAGCTGTAGCATTTTTTACAACCCTCTTCATGAACTAAACTCGCCTCTCCACAAGAAGAACAAATATCAAAAATGCCGTTTTCTTTTGGTGTCACTGATAAAGATGGCTGAGTCACAGTAGAAATTAACTCAGGATAAGCATTAATCTGTAAATCATCTTTTTTCTTTTCTTGGCTGCTACCATTAATCTGATAATGCATCGCTAATACTTTGGCTACTGCATCTGGAAGACTACGAATTCTTTCTTTGCCAAAACCCAAAGCTTTTGAACCACCAATTCCTTGAAGTTGATGAATAATTTCTCTGACTCTCTCTAGAGGGGTTAAATGAGAAGAAAATCTTAGTGCTAAAGAAATCATTCTTCCCAAACCTTCGGCCATTGCATAAACATCAGTTCCGGCCTTTCCAACATTAATAAAGACTTCTAATGGTTCAGGTGGATTACCTCCATTAGTATTAATGGTAATAAAAGCAACCCCCACTGGGGTATTGATTCTGTAAGTCGATCCGTGCACAACCAAAGGTCTAGGTTTCACTTTATATTCTAATTTATTTTTCTCTTTTTCTCCATCCTCCTTCTTTCTTTCCAAAACTCCAGGTCGCGAACCTTCTCTCATATAGGTAATTCCTTTACAACCTAATTTGTAGGCTAAGGTATAAAGTTTTTTTACATCTTCAACGGTATGAGTTTTGGGAGCGTTAACTGTTTTTGAGATTGAAGCGTCAACATATTTTTGAATCGCTGCTTGAACTCGGACATGATCTTCAGGTGTTAACTCATTAGCCGAAACAAACCAATTTGGTTTTTTTGGCATTTGACCATCTTTTTTATTTTTATTCAACCATCTTTCATATAAATAGTGGCGAATAGTATGAGTGCCCAACCGATCTTTTCTAACAAACTCAAACTCAAAAACCGGTTCAATCCCTGAAGTAGTTCCAGCCATTAAGGAAGTAGAGCCTGTTGGAGCTTGCATTAAAAGTAATGAGTTTCTAATACCATATTTTTTAATTTTTTCTTTCACTTCTTGGGGTAATTGTTTAACAAATTCACCCTGAAGATATAACTTGGCATTAAATTTTGGGAATGACCCTTTTTCCTTAGCAATTTCTGCTGAACCGGCATAAGCCTCATCTCTAATTATCCGATAAACTTTATCGATAAACCTTAAAGACTCTTTTGAACCATAACGCAAATGAAGCTTAATCAAAGCATCACCAAGTCCCATTGTCCCCAAACCTATCCTTCTTTCTCCTTCTAATTGTGTCTTTCTAATTCCCTCGAAAACATAAGGATCCATATCAATCACATTATCTTGAAAACGAACAGCAATTCTCACTAATTTTTTTAAAGTTTTAAAATCAAAACGGGCTTTTTTTTCTATCCCGTCACCTTTGATCAAAGCATTCAGGTTGATTGACCCTAAATTACAAACTCCCCACGGCGGTAACCCTTCTTCACCACATGGGTTAACGCAGTTAATACGATTCCAATACCAATTGTTATAGACCTTATTATAACGCTCCATGAAAACAACCCCGGGTTCAGCTGATCGCCAAGCCGCCTTAGAAATCAAATCCCAAATATGTCTTGCCTTAACGACTTTATAAACCTTCACCTTTTTCCCCATCTTTTTCCACTCAACCAAATCGCCATTCCATTTTTCATCGTATTCTGGATCATCTAAATCAGGAAAAACTAGCTGCCAGTTAAAATCTTTTTCCACTGCTTCCATAAAGGAATCAGAAACACAAACAGAAAGATTGGCGCCGGTAATTCTTGTTAAATCTTGTTTGATGGTGATAAATTCTTCGATATCAGGATGCCAATCCCAAAGCATCAACATCAAGGCTCCTCGACGAGTTCCTCCTTGTTGAATAATATCTTTCGTAGCGACAGAAAAAAGTTCCGCCCAGTTAATCGGACCGGAAGAAAAACCATTCACTTTTTTTACCCTTGCACCTCTTGGCCGAAGCGATGAAAGATTAATCCCCACCCCACCACCCCGAGCCATTATTTCAACCATTTGTTTCAAAGTTTCTAAAATCCCATCTCTTGAGTCTTTAGGCGAGGGAATAACAAAACAATTATAGAAGGTAACCGCAAAACCAGTGCCGGCGCCGGCAAGAATTCTTCCTCCGGGGATATATTTAAAATCTTTCATAGCCCAAAAAAAATCCTTCTCCCATTTTTTTTGATTTTTTTTATCTTCAACTTCGGCAACGGCTTTAGCCAATCTTTTCCACATCTCTTCCGGCGTCTTTTCTACCGGTCGACCGGCGCTATCTTTTAATGAATAACGATCCAAGAATACTTTTTCGGCGATCCCTGTTAATTTCATATTTATTAATAATGACTTATAACAATTTTTTTAGTTCGGTTTCAAAATCTTCCAAATCAACAAATCGACGAAACACCGAGGCAAAGCGAATATAGGCAATTTTATCAATTTTTTTTAATCTCTTGGCGACTAAATTGCCAATAAGTCTGCTTGGAACTTCGGTTTCTTCTTTTTGTTTAATCTCTGTCTCAACCTCATCAACTATTTTTTCAATTTGCTCTAAAGAGACTTTAGTTTTTTCACTGGCTTTAATAATTCCATTTCTTATTTTTTCTCGGTTAAAACGCTCTCTTCTCCCATCGTTTTTAATGACTAAAATTGGAATTTCTTCTACTCGTTCATAAGTAGTGAATCTTTTATCACATTTTGGACATCTTCTCCGTCTTCGAACTGATTTTCCCTCGTCAACTAATCTTGTCTCAATCACTTCGGTATCCTGATTTTGGCAAAAAAGACAATGCATAAATTTTAAAACTACTACCAGTGGCGTCAAATTAAAATTTAAAACACTAATAGTATAAATTCAACTAGACTAAATATATCAAAATATCTCATGCTCCTTTTTGATATATTTTTTAATAGGGGAAGAAAGATTTCCAAAAATTTATTTGAACAAAAAAATAATTTTAGATTAATTTAATATGATAATGAATTTATTAAAAGAACTGGCTTTTCCCAAATTTTGTCTTGGTTGCCATCTTCCAGGAGTCTATTTTTGTTCTTCATGTTCCAAACAATTAGCTCTCATTAAAAAAGATTTCTGTTTTTATTGTCTAAAACCTTCATATAATGGTCTAACTCATGAAAAATGTTTAAAAAAATGGGGTGTTGATGGAATCATTTCTTTTTTTTACTACAACAACTTTTTAAAACAAATTATTAAAGAAGTTAAATATCGAGGTGCGGTTGAGGTTTGGGAAGAGTTTATTAAAGCTATCCCAACGTCGTATTTTAAAAAAATCTCATTTTTAAAATCATTACCTGAGGCTTTATATCTTCAACCAATACCCCTTCATAGAAACAAACTAAGGAGACGGGGCTTTAATCAGGCAAAAATTATTGCTGATTTTTTTAACCAGTTTTTAAATTTTCCAATTATCAACTCTCTTTTAAGAACAAAAGATACTCAAAATCAAGCTCAAATTAAAGAAAAGAAAAAAAGGTATATCAATCTCCGTAACGCTTTTAAAGTTATTAATGAAGATAATATTTTAAATAAAAACATCGTTCTTGTTGATGATGTCGTTACTACAGGCTATACGATTGCCGAAGCGATAAAGATATTAAAAAAAGCCGGCGCTTTGAAAGTTTATTGTCTAAGCCTTGCCCGAGGTTAATAAGAGTCTTGTAATATAGCAAAAATCTAATAAAATAAAGATAATGGAAAAAAAATATCTGGTTGAAGTTACCCCCAAAACCATAGTCTTTACTGTTTTTTTTCTTTTATTGTTGAAATTTCTTTGGTTAATTAAATCAATTATTTTCTCTTTAATTATAGCTTTTATTATCTCAAGCGCCTTTAAGCCAATCATCAGATTTTTAGTGAATTTTAAAATGCCTCGCTTATTGGCTACAATCATGACTTACATTTTATTTATTTTTTTCTCCGTCTCTCTTTTTTACTTTATTATCCCTCCACTCATCATTGAATTCTCTAATCTAATTAAAAATTTTCCTTTATATCTCAACACAATTTTCCCTGAAAAAAATACATTCGATATCAACTTATTTCTCCAACAAGCAGGTCAAATTACTACTAGTTTTTTTAACCTAGTTAAATTAATTTTTTCTAATATTATTTTTCTAATTTCAGCACTTTTTTTCAGTTTTTATTTCAGTCTAGAAGAGAATGTTATAAGAAAATTTATTGATAATTTCTTACCAGAAGATAAAAGTCACATGATCAAAAAAATCATCGATAAAATTGAACAAAGACTAAATAGCTGGTTTTGGGCCGAGATAATTTTAATGACCATCGTCGGTTCTCTTACTTATTTTGGTCTAACGATTATTGGCTTACCTTACGCTTTCTCTTTAGCGGCCTTAGCTGGCTTATTAGAAGCGATTCCAAATTTGGGTCCGGTAATATCAGCAAAAAAATCAAAAGGTGACTGGGCTGCCCAGTCACCTTTTGATTTTTTTGTCGTCACCGGTCTATATTTTTTAATTCAACAAATGGAAAATAATCTTATTGTTCCTTTAGTAATGAAAAAAACAGTTAATCTCAATCCTCTTATCACCTTATTAGCTCTTCTTATTGGTGGTCAAATTGCCGGCGTCGCTGGCGTTCTTTTATCAGTCCCTGTTGCTTTAATTTTAGAAACAATTTTTTTAGAATTAAAGAAAAAGTCTTAAATTACTTTTAAAAGACGAAAGAAGATAAAAGAAAGGAAATAGAAAAGAACTACTTGAAAAATAGGTAAATACAAAGTTAGGAAAATACTGACAATGGCAAGAATAAAAAACGCTTCATTGTGAATTGACGGAAGTAATCCTTTAGTAATCAGCATTAAAATCACTAAAGTCAGAAGGGCTCTTTTATCAAACCACCAAAGCGGCCAACCAAAATACCAAGCCAGGGATAAAATTATTGCCGCTAGGATTAAAAAAATTTCTTTGCTGTCAAAATAAAATGGACCTAAATACATATATCATTTATGTTATTAAGAATAAAATAAAAAGTCAAGGAAAATTTCTTTATATTTTTCTTATATTTTTGATAAAATTATTATTGTTAGTAATTTAGGAGAACGAAGATTATTTAATATGGATTACTACTGTCATTATTTAGCAAATTATCGGTCACTGCGACGATTTTTCAATAGATAATCTTCGATTCTCCTTAAAAAATAAACCGCTATGATTCAAAAATTTTTTCGCAAATTTATCGATTTTAGCAAAGAAAAAACCGAAATCCTCAATCAAGCCCAGAGACAGGCAAAAGAGTTAATCGTCAACGCTCAAGCTCAAGCTCAAGAAATAATGAGAGAAGCGCTAGAGTTGGAAAAAAGATTGGCAAAACATCAAGATCAATTGGAAGAAAAAGAAAAAAGTCTTAATTTTGAAAAAGAAAGAATTGAACACTTAAAAAGAGAAGTTGAAGCCATTAAAAGAGATTTAGAATCAAAAAGAGAAGAATTAATTTTCCGTCTAGAAAAAGTGGCCCAGATGACTAAAGAAGAAGCGAAGCAAGTGTTTTTTAATTATTGGGAAGAAAAGTTGAAAAAAGAGGTTGCTCATCGAATAAAAACAGCTGAAGAAGAAATTAAAAAAAACGTCGATGAAAAAGCAAAAAATCTTTTGGCGGAAGCGATGAGGTATGGGGCGTCTGATTATGTCGCCGAATACACTCTTTCGGTTGTCAATCTTCCTAATGAAGAATTTAAAGGGAGAATTATCGGAAAAGAAGGACGAAATATTCGCGCTTTTGAAATCGCCACCGGTGTTGATGTTGATTTAGAAGAAGAAGGAGTAATTCGACTTTCTTCCTTTGATGCGGTCAGACGAGAAATCGCCCGGGTTTCTTTGGAAAGATTAATCAAAGATGGCCGAATTCAACCAAAAAGAATTGAAGAAATTGTTAAAAAAACGAGGGAGGAAATAGAAAAGATTATGTTTAAGGCCGGTGAAGATTTAGCTCATCGAGTGGGTGTCTTTAATCTTCCTTCAGAAATAATCTCTCTTCTTGGTAAATTTAAATATCGTTATTCTTATGGTCAAAATATGATCGCTCATACTCTTGAGGAAACGCGCATTGGCGTGGCTTTAGCCCACGAATTAAAAGCCGATGTCAACGTTGTGAAACTCGGTTGTCTTCTTCATGACATCGGGAAAGTGATCACTGAAAAAGAGGGATCGCACGTCCAACTAGGAGTTGATCTTTTGAGAAAATATCGGTTTCCCCAAAAAGTAATCGATTGTGTCGCCGCCCATCATGAAGATATTCCTTTTCCCACCGTTGAAGCCGTCATTGTTTATATCGCCGATGCCGTGTCCGGGGGCAGGCCAGGCGCCCGTCATGAAGACTTTCAAGAATATCTTAAAAGAATTAAAACGATTGAAGAGGTCGCTAAGTCAAAAAAAAGTGTTATCGATGCTTTTGCTTTGCAAGCCGGTAGAGAGTTAAGAGTGATTGTTAAAGCTCAAGAACTAACCGATGAGGAAACCACTATTCTTGCTGAAAAATTAAAAGAAGATTTGGAAAAAAAGTTTGACGTCTTTCCAGGTCAAATAAAAATTACCGTTATCCGAGAATTTCGAGTAGAAAAAACGACTGAAATTTAACTAGCAAAAATGAAATTTATTTTTATTTTATTTATTTTCTGGCGCCTATTAGATTTTTTAATTATTCATTTAGCTTCATATTTTATCTCTTATCAAGGATTTTTTCCTTATAAAGAAGTTCTTAATTCATTTCAATTACCTTTATTAATAACAAAATTGGCTAATTTTGACGGCGTTCATTACCTTCTTATTGCTAAAAATGGCTATCAACAATTTCAACAAGCATTTTTCCCATTATACCCTCTTTTAATTCGATGGTTGTCGCCAATATTTTTAAATAATCTTTTATTCACTGCTTTAGTGATCGCTAATTTTTCTTTTTTTCTTGGTTTATATTTTTTTGTCCAATATTTGAAACGGGAAAAGATAAATTCATATCAATCAGTTATTTTCCTTTTGTCTTTTTTTCCTACATCATTTTTTTTCGGTGCAGTTTATACGGAAGGATTGTTTTTTTTGCTTTTTGTTTTAACGCTCTTCTTTTTGCAAAAAAAACAATATCTTCTCGCTACTTTTTTTTCTCTATTAGCTTCTTTAACTCGTTTAATAGGTCTTTTTTTAATCATCCCAATTTTCTTTAGTCTAATAAAAAACAAAAAACTAAAATCAGCTTCCTCTCTTATTGTGTTTTCTCCACTGATTGGATTTTTTATTTATGCCTTTTATCTTTGGCAAAGCACCGGCGACCCTCTTTTTTTTCTCAATAGTCAACCGGCCTTCGGTGCCAATCGAAGCACTTATATTATTTTCTTACCACAAGTTTATTGGCGATATTTAAAAATTTTTTTGACAGCAACTTTTAATTTTCAATATTTTATTGCCTTGGCAGAATTTGTTTTTTTCAATCTTGTTTTAATCACCCTCATCTTTGATTTTAAAAAGAATTATTTCAAAAAAAACCTTTCCCTTCTTGGATTAAATATTTTCTCTTTAATTAATCTCATTCTTCCTTCCCTCACTGGCACTTTTTCTTCTATCCCACGCTATCTTCTTTTATCGCTTTCATTCTTTATTTATTTAGGAAATATCAATCGAGGAAAATTAATGATCATTGGCATTATTTTTATTTTATTTCATATTATTTTTTTAAGTTTCTTTAGTCAAGGTTATTTTATTGCCTAACTTATGAAAAAAAAATTACCCTTGATAAAACAGGAAAAGGAATCAAAAATCAATTTTTTTTCTCATCAAAAATTTGATCCTTATTCCTTAATTTTATTTTTTTTTCTCTTAATTTTTCTATTGATGATTATCCTTATTGCCCGCCTTTTTAACTTAACGATTGTCAAGGGAAGCTATTATCGACGACTAGCTGATTCCAATCGAGTTAAAGAAATTATCATCGAAAGCCCGCGCGGCAAAATTCTTGATCGAGAAAAAAGGGTTCTTGCTGAGAATTTTAAACCGAATTATCAAAGTTTTGGGGAAAGAATTATCTCCCCTCGAATATACTATGAAGGGAAGTCTTTTGCTCATGTGATTGGGTATCGACAGATAGCTTCAGATAGTGATTTAAAAAATAATTTTTGCTTAAATAAAGCCGTTTTAGGAGATAAAGTAGGAAAAAAGGGGATAGAAAAATACTTTGATTGTCATTTAAGAGGAAAAAATGGAAAAAAATTGGTCGAAGTCAATGCTCAAGGTAAAAACCTACAAAATATCGGAATTGTCTCCCCTGAGGAAGGAAAAAATATTCAAATAACGATTGACGCCCGGTTGCAAACAAAAGCCTCTCAATTAATTAAAGAAAAAAAAGGAGCTGTTATTGGTTTAGATCCAAAAACTGGGGAGATTCTTATTTTAGCTTCCTCACCCTCTTATGATCCACACGATTTTGAAGTCAATAATCAAAAAAAAATTAAAGAATATCTTAATAATCAAAACAAACCTCTTTTCAATCGAGCTACAGAAGGGGTTTATCCACCAGGATCAACGATTAAACCAATAATAGCCGCCGCTGCTCTAGAGGAAGGAATCATCAATGAGAAAACTGAGTTTGAAGACAGAGGAAAAATAAAAATCGGAGATTTGGAATTTGGCAACTGGTATTTTCTTCAGTATGGTAAAACTGATGGAATGGTTAATGTTGTTAAAGCCATTCAAAGATCTAATGATATTTTCTTCTATCTTTTGGGTGAAAAAATGGGAATTAATAAAATAAAAATCTGGTACGAACAATTTGGATTGGGTGAGAAAACTAACTATGGTTTGGAAGAAAACCAAGGTTTAGTTCCTTTTCCTTTCTGGAAAGAGGAAAATTTAAATGAAAAATGGTATTTAGGCGATACGATCAATCTCTCAATTGGTCAAGGATATCTCTTGGTCACTCCCCTTCAATTAACTCGAGCTCTAGCTGTCTTTGCCAATAATGGTTATCTTTGCCAACCATTTGTTGTAAAAAATATTAATCAAAAAAATAATCAAGGAAATTGTCGTCAACTACCTCTAAGCCAAAAAACACTTCAACTCATTAAAGATGGGATGAAAAAAGCTTGCGAACAGGGCGGTACCGGTTGGCCGCTTTTTAATTTTGGAATTGGTAGTGAATCAACAAAATCAGCCAAATTTAAAAAAATTCCCTTAGCTTGTAAAACCGGGACAGCCGAATCTCATAGTGAAAAAAACATTCCTCATGCTTGGATAACAGTTTTTGCTCCATTAGATGAACCAAAAATTATTCTTACTGTCCTCGTGGAAGAAGGTGGTCAAGGATCAGATGTTGCCGGCCCAATCGCCAAAGAAATTTTAAAAGAATTTTTTAAAAATTATTAATTAAATATGAATAACTATTACCAACAAAAATTTTTCTTAGCGAAAGTTGATAAAAATGATCAAATCATCGGTCGAGTTGAACGATGGCAGGCTCATCAAGAGAAAATACTCCATCGAGGATTTACGGTTATTTTAATCTATCAAGATAAAGTTATTCTTCAAAAACGCCGTCATCCGGTTTTTGATGGTTATTGGGATGTCAGTTTTTCATCTCATCCAATCTATGTCAATAATAAACTTGAATCAATGGAAGAATCGATCATTAAAAACCTAAAAAGAGAGTGGATTATAAAAGAAAAGGAATTCAATCAATTAAAATTTATTAACAAATACTATTATTTGGCAAAAGACCCAAGATCTCAACTTTTTGAGCATGAAATCAATTATCTTTATCAACTAATCCTCTCTTCACCGATCGATATTAATCCAGAATTCGCCTATGAGAAAGCAGAAGTAGAAATTAACCAATATGAAAAATTAAAAAATTTTCAACCTTTGGCCCCTTGGGTAAAACAAATACCTGACACAAAATAGGTATTAAAAATATTTTCAAAATATTTAAGATTAAAAATTAAGGAAGGTAAAAGTTACGTCAATTTAAAAAATCAATTTAAAAAACCTCATAAATTTCTTATCTCTTATTAATTTAAATTTCTTTCCACAAAACAATTAGCCCTATTTTTCAATATATTTTTTTGCCTCATCGATAGCAATTCTAACCGCTTCTTCTGCTGTGTTAACACCGATTATTTTTTTTCTTTTCCGTGCATCAAGAAATTTATCAGCTAATTTCTCTGCTCAGCCACCGTTAGTTTTTATTGCAATTATTGGAATATCAGCTTGATATGCAATAGCAATTTCGGTAAGCGTTCCAGAACCACCGGAAATAGCAATAATGGCAGCACAAGAAAGAACCAAAGCCGTTTCTCTCCCTCGACCATGTTCTAATCCTGTCACAACAATAAAATCGGCTATATTTTTCTTCCAAATATCTTTATGTTTCCCGTAGGTAACTTCAACGTTAAACCTCCTTTTTCCTTGCTCCCCGACAAGCTGCTGTTGATAAAGAATCGAAGTCTTTTTCGACACCAAAGACAGTAATTGCTCTGGCTTCGGCTGAAAGTTCTCCTACTTTTTCAGCAACTTTTTCTACTTCTTTTGAATACTTAGTCTCGGCAACTGATCCCATTACTCCTATTTGCAATTTACGTTTCGTATTTTTCATTAAAGTTTACAAAACTATATCAATAGTCAACAATATCAAATATATAAATTCTAATACTCTATTTATTAATCATTAATAAATATAAATGATCACAATAAATGCATACTAAATAATTTTGCATTTAAATTTATGAATAATTTATTTTTCATAAGTATTATATATTCTCTTGTATTTTAATCTCTGAAATTTTTCCTCTTGATAAATATATTAGTAATTGCTAATATATTTTTATGGAAAAATTGGCTAATATTTTTGGTAACTTAACTCGTTTAAAGATTTTAAGTTGTCTTATTAATAAACCAAAAAATGTCAGTCAATTGATTAAAACTTGTCACTTATCCCAATCAGCGGTCTCTCAACATTTAGAAAAATTAAGAGAAGCAAAACTAGTCAAAACTGGAAAAAAAGGGCGAGAATTTTATTATCAATTAACAGAAAAGCAGGCCGGTAAAATCGCCAAACAGTTATTAATTTTTATCAAAAAACTATGAAACTAGCATATTTTCGAAAAAGTCCTCATTCATATGAAGAAGTTATTAAAAAAGTCTAAAAAGAAATTAAAAAAATAATTTGAAGCTTTTAGGAACGACATCGCTACCTAATAATCGCGGTCAACTTTTTCATATCTGTCAAGAAAATTGGTTGGGTAATATTATTAGTGCCGATGAAAATCTTTTTGGTTTTCTACCCTGCTCTCTTTTAGTACTAAAAAAAGACAAAGAAACAATTGTTGGTATCTCTGATCCATCACTGTTGGGGAGAATTACCGATAATCCTACCGCTCATGAAATCTCTCATCAAGCAGATAAAGTGTTAAAAAAATTAGTCAATGAAATCGCTGGAGTTGAACCTTTGAAAGTTAAAGAAATAAAACTTTATGCCACTATGAGTTGTCCTTATTGTAAAATGGAGGCGTCTTGGCTTGAAGAAAATAAAGTTAAATTTCGCCATATTTTAGTTGACTTAGATCAAAAAGCAGCTGAGGAAATGGTAAGAAAAACTAGTCAAATGGGGGTACCGGTGACTGAAATCGTCTATGATAATGATGAAGAAGAATACATTATTGGTTTTGATAAACAAAGACTGTCAGAAATTCTTGGAATTAATACCAATTAATCGCAACAAGGTTCTTTATAGCCGCAATTTTGGCAAATAGCATCACGGGTACCCGGAAAAACACTGATTGGTTTTTGACAAAGCGGGCAAGGGGTATAATCGTAAAAATTAATTTTCTCCTTTAAATTTTCTGATATCATCGATGATTTCTTTGGCATGAGTTTTTGGATTAACTTTTTCATATTTTTTAACAATTTCACCTTTTGGATTGATTAAATAAGAAATTCTTAAAATACCTTCAAATTCCTTTCCTAAAAACTTTTTCTTTCCCCAAGCATGATAAGCTTTTATCACCTTTTTTTCCGGGTCAGACAGAAGCGGAAAATTAAGATTTTGTTTCTCAGCAAATTTTTTGTGTGATTCCCTACTATCTGCTGAAACACCAAGAACAACCACCCCATCTTTGGTGAATTGACCTAAGTTGTCTCTAAACTGACACGCCTCAGTGGTGCATCCTGGCGTATCATCTTTTGGATAGAAATACAAAACTACCCACCAACCTTGGTAATCGGATAATTGATGAATTTTGCCATTTTGATCGGGTAAAGAAAAATTAGTTGCTTTCATATTTTAATATTTTGTAAAATTTTAACTATTACTAATTTAGTATAAATTAAAATTTATGAAAACACAAGATTTAATCAAACTCAAAGAAAATAAAACCTCACTTCCAATTGCTGATGTTTTTAAAAAAAGATTTAGTCCAAGAGTGTTTTCCGATAAAAAAGTCGAGGAAGAAGATTTAAAAATCATTCTTGAAGCCGCTCGTTGGACCCCCTCATCATACAATCGTCAACCTTGGTTTTTTTACATTGCCTATCAAAAAAGTGATTTTTTTATTAAGTTAACATCTCTTCTTTCTTCAGGTAATCAATGGGCAAAAAAAGCTCCGCTTTTAATTTTAGCTTGCTATCTTAAAAAAGACGAAATGGGAGAAAACGACAAAGCCCAATACGATTTAGGCCAAGCAGTCGCTAGCCTTATTTATCAAGCTCAAATCTTGGGTTATTATAGTCATCAAATAGGTGGATTTGATGTTGAAAAAGCCAGATCTTTAGTTAATCCCAATCATCTCCCTTTTGTTCTTATTGCTATAGGTAAAATTGGTGACTATGAAAATCAAAATGAATCATGGGTTAATTGGGATTTAAAACCACCTCAAAGAAAGGATCATTGGTATGAAATAAAAAAATAAGGTTTATTTAATTAAGGCAATAATCAGCGCGCCAGCTGCCATCATTAAAGCGCCGATAAAAACCGCCGGAGTAATTTTTTCTTTCAGATTTGTCGCTGCAAAAATAATTGTTAAAACCAAACTTAAATTATCGATTAGAACTACTTTTGACGCTTCACCAATTTGTAAAGCATAAAAATAAAAAAGTCAGGAAAGACCAGTAGCAATTCCTGAAGGAATAAGAAATATTAAAGAAAATTTATAAATTTTTGAGATTTAATTAACCGTTCCCTGAAATAAGACAATTCCCCAAGTAAAAAAAAGAATGATTACCGTCCGAATCGCTGTTGCCAAATTTGAATTAACTTCCTTAACGCCAATCTTTGCTAAAATTGATGTTAAAGCAGCAAATAATGCTGATAAAAAAGCAAATAATAACAAACACATAGATATATTTTACATCAAACATTAAACTTTAAGCGCCAAACAATTAAATTAATTTTTAATCTCTAATTGGCCTAATTACTTATTAATAACCAAATAACCAACCAAATACCAAATTTCAATAACCAAATTTTAAATTTTAAATTAATAACTCACTAACTAGCTAATCAGTTAACTGGTTAAGCTTATAATTTTTACACTTTTATACCAACTAACTAATTTCAACTAGATAACCAGTTAACCAATCAACTAGTTAACCCTAAAAAATTTAAACTTTTACACATTTACACCTTTACACTCTTTTACACCTTTACACTTTCAAACCAATTTCAACTGATTACAACCGATTTTAACTAATCTCAACTATTATTCTATATACCATCTTTACCACTTTGTAAGTTTTTTGAAGATTATTTGTATTAATAATAGAAAGGAGGTGAGAAAAAAATGAAAAAAGAGATAATTTTAGGATCAATGGCAATTGTTTTGGGAAGTTTTATTTTTTTTGCTCAAAACACTTTTGCCTATCGAGGAAGTCCTAATGTCAAGGATCCAAATTATAGCCCTGAAAGACATGAGGCAATGTTAAAAGCCTTTGCTAATAAAGATTATAATGCCTGGAAAAACCTAATCGGTGATCAACCAATCACCAAACGAATTAACGCCTCTAATTTTGCCAAATTCGTGCAGGCTCATCAATTAACGCTTCAAGGAAAAATTGATGAAGCAAATAAAATCAGAGCTGAATTAGGTTTAGGTCAAGGTATTGGCTACGGAAGAGGCGGTCAATTTAGAAACAGTTATAATAAGTAAATATCAAATTGCTGCCGGCAGCAAAATATGAAAAAAAATATTTTAAAGAATCTTAGCGATGAACAAATTGTTGAATTAGTGATAAAAGATAAAGAAATGTTTGGTGTGATTATTGACCGATATGAAAAAAGGTTAAAAAATTATCTTTTATATCTAACGAAAGACAAAGAAAAAATTAATGATATTGTCCAAAATACTTTTATTAAAACATATGTGAATTTAAATAGTTTCAATAAAAAAATGAAATTTTCTAGTTGGATTTTCCGAATTGCTCACAATGAAGCCATCAATTTGTTGAAAAAAGAAAGTTTTTTTAAACAGATTGACCTTAATCTTTTTATTAATTTAAAAAACGATGAAAATAGTCAAGAAAAAATCGAAAAAGAAGAAATAAATCTAACTGTTAAAAAATGTCTTAGCCAATTGCCTTTTGATTATAAAGAGATTATTGCTCTCTATTATTTTGAGGATAAGTCTTATGAAGAAATTAGTGATATTTTAAGATTGTCAATAAACAATGTAGGAGTTAAATTAAATCGAGCGAAAAAAATGTTAAAAAAAATCTGCCAAAATATTAGTTAATTTTTTTCGATATGAAAAAACAAACAGTAAAAAAAGAAATTTTAAAAAAAATTAAAAGCGGCGAAATTAAGATGAAGCCCAAATGGTTTTTCTTATTGGGATCAGTACTCTCAGTAGTAGGTTTAATCAGCTCTTTTGTTTTTACCGCTTTTATTATTAACTTAATTATTTTTATCTTAAAACCCCATTACGGACCAAATTATCCCTTTCAGATAAATTTAATTTTAAAAAACTTCCCATGGTGGTTATTAGTCCTTTCTTTAATCTCTTTAATCAGCGGAATCTTTTTTCTTAAGAAATTTGATTTTTCTTATAAAAAAAACTCTCTTTTTGTTTTTTTTATTATTGTCTTTAGTATCATTATTGGAGCTATTTTTTTTGATAGATTTGGACTTAATGATTTATTTATTAAAAGAGGGCCGAGATTTATGAGGCAGTTTTTTAGAAATATTCAACCAAACAATATTCCTAACTTTCAAAGACAAAAATTCAATCGATTTTAATTTTAAGCCAATTTTTCAAACCTGCGAGGTTTGAAGATTTGGCGATTTGTTAAAAATAGAGACTATCGTCTCTAAAAAAATTAATTAGACATCTTTATCGTGTTTTATGTTTTAAGTTTCATGTTTTATGTTTCATGTTCTAAGTTCTACGTTCTACGTTATAATACTATATATCTCGGGGTGTAGTTCAGATGGCAAGAACGTCGGGCTGGGGGTCCGAAAGTCAGCGGTTCGAGTCCGCTCACCCCGACCAAATGATAAGATTAATAATTAAACTCGTTTTTCTTTTAGGTTTCTTTTTCTTTTTCCTTCTTATTATCACTTATCTTATCGGCCAACTAATTTTTCCCATTACTCAACATAATATTGTCTGTATCCAAAAATTAACTCCGGCATGTTTTTTAAAAATGCCGGTCTGTATTGATTTCCCTAATCCCTGCAGATTACCTCCTTTTTGGTATCCAAAAAACTGATATCATTAAATTAATGAAAAAGATTGTTTTTCTCTTTTTATTAATAATTTTTATTTTCGGTGGGTATTTAATTTATTTAAAAACAAAAAAATCAACCAGTACCATTCCTTTCACCCTTGAAGGAAAAAAATATCGATTGTTAATCGCCAAAGACCCAATCAGTTGGCAAAAAGGATTGATGTTTTATAAGAATAAAAAAGAATTAAAGGGCGCTGATGGGATGATTTTTATCTTTCCTGATAAAGATTATCGCACTTTTTGGAATCAAAATACTTTTTTAGATTTAGATGTTTATTGGTTATCAGATAATCAAGTTGTTGGAAAAGCATTCCTGCCTAGTATCACAAAAACTAAAACACCGATAACTATCAGCTCAAATAAAAAAGTCAACCAGGTAATTGAAATTGTCAAGAATGTTGATAATAGTGATGATAAGTAGTCAGATAACGAATCGTTCCTGAAATTCCTCTCATTACTACTGAATGAGTAATAATTCTTTCTTTATCAAAAATTACTCCTTTTAAAAGAGGTCCATCGATGACGCCTGTCGCCGTAAAAGTCAATTCGCTTCCTTTAGCTAAATCATCGCTGGTGTAAATTTTTTTAAATTTTTTTATTCCCATTATCTTTTTAATTTTTTCTTCATCTTCTTTGTTTTTTGGTTTAAATCGACACAAGATTTCTCCTCTTAAAATTTTTATTGCCACCGCCGCCAAAACTCCCTCAGTTGAACCACCAATGCCCATAGCAACGTCAACGCCAGAATCAGGAAAGCACGTAGCAATCGCTGAAGATACATCGCCATCGCTAATTAACCTCACTCGAGCGCCAACTTTTCTTATCTCCCTAATTAATTTAAGATGTCTTTCTCGATCCAAAACCATCACCACCAACTCGTCGATTTTTTTTCCTTTAGCTTTGGCAATTTTCTTTAAATTTTGAGAAACAGAGGCATCAAGATCAATGACATTTTTCGCTTCCTTACCAACGGCAATTTTTTCCATATAAGTATCAGGAGCAGAAAATAAAGAACCTTTTTTGCCTGTAGCAATAACCGACATCGCATTATAACGCCCATAAGCAACACTGCTGGTACACTCTAATGGATCAATCGCTAAATCCATTTCCGGTTTTTTTCCTTTACCGACTATCTCGCCATTATAAAGCATTGGCGCCTTATCTTTTTCTCCCTCACCAATAACCACTTTTCCTAAAAATTCTATTTGATTTAATCTTTTTCGAATTTCAGAAACCGCCGCGCCATCGGCGGCATTTTTATCTCCTCGACCAACCCAAACGGCAGCAGCTATCGCCCCGGCTTCGGTTACTCGAACAAATTCTAAAGCTAAATTCCTATCCATATGGTTTTTTATTATAATATAACTAAGTTAACAATTAGATTAAATTATGTCAAAAACTTTAGAAAAAATCGCTCGACAATTGGTTGAAAAAAGAAAAGGTATTTTAGCTGCTGATGAAAGCATTAAAACAATGAGTAAAAGATTAGAAGCGGTTGGCATTGAACCAATTTTAAAAAACCGTTGTCTATGGCGAGAGATTATCTTAAAGACTCAAGGAATTGAAAAATTTTTAAGTGGTGTGATTCTCTATGATGAAACTTTGAGAATCCCGATGAGCGATGGGAAAAAAATTACTGATCTTTTAAAAGAAAAGAAAATCTTAGCTGGTATTAAGGTTGATGAAGGTGTTTATAAATTTAATGATCAAGGCGAAAGTTTTACTTTGGGTTTAGATAAATTAGAAAAAAGATTGATTGAATACCAAACAATGGGTTGTGTTTTTACTAAATGGCGAGCAGTTTATCATATTAACACTCATCTTTCCTCAGAGACCGCCATTGTCGCCAACAATGTCGGTCTTGCTCAATATGCTCTGATTGCTCAGAAAAATCATTTTGTCCCCATAGTTGAACCCGAAGTTTTAGTTTTAGAAGGGAACCATCCGATTGAAAAAAGCTATCAAATAACAAAAAAAGTTTTAGAAAATCTTTTTTATTGGTTAAAGGCTTTTAAAATCAATTTTAAAGGAATGCTTTTAAAACCTAATATGATTTTAGCCGGAAAGAATGCTAAAAAACAACCAACAATTGATGAAGTGGTTGAGCGAACTGTTAAAGTTTTAAAAGAGACTGTTCCATCTGATGTTGCCGGTATTGTCTTTTTATCAGGCGGTCTTTCCCCTGATGAAGCAACAGATTATTTAAGAGAAATGAATCGTAGATATAAAAAATTACCCTGGCCATTAAGTTTTTCTTTTGGCCGTGCTCTTCAACAAGAAGGACTAAGGGCTTGGGCAGGAAAAAAAGCAAATATTAAAAAAGCTCAAGAAGTGTGTTATCGACGCGCTCTAAAAGTCTCGCTCGCTAGAGATGGAAAATAACTGTGTTTTTTGTCGAATCGCCAACAAAAAGGCGTTTTGTTATCTCATTTTTGAAGATCAAAATTTTCTTGCTTTTCTAGATATTAATCCACGAGTTGAAGGTCATACTCTGGTTATCCCTAAAAAACATTATCGTTGGGTCTATGACGTTACAAATTTTGAAGGATATTGGAAAGTTGCTCTAAGAATCACTCGAGCGATGAAAAAGGTTTTTTCTCCTTATTTTATTACTTATGTTACCCATGGGCTAGAAGTTCCCCATGCCCACATTCATATTCTTCCTCGTCAAAAAGATGAAACTGTTTTTGTTCCTTCGCCAAAATACATTTTACCTGAAAGAATGAAAGAAATTGCTCAAAAATTGAAAGAAGCAGTTGAGACACTAAATGAATGAAGTTAAAAATCTTATCTATCATTTTGTCTCTTTTATTCCTAAAGGTAAAGTTATTACTTACGGCCAGATTGATAAAATTTTAAAAATTAACTCTCCCCGTCTCATCGGCCAATTTCTACACCAAAATAAAAACCCAAAAAAAATTCCTTGTCATCGGGTTGTTTTTACCAACGGTTCTTTATCAAAAAATTATGCCTTTGGAGGTTTAAAAAAACAAAAGAAAAAATTGATAAAAGAAGGAGTTAAATTTGAAAACAATCAAATCAAAAATTTAGAAAATCATCTTTGGCAACCTAATAAAGTTTTCCTCCTTTATTTTCAACTTTTAAAACGATTTGGTTTTCCTGGTCCTTGGCCCTGGTTTCATCAAGGTCCATCATCAACAAAAGAAGAAATTATGATCGGTGCCATTCTTACTCAAAACACTAATTGGAATAATGTTGAAAAAGCTCTCTCAAATTTAAGAAAACATCGATTAAATTCTTTACAAAAAATTTTTATTTTTAGCCAAAAAAATCTTTCTCAGTTAGAGCAATATCTTCGTCCTTCTGGATTTTATCGTTTAAAAACTAAAAGACTCATTAATCTCATAAAAAACATCTTCTCTCAATATCAATCACTTGATCAGATGAAAAAACAATCAATTAATAAACTCCGTCAATTCCTTCTTTTAATTAAAGGAGTTGGTCAAGAAACGGCTGATACAATACTCCTTTATGTTTTAGATAAACCGATTTTTGTCATTGATAGATATACTCAAAGATTTACTCGAATTTTTTTTAACAAAGAATTTTTTTCGTATGAAGAATGTCAAAAATTTTTTATGAATAATTTACCAAAAGATTTAGAATTATTTAAAAACTATCATGCGTTAATTGTTGAATGGGGAAAAAATAAAAAGAATCACGTTTTATAGCCAATTTTTCTTAAAAACTCTTTTCTTTCTTTTTTATCCTTTTCTTTTTCAATTCCTAAAGGTGTTTCGCCATCAACAACACCTAAAATCGCCCGACCTTGTTTTGTTTCAACAACAATCACCTCAACCGAATTGGCCGTGGCGCAAAAAATTCGGGTAATCTCTGAGATGTTTTTAAGACGATTTAAAACATTAATCGGGTAAGCATTTTTTAGGAAAATAAAAAGAGAGTGACCGGCGGCAATTTTTTTAGCGTTATCAATCGCCAATTTTATCATCTCTTCATCTGTCCCCTCATATCGAATTAATCGTTTTCCTGACGCCTCACAAAAAGCCAAACCAAACTTAATCCCCGGTACCGCCTCAACTAAAGTCTCATAAACATCTTCAACGGTTTTAATAAAATGAGAATGAGCGAGAATAAAATTAATCTCGGCCGGCTTATCTATTTTTAATATAATAGTTTTCATATTACTTATTTTAAACACTATTTGTTTTTAAATCAATTAAAAAACAAATAATGACAAAACGAAAAAACTTTATTTTATTTTTAGTACCTTTTATTCTCTTCTTTCCTTCTCTTTTTTTCAATTTTTCTTATTTTGACGATAATGTCCTTATTTTGGAAAATTTAGATTTTTTAACTAATTTAAGAAATATTTTTCAAGTATTTAAAAAAGAAGTTTTTCTTTCCTTACAAAAATCCGCTGCCTATTATCGTCCGATTCTCACTCTCTCTTTTATGTTCGACGCCCAAATCTCTGGTGCTTCACCGTTTTTTTATCATTTAACCAATGTCATTTATCACGCGATTAATTCCATCCTTGTTTTTATTTTTTTAAAGAAGTTAAAAATATGTGAAAGAGTCGCTTTTTTTTTAAGTTTACTTTTTTCCATTCACCCGATCATTACTCAGGCAGTTGCTTGGATTCCTGGCAGAAACGACAGTTCGCTTGGTCTTTTTACCCTCTTGAGTTTTATTTTTTATATTGATTATTTAGAAAAAGGTCAAGGAAAAAATTACTTTTTGTTTATCTTATTTTTTATAATGGCGATCCTAACCAAAGAAACAGCCATTATTCTCCCTTTTTTTTATCTTCTTTATTTGGTTTTATTTGACAAAGAGAAAAGCCATAATTTGTTAGAGATTATACTTGGTTTTTGGGGAGCGTTTTTCCTTTGGTTTATTTTGCGTCAATCAGCAATAAAAAATATTATTTATTTACCAATCAACGAAGTATTTCAAGCTTTAATTAAAAACTCCCCTGCTTTTTTTCTTTATTTAGGCAAAGTTTTTTTTCCTTTTAATCTTTCGGTTCTACCAACACTTATTGATGGAACATTAAATTGGGGAATAATCTCAACTCTTATTTGTTTGTTTTTAATCGTTCTTTCTCAAAAAATTAATTGGCGTTTATTGATCTTTGGTATCTGTTGGTTAATCCTTTTCTTGTTTCCAAATTTTGTCCGCCCCAAAACGCAAACTGCGCCTAATTTTTTAGAACATCGTTTCTATCTTCCCTTTGTCGGTTTATTAATCTTTTTCGCTTCGCTCAGTCTCGTTAATCAATTTCTTTCTCTTCCTTTGAGAAAAAACTTTTTTTTAATTTTTCTTTTGGGAATTTCTTCCATCATTACTTTTCTTCATCTTTTTAATTTTCGCGATCGATTAGTTTTTTGGCAAAATGCCGTCAAAACCTCTCCTTCTTCACCTCTAGCCCATCGTAATTTTGGAGCGATGCTTTATTTTGAAGGAAAAATCAATGAAGCAAAAAAAGAATACGAAAAAGCCCTTCAATTAAATCCCAATGAACCAATGACTCACAACAACATTGGAGTAATCTATCTTGATCAAAACAAACTCGATGAAGCGGAAAAGGAATTTAAAAAAGAATTAGCCGTCAATCATAATTATGATAAAGCTCTTTTTAACTTGGGTTTGGTTTATTTTAAAAAAAAGAATTTTGAAAAAGCCAAAGAATATTTTGAAAAAACCCTTTTAGTTAATCCCCACTATCAAGAAGCCTATCAGTATTTAATAATTTTGAAAAAATAAAGAACAATAAAATCTTCGTCATGGTCTCTCCAATACCAACATGAAACGATCGCGACGAATTGATTTATAAGATAAAAATCAGTTGATTAATTTCTTTTTGATAATTATTTGATTGTTCTTCACTTCAACGGTTAATTTATCACCGCTTTTTATTTTTCCTTCAACAATCTGTAAAGCAATCTCATCAACAATTTCTTCATTAATTACTCGTTTTAATGGCCTAGCGCCATATATTGGATCAAAACCGGCTTTCAAAAGATAATCCTTAACAGATAAAGCAAACTCTACTGTTAAATTTTGTTTTGACAATCTTTTTGCTAAGAAACCCAATTGAATTTCAACAATTTCCTTCATCATCTCTTTATTAAGAGAATTAAAGGTGACAATCGAGTCCAACCGATTAATTAATTCCGGCTTAAAATATTTTTTTATTTCATCCAAAATTTTTTCTTTTTCATTTTTTTCATAATATTGACTGCCGATGTTGGAGGTAAGAATAACAATTGTGTTTTTAAAATTAACCGTTCTTCCTCGACCATCGGTTAATCGACCCTCGTCAAAAATTTGAAGAAAAATATTAAAAACTTGTGGATGAGCTTTTTCCACTTCATCAAAAAGAATAACAGAATAAGGTTTTCTTCTTACCGCTTCAGTCAATTGTCCTCCTTCTTCATAACCCACATATCCTGGTGGTGCGCCAATCAGTCGGGCAACTGTGTGAGCTTCTTGGTATTCACTCATATCAATTCTAATCATTGCTTTTTCATCATTGAATAATGCCTCGGCTAAGGCTTTGCCGGTTTCCGTTTTCCCAACACCGGTTGGACCTAAAAAAAGAAATGAGCCGATTGGTCGATTTTCTTCAGATAAACCAGCTCGAGATCGACGAACAGCCGCAGCGATTTTTTTAATCGCTTCATCCTGACCAACAACTCTTTTTTTTAACTCCTCTTCTAAATGGGCTAATTTTTCGCTTTCCGATCGAAGAAGACGGGTAGCAGGAATGCCGGTCCATCGAGAGACAATTTGAGCGATATCATCATCGGTCACCTCTTCTTTTAACAATCGATCTTCTCGAGGAATCTGTTCCCATTTTTTTTCAATTTCTTTTAATTTTTTCTCTAAAGATGGGATTTTCCCGTATTTTAATTCCGCTGCTTTATCTAATAAAAATTCTTTTTCTGCTTTTTCTAATTCGCCACGAAGTTGATCTAATTCGATTTTTATTTTCTGTAATAGACTAATAATCTCCTTTTGTTGTTCCCATTTTTTAGTTAATTCCTCGATCTCTTTTTGTAATTTTTCTCTTTGTTTTTTTAATTCCTCAACTCTTTCTTTGACATTTTTTTCCTTTTTTAAGGCTTGTAGTTCGATATCGATTTGAAGAACTTTTCTTTTTTTCTCATCAATCACTGTTGGCATCGAATCAATTTCGATTTTCGCTGCCGCCGCCGCTTCATCGATTAAATCTATCGCTTTATCTGGAAGATAACGATCGGTGATATAGCGAACAGAAAGATTAACCGCGGCAATCAAAGCGTCATCGGATATTTTAATTCCATGATGGGCTTCGTATTTTTCTTTAATTCCCCGGAGGATGGCTAAAGTATCCTCAGAGGTTGGCTCATCAATATAAACTGGTTGGAACCTTCGCTCTAAAGCCGCGTCTTTTTCCACATATTGACGATATTCTTTAACAGTTGTTGCTCCAATAACGCGAATTAATCCACGAGCTAAAGCAGGCTTGAGCATATTGGAAGCATCAACTGCTCCCTCAGCCGCACCAGCACCCACTAAGGTATGAAGCTCATCAATAAACAGAATATATTTTCCATCACTTTTTTCAATCTCTTCAAGAAGTTTTTTTAATCGCTGTTCAAACTCTCCCCGATAAGCTGCACCGGCTAAAAGACTAGCTAAATCTAAAGCAACGATCTCTTTATTTTTAAGGCTCGTTGGCACATCTCCGTCAACAATTCTTTGAGCCAATCCTTCGATAATAGCTGTTTTTCCCACGCCAGGATCACCTAAAAGAGCCGGGTTATTTTTTAATCGTCTTGATAAAATTTGAATAACACGTCTTATCTCTTGATCTCGACCAATAACAGGATCAAGCTTTCTTTTTCTTGCTAAATCAGTAAAATTAATCGTAAACTTTTCTAATGGTTTGTCCTCAATTGGTGGTTGATAATTAATATTTACCATATAAAAATAATATAACAAATTAGCAAACTTGTCAAGTGTTTGCTAAGGAATTAATTTACCTCTTGACAAATTAGCAAACTATATGATAGACTGCTAATATAAAATGTGTGTTATCAGTTAATAAAAAGAAAGGGGGTGAAAAAATATGGCCATCGTGAGGTTTGATCCATTCTTTCCTCGCTCTTGGATTCGCACTTTTTGGCCAGAAGATGAAGAAGAATGGCCAGAACTCACCTTAACCGAAGGCCTTGATATTTATGAAGAAGATGATAAAGTTGTTGTCAAAGCCGCTGTTCCTGGCGTTCCCGCAGATAAAGTCGATGTCACTTTCGAAGATGGAGTCCTTCGCATTAAGGCCAAGGTGGAAGAAAGCGAGGAAGAAAAAAAGAAAAAAAAGGTTGTCTACCGAATGGATCGAGTCGCTTCATTTGATTATACAGCTACCATTCCTCGACCAATCGATGAAAAAACTTTAGAGGCGAAAGTCGAGGATGGGGTGGTTGTGGTGACGGCAAAAATTGCCGAGGAAGCCAAACCAAAAAGAATACCTGTTAAAACTAAATCAAAATAATTTTCTAACCGCGCGCGGTGATTTATAAAAATACCTATTTTTTCATCCCCGCAAAAGCGGGGATCTTTTTTTTATTTAATTAAGATTCCCTTCTTCACGGGAACGATGTTGAGGTTAAAATCCCCATTTGTATGGGGGAATAAGGATTCTTGCTCAAGTCGTGAATGACAATTTATGTTATAATAATTTATTTTCAGCAAAACTAAAATAATTCTCTTTGGTAATGACCACATGATCTAAAACCTCAATCCCTAAAATCTTTCCTCCTTCAACAATTTTTCTCGTTAATTCCAAATCTTCTTCTGAAGGTTGAGGATCACCTGAAGGATGATTATGAACTAAAATAATTTGAGCCGATAAATAGCGAATTGCTGGTTCAAAAATTTCTCTTGGATGAGCGATATTGCTATTTAAACTCCCAACCGAAATCAGCTCTCTTTTAATCTCAGTATTTCTTGTATCTAAATAAAATACAAAAAAATATTCCTTTTTCTTATCGCGAAACTCTCTTAATTCTTCAAATATATCTTTTGGTTGCAAAATCTGTATCTTTCTTTTTTCTCCAAACCATCTTCTTCCCAACTCAACCAAAGCTAACAACTGACATTTTTTAACTTGTCCTAATTCCTGAATTGATAATAAGTCTCCCATTTTAAGTTCGGTCAATCTTTCTTCTCCCAACCTTTCTAAAATTTTTTTTGATAAGGAAACGACATCCTCTTTTTTACTCCCGGTACCAAAAATAATCGCCAGCAGTTCAGCTTCAGTCAAACGACTTGGTCCATAACGAAGAAGTTTTTCTCGCGGTCGTTCAAATGAAGGTAGTTGTTTGATTTTCTTTTTAGCCATTAAATAAATTATAGATTTTTTTATAATTAAAAAATGAAAGAATTTTTTCGCTTTTGTCCAAATTGTGGGAAACCAATTCAGTTAATTAAAAATAAATTAATCGATTGTTCTTTTTGTGGCTTTCATTTTTATCTCAATCCAATCCCAACAACCGCCATTATTTTAGAAAATAAAAAAGGAGAAATTCTCTTTGTTAAAAGAAAATTTCCGCCAAAAAAAGATTTTTGGGATTTGCCAGGAGGTTTTGTTGAGTTTAAAGAAACAGCTGAAGAAGCCGTCAAAAGAGAGGTAAAAGAGGAAATTAATTTAGAAATAAAAAATCCAAACATTCTTGGCACTTATGTTGGTTTTTATCCTTATAAAGGAGTAAATTATCAACCTCTCTGTTTAATCTTTTATCAAAAAATTAGCGACGATAAGATAAAAAAAATGCAAGTGAATGATGATGCTAAAGAAATTAAATTTTTTCATAAAACCATAATTCCGTGGTCAAAACTGGCGTTTATTGATATTAGGGAAGGTTTAAAAAATTATTTAAAATTCTCAATTAAAAAAGAAATAAAAGCATTTCGAAATGATTCATAAAAACTGATTCGTCTTGGAATAATTTTTTTTGTATAATGCCCCCAAGTATCTTTTGATGAAAGGTTGTTAACTTTTTCTAATTCTTTCATTATTGCTACATGTCTTTTAGTATTTAATTGTTCAACAATTTTTTTTGGAAGCATTAGTCCAGAAGAATAACCATAATATTTTTTTGATTGATACAAAAGACAAACCCAGCATTCTTCAAACCAAACTTTATTCCTTCTCACCAAACCGCTTTCCATCCCGACATAAATCGTCTGACTATCATTTTTAACTACTTGAATTTTTTTAGCCCTTAAATAAGCTCCTTTTGCAGTTAAATTATTTAAAGGCGTCTCGCTGATGTTAATTTTTAAGTTTTCAATAAAAATGCGAAAGCTGAGCGGCAATAATAATTGTTTTTTAACTGCTTTTATTACTTCGCTAATCACCTCTTTTTTCTCTTGATTATTGGAATTGAGATAAAGATTAATTACTTTCATTTTTTAGCTGTTAAACAAAACAGGGCTCCAGTTAATTCTGCTTTTCGATATTGACCTGTTAAATTATAAAATATTTTTGTAAGTTTATCCCCTATAATCACTCTCTTTGGAAAATCTTTTGGTGCTTGAATAATTAAATAATGAATATCTTTAAATCCTGCAATAGCTACTAATTGACAGAATTCACTAATAGCAAAATTTTCCTGAAAGCCAAATTCCCATTTCCCTAAAAATTCATCTATTCTTTGAGAAAGCTTTACTACGCTATGTTTTGATGGCTGAATAAATCCTACCATACCGTTAGGTTTAAGCGTCCGATATAATTCTCTAAAACTACTAATTATTAATTCTCTGTTAACGACAAAACCTTGAAAATCATCAAATTCATAAAAATGTTCCACAACGCCTACTTCAAATATCCTATCGAATGAATTACTCGCAAATGGCAAAGACAAAGCATCTCCTTGAATTACATTCAGATAAGAACTTGACTTTTTTAATTGATTTAGCGATAAAAAAGAAATATCTAATCCTATAGCACTCAATCCTTTTTCTCTCTCTATAATTGTCTTCAAAGTTCTTCCATGACCAACTCCTAACTGAAGAATTCTCGCTTCGGTAGTTAAATTATTTAAAAAACCTAATTCTTTAAAAGCTAAATAATAAAGTAAATATTTACTTTCATCTATTTCAACATTATTTTCTTGTCGCTTTCTATAAAAATTATCCCATTGAGAAGATTGAGGCTCTATTGGAAGAAACGAAGATCTGTTATAAACTCCACTAATTTTCTGTTTTAATCTCGTAATAATTTCCTCTCTCTCTCTCTCATATTTTTATTATAGGATAAAAAGTTTGGAATGTCAATCTATTACCTCAATCCTCCCCCGATACATTCCCATTCCACAGGAAAAAAGAATCAGTTTTTTTTCTTTTGGAGTAAATTCGAAAAAATTATTACCCGGTTCCAGTGCTTTTCTAATTCCAAGGTCCGGAACAACAAAATATCCCTGACAACCATAAACATTTTCTC